>CAZADD010000001.1:0-75338 GCA_964483825.1 uncultured Oscillospiraceae bacterium
TGTGGTTTGCGGCACTTATGGTGGGCATCAGCATGTTGCTAACGCTTATTGCAGGCATCATTCCTTCGGCAAGCGCCGCCAAGAAAGACCCCGTTGTTGCCCTTCGCACAGAGTAGCATTTTGCGAAGTGCCCAAACAGCAAAAGCGTTGTGTGAGACGAAGAAGGGTGGCGTGTCCCAAACGGCGACGGCGTTACTATGGCACAAAGTAGTATTTTGTGGTGCACCCAAACTTTAGGCACATTACCATGGCAAAAAGTAGCAATAAATTGGCCTGAATGAATAAAATTTTGTCGAACGGAACGAATTGTTTGTGAACAGTGATAGTGAATGTTAAACAAGAGTTGTTGCAATGTTGAATGATTGCAAACGGCTTGAATAAGTTACTGTCTTGTTACCAGCACCGTAAATGAATCTGTTGCGGCTAGCATTGTTCCTGTTCAACAGTAGTATGTACTAACACACAATGCTTTCAGACGTAAAAAACAATCGTCGCAAACCAAAGCTCAAACAAAAAACTAAATATAACGAAAAACGAGTTCACCTTCCCGAGCTCGTTTTTTTTGTTTTGTGCACAAAAATACAACTTTGGCAACACATATCTTTTGAAGTTTTGTTTGGTAATTTGAAAATTTCAAACTACAAATGGCAAATTTTGTTTGGTGCATCGTGTTATCAAACAAAACAAGTAAAAGGCACTCGTCAGAATTGCAATTTCGTGTTATAATAAAAACACAAAAGCCCCCTAAAAGATAATTTTTGAAGGGCAAAACAGTTGGCACTTCGCTTTTTGTTTCAACAAACAGCGATGCTTGCCAAAAGGAACGGTAAAATTATGGATTTGTTGGTGCCTGCCGCCACGGGCGTGGAAGCGGTGGTAAAAAGACAGCTAAATTTGTTGGGTTACGCCGAAACCCGTGCCATCAACGGCAGAATTGAAATTTCAAACTGTTCGTGGGCGGACGTTGCACGGCTAAACGTGTTTTTGCGCAGCGGCGAACGGGTGTTGGTGTGTTTGGGCAAGTTTGTCGCCACCGATTTCGACATGTTGTTCGAAGGGCTTGTGCAACTGAATTGGGCAGACTTTATCGACAGTAACGGCCGTGTAACGGTTGTCACAAAATCCGTGGACAGCGTGTTGTTTGCGTATCATTCCATCCAAGCGGTGGGCAAAAAGGCTATCGTCACGGCGTTGTGCAAAAAGTACGGCGCTCTTGTCGAAACGGGCGCAGAGTACAAAGTGGAATTGGATATAACTCAAAACGTGGTGTCGGTAAACTTGGATACGACGGGCGCAGGACTTCACAAGCGAGGGTATCGCACCTTGCCCTACACAGCACCGCTGAAAGAAACAACTGCGGCTGCGCTTATCGACCTTTCCGTGTGGAATCCGGAAAAAACTTTCACCGATTTGTTTTGCGGTAGCGGTACGCTGCCGATTGAAGCGGCAATGAGGGCACTGAAAATTGCCCCCGGTTCGAACAGAACGTTTGCTTATTGCAACTGGCCGTGTGCAGGCGACGTGCACAAATTGGCACTGCAAGAAGCGAATGACCTTCGTGTGGACCGTCCGCTGAATATTGTCGGCGGCGACTTGAACCCAAAGGCTTTGGAAATTGCATCGTTTCACGCCAAGCAAGCGGGCGTGGATAAGTACGTAAAATTTAATTTGCGTGCAGCGGAACAGTTTGTTTCACGGCAAAGTTACGGCGTGAATATCAGCAATCCGCCTTATGGCGAGCGGCTGGGCAACGTGGAAGAGGCGTGCCAAACTGCCGCAAACATGGGCAAACTTTACCGTTCGCTAGACAAGTGGAATTTCTACTTTCTTTCGCCGCTACAGGATTTTGAACGGCATTTCGGACGGCGTGCCGATAAAAAACGGTACTTGTTCAACGCCGGCATAAAATGCAGTTTTTATTCGTTTAACGGCCCCAAACCGCCAAAACAGTGAACGGAACATGTATTTTCGTGTTTTTGAAACGAACGGCAACGGTGCGGTTGCCAAATAGTTTGTGTGAGGAGAAAACATCATGAATCAAAAGGATATTATTGAATTTTTTGATGCGTGTGCGCCGCAATGGGATGCGCATTTGGTGCGTAACGACAAGATTTTGAACAGAATTTTGGATGTCGCCGGAATAAGTGAAGGCATCGACGTTTTGGATGTTGCGTGCGGCACGGGAGTGCTTTTCCCTTACTACGCACAGCGCAAGGTTAAGTCGTTGGTGGGCATTGACGTGTCGCCCAAAATGTGCGAAATTGCCGCAAAAAACTTTCCCGATGTGACGATTATTTGCGACGATGCCCAAACGCACGAGTTTGAAAAACAGTTCGATGCCGTCGTTATCTACAATGCCTTTCCGCACTTTGTGGATGCGCAAGGCTTGATAAAATCTTTGGCGGCGGTAACAAAAGTTGGCGGAAAATTCACAATAGCGCACGGAATGAGCCGTGAGGCGCTCAAAAAACACCACGAAAGGGGGCCGCACGTATCGGCGGAGTTGCCCGAAGCGGCAGTGTTGGCGCAAATGCTTGAACCCTACTTCAATGTCGACGTAGTTGTTTCGAACAACGAAACTTATATTGTTTCCGGCGTGCGCAAAGTGTTTTGATTTTTGTACCGATGTATCGATATAAAATGTCAAAAAGCTTGAAAAAATAACGTTTTTGCGCAGTAAAAAAATAATGTAACAGAGGTTGACTAATGTTGAATTGGCTAAAATATTTTGGACTTAATTTTTTCAGTAAAAAGTACGCCGACGAAAGTAAAGATCGTTCGTTAGGGAACGGCGTTTTGGCGTTATTTATCGCAACCATCATCTTGTTTGTGGCATTCTGTGGTATGTCCAAAGTAACCTTTTCCGTTCGCTACGGCAATTCGGCATCGTTTAAGGAATATTATCATGGATTGTTCGATGGGGACCATGCAATTTCAATTGCAGTGGAAAAAGGCAATGCAAGTTATGCCGTTGACGGCAACAATGCCGTTATCAATTCTTTCGTTAACGATGCTGACAACGTCTACGCACGAAACGGCTACAATTTGGTTGTGGATATGCGTGACGGCAAGACGCTGTACGACGATTGTACGGTTGAATTTGTGAACAAACAAAATGCGTCGGACATCGTTTCTTACGAAAACTATCAGGCTCTTGAAGATTCACAAAAGGAAAATTATTCTGCCAAACTAACATTGATGGGAAAAGTGAAGGAGTTTTCTGCCTGGAGCGTGAAAGAGTACGTTTCGTTTGTTAACGAACACGGCGACGACAGTGCAAAACAAACACTTGGTACTCTTCAAAACGACGGAGTTGTTTCGGAAGATAACTACGGCGCAACATACGAGTTGTACTACAAAACCAAGTACGGCGCTTTGGGAAACAGTTTCACGTCTGCGCCCACTATGCGAGATTACTACATTACAACATATCTTGCCACCGATGATAGCGGAAAAAGTGTCTACAAAAACTACGTTATTTTGCTTAGCGACATTGTCTTAATGAATTGGACTGCGGACGACGGTCACATTATGTCCGTAACCGGCTACTACGGCGACAATGCTCTCACGGTGAATTCGGCAGACAGTGCCGATCAACTTATGGCGGATTTGTACGATGCCAACACGCTTTCGGTTGCAATTAACTACTTTTTGTTTGTTGTGCGTGCCGTTTTGGGACTGTGTGTAGTGTGGCTGTTATTGACGGCGTTGCTTGCAATCGTGGGGTATCTTTTCAAAATAAACGCACTTGGCTTTGGCGCAGTAGGCAAAACAATGGGTGCATTTTGGCTTGGTAGTATGCTTCCTGCGTTGTTGTTTGTGTTGGTGACCTCGTCATTGCTGACGCAAACACAAGTGTTTTACGTTGCCATTGCAATTTGGCTTGTTACCGACATTGTAAGAACGCTTGTGCATTGTGTTCATTGCGTTGTGCAAGAACTAAAAGCAAGAAAAAGCGATGTCGCCGAGTCAATCGATAAAAAATAGCGGTGCAAGCGTTTATTTGAACATAAGCGTGCGGTTTGTAGCGCAACGTTTTTGGAAAATTTGACAGCGTTGCGATTTTTAAAAGCATCGAACGTTGTGTTTGTGCGATGAAAAAGGAAAATGCACGGACAACAAACGGATTGTATGCTTTGGGGCGCTCTAAACGAAACTGTTTTCGTACCGATGCGGTTCAATTTGTCATGTGTTGAAAAAATGCTAAAGATGCAGTCGAGTTATTTTTTATAGTTTGCTGGGGCAGTAAAATAATGGATTGCGTTGAAATTTTGTGATTCGGTTATAGCAAGGCGTGCAGTTTGCATGGATTATTGTGCAAACAACCGCTTTTTACTTAACGGTTGCAGTTTTTGCCGTTGTTGTGCACAACGCTTTTCTGCATTTTGTGGATGCACTAGTCGTGATAAAATCTTTGTCAAACATTGGCGTACGAAGTTAAATTTAGACGAAAACGTTTTGTAATAGATAGTTTTTTGCTGTTCTGCAAGGTGTTTTGCAGAACATTTTTTTCGCTATTTTAACAAATTTCATGTTTTAGCGAAGTCTCCTGCCACCCAAAATTCAAAACGAAAAAATATTTATTGCCGACCACAAAGCGACAAGATGGGGCCGGGGACGTTTTGTTACCTATCAAAAATTCTGTTTCTTGGTGTGACGGCGTTTGAAAATTGTTTTAGCGTGTTTGTTGCGAGCGTCGCCGTTTGTCCCAAAATTCTTGCAACAAAAAGCAGGTTGGTACGAAAAAGCGGCATTTTGTTGTTGAATAGCTGTCGCAAAATATATTTTTTCAGAGACACCCTTTCTGCATTGGAAGCGAACCGCTGTTTTGACAGAGAACCAGCGGCATAAGACTGTTTCGTGGTTATCTTAAAGCATGTTTTGGGCACGTAGGAATCGAACTATTTTTTTTGTTTGTCGTGGGCAAGTACAAAATTGTTTTGTGTAGTTATCGAAAAGTATATTTTCTGCCACCGCCTTTGCCGCATGCGACAGGAATTGTTTGCAAAATACTTTGCGACAAAAAAATCGTTAAAAAATTCAAAAAAAATCAAAAATGGGTATTGACATTGCGAAAAAGTGGGCTTATAATTTGGTTAATCAATTAAGCAAACCAAATTTTGTGCATTTTTTGCGGTATTTGCCAAATTCATTGCCTCAAATTGTGCTTAGATTTTCACGTGGCTTTGCTGATTGAACAAAAATCAGGAGGAAGTAAGATGAAAAAGAAACTATTGTCTGTTTTGTTGGCGGTGTTGCTTGTAGCGTCTGCTTTTGCAATCGTTGCTTGCGACAACACTGTGAAACACACGGTAACGTTCTGCGACGGCAAAAACGTCATCAAAGAAGTCAAGGTAGAGGACGGCAAAACAGTGGAAGAATTTACGCCGGAAAAAGAAGGCGGCTACCAATTCATAAATTGGTTTTCCACTCCCAGCTACACACACCTTTTCGATTTTTCAAAACCGATAACGGAAGACGTTAGTGTGTTTGCCGGTTTCACTCTTTTCACAGACGACACACGTGAATTTTACGTTGTGGGTAGTGGCACAAGCGAATTGCTTATCAGTTCGGATTGGGGCAAAAACATCACCGAAAGCCACAAGCTGACGAAAGTGGAAGGCAAAAACGAGTACACAATCACCATGGACTTGTTGGAAGGAGACGAATTCCAATTTGCAATCAGCACCAAGTGGGAAAACAAGCGTGGCTACGGTTATCTTGTTAGCGATTCTTTGGATAATGGCACCAAAGTGTTCAGCGGTGAAGGCGGCGGCTTGGGCGAAGTGACGGCAAAGGGCCGCAACATCAAAGTGGCGTTGTCCGGTAACTACACGCTCACGTTGAAAACCTATCCCAACGAAGATACCTACAACACAAATGACACAACCTACACCGACGCAAACAAAGAAGTGTACAACGTTGGTACCTTTGATACAATCGAATTCGTTCGCAACGGCGATCCGCATGTAACAAAAGTTGTTGTCACCAACTACTACATCAAAGGTTCCCAAATCACCAACTGGGCCGATATGTACAACGCTGCAACAACCATGGTTCAAAACGGCGACGTGTACACATTGAATACCTATTTGAAGGCCGGCGACGAATTTATGTTCGCATCCTACAATTCGGCAGCCGACGGTGTAACTGCAGGTTCCGTTTATATCAAATCCAACGTGTTGGATGCTGCTTCCCGTGAAGTGGTGGACGGCTATTCCGAAAACGGCGGCAACATGAAGGCTAAAACCAGCGGTATGCACACTTTCTCGTACAACAAAGCAAGCGACGTGCTCACCGTAACGGTAGACGCAACCAAGTCTATGCCCGTGTACGACTACTATTTGGACGGCAAAACGGCAGCAGGCCTCAATTGGAAAGAAGCAGACCTTGCAAACAACAAACTTGTGGAAACCGAAGCAGGTAGCGGCATTTTCCAAATTAACGACGTTGAATTGGCAGTTGGCGACGAAATTCTTATCCGTTCTTTCGAACAAGGCACAACACCAACATATGCAAGCAAACTTTCCGACTACAACGCGCCCTATTTGCTTTCGAAACTTGCAGCAACGGAAACTTTCTCTGCAGTGTCGGCAAGCAACGCAAATATCAAAGTGTTGGCAGCAGGCACCTACAACATTTCCTTCAATGCCTACACAAAGATGATCACTATTGCATCGGCCGAATCGGAAGCAATGGCTTTCGTGAAAGGTAGCGGCATCGAAAGTTGGGGTAACAAACCTGCCAGCGGCAAAATGACGGAAGTTGACGGCAAATTCGAACTTAATCTCACAATGGCAGTTAACGACGAGATTATGATTCAGTACTTTGCTCCAGGAGACGAAACGAACGACGGCACGGCAGTTGTGGCCAAAAACGTTGTTGCTGGCGAACTTAATTCCAACTTCAATCTTACCGGCAATAATATCAAATGCACCGTTGCAGGCACCTACAAAATCGTCTTTGATCCTGCAAAAAATGAAATTTCCATTTCAGCCGGTCAAGAGCAAGCCGTTGCAAGAGCATTTGTAAAGGGCAATGCAATCGGTAGCACAACATGGGAAAATCAACCTGCCAGCGGCAAAATGACGGAAGTGGACGGCAAATTTGAAATTGCTATCGAAATGGCTGTTAACGACGAAATCATGATTCAATATTTCTCCGCAACGGAAACTTCCGAATGGGGTGTTTCCTACAAAGCATCCGATGTTGCAGAAGGAAGTGCAAACGATCACTTTGAGCTTGGTGGCGGCAATATCAAGTGCACAACGGCAGGCGCTTACAAAATCGTTTTGGACGTTGCAAACGGCAAAATTTACATCACGGAAGTTTTTGCAAGAGCATTCGTAAAAGGTAACGCAATCGGTAGCACAACGTGGGAAAATCAACCTGAAAGCGGCAAAATGACGGAAGTGGACGGCAAGTTTGAAATAACTCTCACCATTGCCGTGGACGACCAATTGATGATTCAATATTTTGCAGCAACGGACATCACCCAATGGGGCGACGCATTTAATGCATCCAAAGTTGTAGCAGGTGGCGCAAGCGCAAACTTCGATCTTACAAGCGGCAACATCAAATGCACCGTTGCAGGCACCTATAAACTTACGTTTGATCCTGCCACGGGAACAATTACTATTACAGCAGCTTAACTGTAAAATCCAGCGTTAATTTGCGGTGACAAGTTTTTTTCTCCTTGTGATGCAAAATGCAAATTAACAAAAAAACTCCGCCGAGAATATCGGCGGAGTTGATTGGATTTTTTCATATTTTCACAAAGTGTGCACTGTCTTCGACTTCGGCACGGTCTACTGCGTTTTCCACGCATTGGATAACCGCCGCCAACTTGTCCGTTTTGGTTTGACACAAGTTCAAAGCCCGTTTTTGCAACAGTTCCGCCAAAACGTAGTCGGTTACGACAATATTGCCTTGTGGCAAGTTTTCCACATCGGCAAATGTGCTCACAAAAACGGTGTTCATCTCGTTGCAAATTTCTTGGCGCAGCACAGCGTCGGAAGGGTACAAAGCCACATAGGTGAAGCCGTCCGCAAAAGTTTGGGATGCTTTTGCCTTGACAGTGGCGTAGTCGGTTGTGACCTGATAAAACACAGCGTCGTTCAACAATGCGTCCACGGCAACCAACGGAATGAAGTTTTCGTTTGCCAAGGCGTAGAATTCTTCTTTTTCCAATCCAATGCACACGCAAGCGGTGGCGGCCAATCTTTTTGGGGTCGTTTCAGCCGAAAAATGTACCGCATACCCCTTTTGGGAAAACACGGATGTCAGTTCTTTTAGTATTGCAACTGTTTCGGCGTTTGCTAGCACCGAATTGTTTGCGGAAGTTCTCACGACAATATCTTTAATGCTGGTTTTGATGGCGGTGGCATGCGGATTGGGCACGTAACCCAAAAGGTTGATTGCGTGCAAAACTTTTTTCCGTGTTTCTTCCGGTATCCGTTTGTCCGTTCTGCCGTTAACCACGTAGGATACGGTTGCAACGGATACGCCGACAAACTCAGCAACGTCTTTGTTTGTGATTTTTTTAGATTTTACGTTTGACATAACTTCGAAAATTATAACACTTTCGAAAGTTGATGTCAAGGAGTGATATGAACAAGAAAGCCATTCTACACGTAGCAGATAGTCAATATTGCTACGCAATTAACAAAAATACCGTGGAAATTTTGCTTCGAACGGACAAGGACGACAAGTTCGACGAAGTGAGTGTTATCTACGGCAACAAATACGACTACTACAAGAAACAACTGCAAGCACAAATGAAGTTGCGTTTTACCGACGAAAATTTCAGCTACTATTTTCTTCGTTTGCAACTTGCCGATGTTCGTTTCGTTTACATATTCAAACTTATGCAAGGAAAACAAACGGTGTATTTCTGCGAAGACGGAGCAGTGGACACCTACGATTTTTCCGTTGCCTACTTCAATTCCTTTCAATTGCCCTATATCAACAGTGCCGACATCGTTCCCACTGTGAATTGGCTAACCAACGCCGTGTTTTATCAAATTTTTGTGGATAGATTTTGTTGCGGCAACACGGAAAAGGGCATGTCCTACGTCAACTTGAAGTGGGGCGAAATTCCCACCCCCAAAAGTTTTGCCGGCGGAGATATTGCCGGGATAATTTCCAAACTGGATTATTTGCAAAAATTGGGGGTTACGGCGCTGTATCTTACGCCGGTGTTCAAGTCGAAATCCAACCACAAGTACGACATTAGCGACTACTACCGTATCGACCCGCATTTCGGAACGGAAAGTCAGTTTAAGTTGCTTGTGGACCAAGCGCACCAACGCGGAATAAAAGTGGTGTTGGATGCCGTGTTCAACCATTGCAGTGAAGATTTGGCACAGTTCCGTGACGTTGTGCAAAATGGGCGCAATTCCAAATATTTCGATTGGTTCATTATCGACGGCGACACGGTGGATACAAAACGAGGCAACTACGAGTATTTCGGCGTGTGCAAGTACATGCCAAAATTCAACACTTCGTGCGAAAGTTTGCAACAGTATCTTATCGGTGTTGCCACCTACTGGATAGAAAACTACGGTATCGACGGTTGGAGACTGGATGTTTCCGACGAAGTTTCCCACGACTTTTGGCGCAAGTTCCGCACGGCGGTGAAAAAAGTCAAAAGCGACGCCGTGCTGTTGGGTGAAAATTGGCACGATGCCTATCCGTATTTGCGTGGAGACGAGTACGACGGAATAATGAACTACGCCGTCACCAAGGCGTTGATGGACTACTTTGTGTCCGAAAAATTGGATTCCGACGGGCTTGCAAAGCGTTTTTCGGCACTGTTTGTGCGCAACAAACTGCAAATAAACCGCATGATGCTCAATTTGTTGGACAGCCACGACACGCACAGATTTTTCACTCTTGTAAACGGGGACGAAAGCAAACTAGCGGCTGCACTGGCAATAATTTTTTGTCATTGCGGTGCGGTGTGCGTCTACTACGGAACGGAGGTGCCGCTGGCCGGCGGACACGATCCCGATTGTCGCAGAACCATGGATTGGTCGGTGGAGCAACATCCCACGCCGACGGGTAAATTGATAGCACGGCTGGCGGAACTTAAAAAGGACGCTATTTTCGCCGACGGAGAAACGGACTATCGCAGCGACAACTGTAAATTTATTTTGGAAAGAAGGTTGGGCGGCAGGATCGTGCGCCTAACGGTAAGCAAAAATTCAACGGAATTTCAACCTAGCGGCAAAATTTTGTTATCCAACGGGTACGGTGACGGCAAAATTTGCGGCGTGGGATTTGTAATTGAGGAGGTGACGTTGTGAAAAATGTTATAGCAGCCATTTCCATTCACTTGGTGGTGATAATTGCTATTATCGTCACGCTGGGGTGCTTTTCGGGCACGCAGGCACAAGACGGTGCAAACAAGTTTACCGGTGAATTGGAAAAAAATGCGGTTATTCGTGTGTTGGAAAACGACACGGCCATCAAACAAGGGTATTTGAAAGAGCTGTTGGATGCTTTCAATGCCAAGTACGCAGAGTACGGCATAACGGCAGTTGATGCCAACATGGACGAGTACAGCGATTTGGAACAAGACGGCCCCTACGGCTACGGCCCGGACGTGCTGTATCAAGCAAACGACAGATTGATGCACTATGTTTCGGGAAAACACGTGATGCCATTGCCTGTGGAACAGTTGGATTGTTATCAACAGGTGGGTGAACGTGCATGGAAGGCGTACCAAAGCCAGTACGGTTCGGAAACGTACACGTTCGGCGTGCCTGTGAATATTCAAGGTCCGTTGCTGTACTATCGCAAGGACTTGTTGCCGAAAGATTGGCAAACGAAATGGGACAATGACCAAAACGGTGTTCCGGATATGTTGGAAAGTTGGAACGCATTGTACAAGTATTCGCTTACGTTACGCAACGGTGGCAGTTACGGCTACATGAAATCGTTGTTCGACCCCTATTTTGCCGTTGGCTACTTGTACAGCTACGGCGGATACACTTTCGGCAACGACAATACCGATCCGACGGATATCGGTCACAGCAAGGGCGAAAGTTACAAGGGTGCAAGCGTGATAAGACAACTTGCAAGTAGCATGAACGAGTGGTGTATCGACGACACGATAACCGTCAACGCTTATTCAAGATTGGCAAAAGGCGACTATTTTGCCACAATGACAACGCCGGACGTGTACACGATGTTCATTGACGAAATGATCAACGAAGGGCACACGCGCGAATTTGCCGAAGAAAATTTGATTGCAACCTACGTGCCCAAACTGCCGGCATCCGGCGATTTGTCCGAGGAAAATCCCGAACTTATCGATTCCAAAATGATGGGCGGCGTGAACGGCTATGCAATTTCCAGCTACACCAAGTACCCCAATGCGTGCCTTGCATTTATCAATTTTGCAACCGGTTACGAAATGATCTATCTTCGCAACCAAATGTTGGGTATCGCACCCGCCCGCACCGACGTGGCAAAAGTGGCCGGCGGCTTATCGGTGGTTATCAACGACAACTTCGAGGCGGGCAATATCGTCGTTATGCCTTCCATCAAGGAAAACGCACAAATGTGGACGCCGTTGCAATCGTTGTTCACGGATATAGCAAAAGACCCCTACCGCAAGGACGGTTACAAGTACGATACGGTGCAAAAACTTCAAGCGGCGTTGGAACTTGTTGACCAACAAATATACGACGCGATATTCACGTTGCAATAAGAGGTGGAACATGAAAGAGAAAAAGAGTAGAAAAAAACTTTTTACCAATCTTGTTGACGTGTGCAAAAACGGCAACAAAAACGTCGTTGTGTCTTCCATTGTTATGGGGGGGGGTCAATTGATGTACAAGCAATGGACAAAAGGAATTTTGCTGTTGCTCACGCAAATCGGCTTTGTTGCATTCTTTGCACTGTACGGTGCAAAAGCCATTGCCGGATTTTTCACTTTGGGCACGGTAGAGGCCAACCCGTGGTACGGCGTGGAGGGCGACAACTCCGTCACCATGCTGATAATGGGCATTTTGGCATTTATAGTGCTAGCGGTGTACTTCGTGTTGTATTGGTACAACATCAAGGACGTTTTCAAAACTCAGCAGCGTGTGGAATCTTTCAAACAACCGCTCACCTTCAAAGAAGAACTCAACAGTTTGCTTGGTGCAAATTTCCACGTAACGGTGCTGTTTTTGCCCGTTTTGGGCGTGTGAGTATTTTGCGTGTTGCCCATCATTTTCATGATTTTGATAGCTTTCACCAACTACGGTGGCAATATCGTTCCGCCGGCGTTGGTAGAGTGGGTCGGGCTGGAAAACTTTGGCAAGGTTGTCACGCTTTCGCAGTTTGCCCCCACGTTTTTCAAAATTTTGCTGTGGAACTTTGTGTGGGCCATTGCGTCCACCGCGTTGAACTACTTCGCCGGGCTGGGTTTGGCACTTATCTACAACAAAAAGTGCGTCAAGGGCAAGGCGTTTTGGAGGTTGTTCCCCATTCTTGCATATGCAGTGCCGGGATTTATCACAATGTTGGCGTTCAAGTTCATGTTCTCCTACGGCGGCCCGATCAACCAACTGATAGTGAAGTACGGCGGCACAGCCGTCGGATTTTTGGATATCGATGCCAAGTGGCCTAGCAGAATAATCGGGTTGTTGGTGAATTGCTGGCTTAACGTTCCGTCCTCCATGCTGTTGGCAACGGGTATACTTTCCAACATGAACAACGACTTGTACGAAGCGGCACGCATCGACGGTGCAAGCGAGTTCAAACAGTTCACAAAAATAACGTTGCCGTTCGTGCTGTTTGCAACGACGCCCGTGTTGATTTCTCAATTTATCGCAAACTTCAACAACTTCGGCGTGTTCTACTTCTTGCGTGGCGGCTTGTACACCGACGGTTACTTCTTGGCAAGCGATACCGATTTGCTTATCAACTGGTTGTATAACCTTTCCATCGATAACAACTACTACTCGATCGGCGCAACCATCAGCATTATAATATTTGTTATAACGTCGGTTGTTTCGTTGATTGTGTACATGCGCAGCCCCAGTTACAAACAGGAGGATACTTTCAAATGAGAAAAAGTGCAAAAAAGAAACGTATTGTTTCCGCAGCGTTTACCTATTTGATAATTTTGATAGTAAGTTTTGTGTTCTTGTTTCCCATTTTGTGGCTGACGTTGGCAAGTTTTTCAAAATCGGGCTCAATCTATGCCTTCGACGGATTTTTTCCGACGGAATACAGTTTTGCCAGTTTCAAAAAACTGTTCACCGATACGGAACTGTATAACTATCCCAGATGGTTTTTGAACACGCTGTTCGTTTCGGTGATGTCCGCTTTGATTGGCACGTTGCTTACAATTTTGACGGCGTACTGCATGTCCCGTTTCCGCTTCAAAAGCAGAAAGGCCTTGATGAAAATAACCCTTGTTTTGGGCATGTTCCCTTCGTTTATGACAATGACTGCCGTCTACATAATGATGACGCAATTCAACCTTATAAACCAACATTGGGGCTTGATTTTGATTTATTCGGCCGGTGCGCCCATGGGCTACATGACGCAAAAGGGATTTTTCGACACCATTCCCAATTCCATCGACGAAGCGGCAAGAATGGACGGCGCAAACAATGCGCAAGTGTTTTTCCACATAACGTTGCCGTTGGCAAAGCCGATGATAGTGTACACGTTGCTGTCGCAGTTTGTTTGGCCGTGGAGCGACTTCATTTTGCCAAAACTGTTGCTGAAAGAAAAGGATTTGTACACCGTCGCGGTGGGTCTTATGACGCTTGGCGAAACGGAATTTTCCCGTTTTGCAGCCGGTTCTATTTTCATCGGAATTCCTATCATAGTGTTGTATTTCTTGCTTTCAAAGTTCCTTGTTTCAGGACTTTCCGCAGGAGCAGTTAAGGAATAATTTGTCAAGCAGTTGCGTCATGTTTCGTTTTTCCTTTGTTGAAAATTGATGTGAAATTGCAAACAATACAAAAGCACCGCAAAATTTTTGCGGTGCTTTTGTATTTGAAGAATTTGTGTAAGGTGCGGTAATAGAGAGAAAAATTTCAGTTTTGCCATTTAATTTTCGCTAATGCAGCCTAGCGTACTCACTTTTCACTCGTGTGACTTGTTGGCTCGCCCTCTCAGTCGGCGGAGCCGACTGAGAGGGTTAAATGTGTAACATTAAAAACGGCTCCTTTGTGTAAAGGGCGCGGGCACGGCTTTGCCGTGACTGAGGGATTGTAAGCGACTTCGTCGCCAGAGAAAAGAAAAGGATGGTTTTTTGAAATTTGAATAGTTGTTTTTGATAAATAGGCTAGCAAAAAAGGTTTTGTTTGTCCATTTTTACTAAAGTCACCTCAACTTTTCACTTTTCACTCGGCAACGCAGTTGCCGTTTGGCTCTCACTTTGGGAGAGCTGTCGGAGTGCCTGAGAGGGTTAAAAACGCAACCTTAAACAAGGCTTTTTTGTGTAAAGGAAGCTGGGCGGGTTACAATTTGAAGTGCAACACCCTGCAAAAAAAGACAAATTGCAAGTCTTAGTGAAAAATGTAATTTGCAGAAAACAAAAATACACGGATGTCAGCAAGTTGTTGCTGTTGTCACGTATTTTGAATGGTGACATTAAAAGAAAAAAGGTGTTTTACTGACGTAACCACACCTTTTCACTCTTCACTATTCACTTTTCACTCGGCAACGCAGTTGCCGCTATCCTACGGCCGCACGGCTTTTTGCAGCACTTTGACAGTGGCTTTCAAACAACCTGTCATCATCACGTCGTAGGGGTACACAATCAGTTGCATTGCGGCAAACACAAGCCAAAACCATTTTGAGCCGATAATCGTTTCGAACACCGTCGGCGTGAACAGGTACGTTGCAAGCAACGTTAGCGCTATGCCGCATTCCAACAAAACGTAGTACAAAATCCATTTCACGGCGGTGGGCAGTTTTGGTTTTGCATCCACTTTCACGGAAACTATTTTTTTGTCGTCGCCGTTACCAAACGGATCTTCCAAAACTTCTTCTTGGGCAACGTTGGCAGTCACGGTAACCGTTTCGCCGCACACTTTCACTATTGCAAAGGGTATGCAAAACGCAATTATCGGTGCCACGCACACGATGTTGGACATTCCCAAAAAAACGCCCAAAACACTGCCGGCAACGTACACCAGCAAGGTGAACACCAAGTTTTTGGGGTTGAGCATAAGCGGGATAACCGTTGCAACGGAAGCGATAACGCCTAAGATAAGGCAAACCCACTTTGTGCCCGGCAACGCTGCCAAGGCGAAGCACGCCAACACTGCTGCGGCGCACAGCCCGGAAACGGCCACAGACTTTGCTTTGTTCACTAGCAACCACCGCCCATGCATTGTGCGCAGTTGCAACAAGCGTTGCAAAGCAAGCAGTCTCCGCAAGAACTACCCGTGCAAGTTCCGTTACCTGCACCGATTTGCGGGCCGTTATCCACAGGACGGGAAGTGGTGCGCATTTGATCGGGACTGATCGTGTTGGATGCCAAAATTTTTGTCAATTTTTCCAAACTTTGTTTGTATCTGGCGTTATCCGGTTCCATTTGGCAAGCCAATTCCAGTTGTTTTTTGCTTTCCAAAAACCAATTTCTTTTGTAGAACAAAATGGATTGCACGTAGTGCCATTCCGCATCGCGAGTGGCGCGCGAATCTAGCTTTGTTTGCGCTTCGTCCAATTTGTTGGATTTTATCAAATCTTGAATTTCCGTGTAGTCGTCTTCTTGAGCAAAACTTTCCGTTTGGTTTTGTTCTTCCAACAGCGACAAAATGTCACGGTAGGCAACTTCCAACTGTTGCAATTTTTCCGACGCTTCTTCCCCTTCTTCACCGGGCAAAAATCTGCTTTGCTGATACTTTGAGCGCAGTTCTTTGTACTTTGCGTCAATTTCTTCACGGGTGGCACTTGTTGCCAAGCCCAAAATTTCATATGCGTTGTAGTTGTAGTCCATGTTGTGTTTATGTTCTCCGCTTACGATAATTTTTTCAATACGTCCGCCGTTTTTTCGCGAATGCTGCAAAACAGCACGTTGTTCAACACGCAAGTGTATTTTGAAAGGTTCAAATCGTTGAAACTTTGTGCAATTCTGTTCAAAACGGCATACATCAAAAAGGAAATTTCTTCTTTGAACTTGCCCAAATCGGCAACGGAATTGGCGTTGTAACAACTCACGAACGGGTTGTAGTTTTTTTGTTTCAAGTCTTTTTCCGCATCGTCCAATGCGTCGATAAGATAAATCCATTTGCCAACGTTGTAGCATAGCGTTTCAGCAAATTCGTCCGACCGCCCTAACACCGTTTTGCAAAATTCTTGCGACAGTGTGGCGAACGAATGTGCAACGATATCCAAACTTTTGCAATTGCTTTTTTCTAGCTCACGAAGTTGTTCGTACTTTTGGCAAATAATGCCGTCCAGTTCCGGCCATTGTTGCTGCGCCTTGCGGTAGGATTTTTTGTAGAGGGACAGTGCCGCCTTTTTCTTTGCGCTGCCGCCGTCAATCACGTCGTCGTAAATGTTCAAATATGTCAAAATGACGTTTCCGATGGCGATTTTGTCCGTTAGTGGCGTAGGTTTCAGCACTGAACGCTTTTTAATCGGGTGAGAAAAACAGCGAGATTGTTCGGGGGTTACATCCACGTTTTCTATGCTGTGAAACAGCACGTTGAAAAAGTTAATGTCGTTGGAAATAAACATTCGGGGTGCGTTGCCGAAAAGTTTTTTTGTGGAAAAGCACAGTCCGCACATGAACGTTTGCCACAATCCACGTTGACCGTCTTCCAAACTTTTCGTAACGTCCACGTATCCGAACATACTTTTTCTCCGTTTTTCTTGTTATCTAATTTTGGGCACCAAACCCACCTTGCGATACACTTTCGATAATGTTTTTGCGGCAATTCTCGATGCGTCTTCCGCGCCTTGTTTCAGCACGCTTTCCAAGTAGCCACGGTCCGCAAGCAATTCCTTTTGTTTGCGTTGAATAGGCTCTACGGTGGCAATGACGGCATCAGCAACGGCATCTTTGAAAATTCCGTAGCCGCAGCCTGCAAAACGATTTTCCGCATCGGCAATGCTTTCGCCGGAAGTGAGGCTGTAGATGGTCAACAAGTTGGAAACGGCAGGTTTTTCTTCGCTCATGCGCACTTCTGTGTCGCAATCGGTAACGGCACGGCGCAATTTGCGGCGAATGGTGTCGGCATCGTCCGTCAGTGCGATGAATGCGTTTTCGTTTGGATCGGACTTGGACATTTTTGCCGACGGGTCTTGCAAACTCTTTATGCTTTTGCCGGCTTTGGGCAAAAATCCTTCGGGCACGACGAATGTGGGCGAATATCTGCTGTTGAAGCGTTCCGCAAGGTTGCGTGCTAGCTCCAAGTGTTGCACTTGATCCTTTCCAATTGGAACAAGGTCAGTTTGATACAGCAAAATGTCGCTTGCCATAAGAACAGGGTAGTTCATCAGTCCCATGTTTATATTATCGGCGTGTTTCCTTGATTTTTCCTTAAATTGCGTCATACGATTCATTTCGCCGACGTAAGTGACGGTATCCAATATCCAAGCCAGTTCTGCGTGTTCGTGAACGTGCGATTGAATGAACAGCGTGCTCTTTTGGGGATCTATTCCGCAAGCAATGTACAGTGCAAGCAAATCCATTGTGTTTTTGCGAAGTTCGGCAGGAATTTGCGTTACCGTTAGCGAATGCAAATCCACAACGCAGTAGATGCAGTTGTATTCTTCTTGCAAAGGCGCCCAGTTTTTGATGGCACCCAAGTAGTTGCCCAAAGTTATTCTGCCTGTGGGTTGCACGCCCGAAAACACCGTTTTTCTTGTTGCTTCTTCCATGATTTTACCTCAACGAAGTGACGTTATGCAAAAAAACGCCACGCATTTTTCAAAATTATACCACCGTATGCCTTTTGTGTCAAACCCAACACGCCCAAACACCAAAAACAACGGCGTGAATGTTGTACAAGATGCACTGTGTGAGTGAAAATTATCGCAAGCCCTTGACGCAACGCACAAAAACTTGTAAAATTACAGTGTATGGATAATGCAAAGTTTTTGCGTTTGCATGCGGCAAACGGTGCTTCGTTTTGTTGGTTCGAAATGAAAATACACGTTTTTATCGGAAGGGACAAGACATCTCACTGTTGATGCCGAAAAAGCACGCGGTACGTTTGCAAGCAACTTTGCAATGGAGGAAAAATGATTATCGTCGTCAAAAAACAAGGTGAAGAAAAACGTTTGAACGATTTGACGGATTGGATACGCAACCACGGTGCGGAAGTAAACGTCGTGCACGGCGAGCGGTCGTCGGTAGTGGAAGTGTTCGGCAACGAATCGTGCTTGGACGTGGACTATTTGCGCACTTTGGATTTTGTGGAAAACATTGTCGGTGCGGAAGAAAATACCCCCTACAAGAAGGTGGGACGCAAATTTCACCGTGAAAACACAATTGTGAACGTTGGCGGAAGGTTGTTCGGCGGCGACGGTTTTCAAATAATTGCAGGTCCTTGCGCCGTGGAAAGCGAACGGCAGATAATCGAGGCGGCAATCGCCGTTAAGAATTGCGGTGCCACGTTGTTGCGTGGCGGAGCGTTCAAACCGAGAACGTCGCCCTACTCTTTTCAAGGCTTGCACGAAGACGGTTTGAAAATGCTGTTAAAGGCAAAACAAGAAACGGGGCTGCCGGTGGTTTCGGAAATAACAGGCGTGAAACAGTTGGATTCGTTTGCCGATGTGGATTTGTTACAGATAGGCGCACGCAACATGCAAAATTTCGAACTGTTGAAAGAAGTTGGAAAAACGGGAAAACCGGTGCTGTTGAAGCGTGGATTTGCCAACACTGTGGAAGAATGGCTGTTGAGTGCCGAATATTTGATGAACGAAGGACTGCCACAAATAATTTTGTGTGAGCGTGGAATTCGCACTTTCGAGCGGTACACTAGAAACACGTTGGACGTTTCGGCAATAGCATTGTTAAAGCAAATAACCCATTTGCCTGTTATCGCCGATCCCAGTCACGCTTCGGGAAATGCCGAACTGGTCGGGCCGTTATCGCTTGCGGCAACTGCGGCAGGTGCCGACGGATTGATTGTGGAAGCTCATTGCCAGCCGCAAGACGCCGTTTCGGACGGAGCGCAGTCGTTGCGTCCGTCGGCACTTTCGGGCGTTATCGAAAAAGTAAAACAAGTGTTGCCGGTGGTGGGAAAACACTACGGCAACTAGCGGAAAAATAACGGAGGATACAATGGTTTCTTGGAAGGTGAACGTGCCCAAAAGTTACTGCGTTACGGTGGACGGAACGTGGGATTTTTCGTGCATTGAAAACCCCAAAGTGTGCGTCGTAACCGACGATGTCGTTGCGCCGTTGTATCTTGGAACGGTGGAAAAAGGCATCCGTGCGGAAGTTTGTTCGTTTGTGGTGCCTAGCGGAGAAAAAAGCAAAAGTTTGTCGCAGTATGCTGCATTGACGGAATTTCTGGCAAAACACAATTTCACTCGCAAAGATGCGCTCGTTGCGTTGGGTGGCGGTGTTGTGGGGGATTTGACGGGGTTCGTTGCATCCACCTATCAGCGTGGAATAGATTTTTATCAGTTGCCCACAACCTTGCTTGCCATGGTAGATGCGTCCGTCGGCGGAAAAACTGCGTTGAATTTGCCACAAGGCAAAAACCTTGTCGGCACTTTTTATCAACCAAAAGCCGTGTTGGTTAACGTTGACGCATTACACACGTTGCCGTCGGAACAAATGCACAACGGATGGGGCGAAGTGCAGAAATATGCACTGCTTTCTACCCAAATTGCAAGTTTAATTGACGGTTGCGACAATTTCAAACTTATTGAAGCGTGTTTGCGGTTCAAAACGGAGATTGTGGAAAAGGACGAATGCGAACATGGTTGCCGAATGCTTCTTAATTTGGGACATACCGTCGGACACGCACTGGAAGCACTTTCCGGATACACTTTGTCACACGGAGAATGTGTGGCCAAAGGGCTTGTTCAAACACTGGAAATTTCAAAAAAATACTACTCGTTGTCGGATGAAGTTGTGGAGCGTTGCAAAAAGTTGCTGGGCAATTTTGCTGGCGATGCTTTGCCTTTTTCTTCACGGGAAATTTTTGCGCAGATAAAACACGACAAAAAATCTTTCGGCGATGGATTGAATTTCGTCATGATACACGACGTGGGCGATTGTCGGATGGAAAAAATATCCTTCGACGAATTGGAAAAACTACTATGAACGCAACAGTAACACCGCACAATCTATCGGGAAAAGTCTCGGCAGTGGGGGCCAAGTTGTTTGCGCACAGGGCTCTTATTGCTGCGGCTTTTTTTCAAAAACAACCCACTTTGATTTGCGGAGTAACGCCGTCGGACGACGTTTCGGCAACGGTGGGGTGTTTGCGTGCTTTGGGCGTTGAAGTTTGCGGCACAACGGAACTTTTGGTTACGCCGCCCGAAAAGTTTTGCTCCAAGGCTGTTTTGGATTGCAAACAAAGCGGTTCCACCTATCGATTTTTGTTGCCCGTTGTGGTTGCACTGGGCATCGATGCGGAATTTTGCGGTTCGGAAAGGTTGTTCAACCGTCCGATAGAGCCGCTTATCCGTGCGTTGCAAGGCTGTGGCGTCGATAACGGCAAAAGGGTGCACGGAAAAATGCGTTGCGGCGATTTTCACGTGGACGGAAGCGAAAGTTCGCAGTTCGTTAGCGGAATGCTGTTTGCGTTGGCACTTCTAGACGGACAAAGCCGTTTGTTTGTGGATGGCGAACGGGTTTCGCAAGGCTACGTGCATGCAACGGTATCCGTTTTGCAAAGTTTTGGTGTGCAAGTTGAAGCAACCGATTTCGGTTTTGTTGTGAATGGCGGACGTTTCGTGGAGCGGTCAAGTTTTGCCGTCGAAGGCGATTGGACGAATGCTTCCTATTTTTTGGTTGCAGGCGCTCTTGGCGGTGACGTGGCGGTAACGGGATTGAACGCAACTTCCGTGCAAGCGGATAATACCGTTGTAGATGTTTTGAAAAACTGCGGTGCCAAAGTTGCCGTGGAAAACGACGTTGTGCACGTACGTGGCGGAAACTTGCTGCCCTTCGATGTTGATGCGGCCGATATCCCCGATATTGTGCCCACTTTGGCCGTTTTGGCGGCGTTTTGCAACGGCACAAGCAAAATTTGCGGCATCGAGCGTTTGCGTGGCAAGGAATCGGACCGTGTGAAAAACGTGTTGCAAACGTTGCACGGAGCAAGCGTCAAGGCGGAATATCAAAACGGAACGCTGTCGGTACACGGCGGCTGCCCGCAAGGTGGCACGTTTTTTGCCGACGGAGATCACCGCATGGCAATGAGTCAAACGCTGTTGGCGTTGTATGCAAAAGGAACGTCGAAAATTTGCGGTAGTGAATGCGTTTCGAAGTCGTATCCTGAATTTTTCGACGAAGTAAAAAAACTTGGAGGGAACTGTGTTTTGTTGGAAAGGTCGTGAACTGGAAGTTCAAGTTTGGGGCACTTCGCATTCGGCGGAAATAGGCGTGGAAGTGCACGGTTTTCCTTCGGAAAGTTTTTCCACGGAAGAATTGCAACGGTTGATGGATTTGCGCCGTGGCGGAAAGAAATTTGCAACCGCCCGTGACGAAAAAGACGTGCCCGTATTCGAGGGTTTGGAAAAGGGCAAGTTAACGTCTTGCGTTAAGGCTGTTTTGAAAAACCAAAACGTTCGTGCCGACGATTACACTGAATTGTACGGCAAGCCTCGCCCTTCGCACGCCGATTATGCGGCATATTTGAAGGATGGTAGGCTGGATTTTTGCGGCGGCGGAGAATTTTCCGGGCGCATGACGGCTCCGTTGTGCGTTGCAGGCGGCATTGCCAAACAGCTACTGGAAAACCGTGGCGTGAATGTGTTTGCCTACGTTTCCGCAGTGGGCAAAACGCAAGGTTTCTCCTATAAAAATTGTCAAAGTTTGCCTTCGGAGCGGGAAAAGGATTTTCCGTCCGTTTCTAACGCTAAGGCGTTGACGGAAGAAATTTTACAAGCCAAACAAAACGGAGATTCCGTCGGCGGAATTGTGGAATGTGTCGTCACCGGACTGAAAGGCGGTTTGGGCGGCGCATTGTTCGACGGTTTGGAAGGAAAGTTGGCGTCGCTGCTTTATGCCGTGCCTGCGGTAAAAGGCGTGGAATTTGGCGACGGATTCGGTTTTGCGCAAAGTTGCGGAAGCGTGGTCAATGACGCATT
This sequence comes from uncultured Oscillospiraceae bacterium, assembly GCA_964483825.1. Lineage (GTDB taxonomy): Bacteria > Bacillota > Clostridia > Christensenellales > CAG-314 > Fimimonas. The sequence continues at coordinate 22,243 of CAZADD010000001.1, forward strand.
GGAAATGAAGGACGGAAAAGTAACGTTTTTGTCCAACAAGTCCGGCGGTATTAACGGCGGTATTTCCAACGGAATGCCCGTCACAATGTCGGTTGCGTTTCGTCCTACGCCGTCCATTGCAAAGGTGCAAAAAACCGTGGATTTGGTTGCAGGCACCAATGCGGAAATTTCCGTTTGCGGCCGTCACGATCCTTGCATCGTTCCCCGTGCGGTGCCAGTTGTGGAAGCCGTCGTGTCCTTGGCACTGTTGGATGAAATTTTGTTTGCGGAGCATCAACATGATTGAAGAAATAAGAAAAAAAATAGATTCGTTGGACGACGAAATAGTGCAACTTTTTTGCCGACGTTTGGATTTGTGCAAGCAAATAGGCATTGAAAAAGCAAAAAACGGCATTACTGTTGTCGATTTGGACCGCGAAAACGCCGTTTTGCGTCGTTTAACGGCATCTTTGGAAAGCGAAAAGGCATCCGCTGTGCAAGCGTTGTACACAGAAATTTTCAATATCACCAAAAATTTGCAACGCAACGTTGCGGCGGAATTTGACGGAGAAAACCAATGAAAGCGTGTTTGATAGGTGCAAAACTGGGATACAGTTTTTCCCAAAACATTCACGAAAAATTGGGCACCGAATACAGCCTTGTGGAAGTAAGCGAAGCGGAACTAGCCACGTTTTTGTGCGACAAAAAACACAAGTTTTTCAACGTTACGGTGCCGCACAAAAAAAGCGTAGTTGGCTTTTTGGATGAGCAAGACGAAACCGTCGTGCGCACTGGCTGTGTCAACACCGTTGCGTGCGGCAAGAAAGTAGTGGGCTACAACACCGATTTGTTCGGCGTGGAATACGTTTTTAGGCGCTGCGGCGTGGACGTTCGCGGCAAGCACGCCGTCGTTTTGGGTAGCGGAGCAACGTCTCAAACGGTGTGCGAATTTTTGCGTAGCAACGGTGCGCAGTCGGTCACCGTGGTGGGCAGAACTTCCAAGTTTAACTATCAAAACTATTCTCAACTTTCCGGCACGCAAATACTCGTTAACACAACTCCGGTGGGAACCTACCCCGATTGCGACGAAAGTTTGGTGGATTTGTCCGTTTTTCCGTCATTGCAATTTGTGTTTGACGTGGTGTACAATCCGTTGAAAACAAAATTGATTTTGCAAGCGGAAAGTTTGGGCATTTTGTGTTGCGGCGGTTTGCCCATGTTGGTTGCGCAAGCCGTGCGTTCGGAAGAAATTTGGCAAAACAAAAGTTTTGTGTCGCAAACGGAAACTTTGCTTGCGGATGTCAAGGGGCAAGCGGCTAATGTCGTGTTGGTTGGAATGCCTTCGTGCGGCAAAACAAGCGTGGGTAAAATTGTTGCGCAAAAACTCGGCAAAAAGTTCGTGGATTTGGATGAAGAAGTTGCTCGTTGCGGCTTGACGGCGGAACAAATAATATTGCAGCACGGCGAAGAAATTTTCCGCAAACTGGAATGTGAATACACAAAAAAATTCGGGAAAGAACACGGCTTTGTGATAGCAACGGGCGGCGGCACCGTGCTAAACAGTCAAAACGTCGTTGCGCTAAAACAAAACGGATTCGTGGTGTGGTTGCAGCGAGATTTGCCGTTGTTGCGTAGCGAAGGCCGTCCGTTAAGCAAGGCGGTGGGCGTGGAAAAACTTTTTGAACAGCGCAAAAAATTCTACCAAAACTGTGCCGACGTTTGCGTGCAAAACAACGCCGACGTGCAAAGTGCGGCAACGGAAATTTGCAACGAATTTCACTGCTGGGTGCAAAAATAGCAATTGTGATTGCATTTTTGTGCACTTTAAGTGTATTTTTGTGTCGGTTGCTCTTCCGCCTGGCGTTCGGTCGTCACTGCACGGCATATATTGCAATTTATTTGCACGCTCTTTTCCGGGGGCGTGCATTTTTGTCGTTTGCAATCAAAACGTTGCGTTTTGTTTTGGATAGTAGTATAATTGCAATTGAACCACGGCGGCAAAACAATAAAAAAACGCCGTCGTTCAAAAGGGGTTAAAATGAGAGTTATCGTTGTCGGTTGCGGCAAAATAGGAAGAGCAATTTTGGATAGTCTTGCGTGCGAGCGTCACGACGTCGTTGCAATAGACAGCAATCCGGAAGTTATCCGTTCCGTCACAAACACCTACGACGTGATGGCGGTGTGCGGAAGTGCAACTTCGCGCGAAATGTTGAATGCGGCGGAAGTTTCCAAATGCGATTTGTTCATTGCCGTCACCCAATCGGACGAAGTTAACATGTTGTCGTGCTTTTTGGCAAAGCGCATGGGTGCCCGACACACCGTTGCAAGAATTCGTGAGTCGGAGTACAACGAAGAAGGTTTGGAATTTTTGTGCAAGCAGTTGGATTTGTCCATGGCACTCAATCCCGAACGCCTAACTGCGGAATCGCTTTTCGATTTGTTGAAGTTGCCTTCCGCTGTCAGCGTGGATAATTTCGCCGGCAAAAAAATTCAAATTTTGGAACTTATCGTGAAAGAAAATTCCAAATTGTGCGGCGTGGTGCTTTCCGATTTGCGCAAAAAGTGTCCCGTGCAATTTTTGGCATGCGCAGTCAAGCGTGACGACGTTGCCGTCATTCCCAACGGTGCGTTTTGCTTGCAAGAGGGCGACAAAGTGGCTTTCATGGTCAAGCGCAACGACAGTCACAAGTTTTTGAAGGCAATCGGCCTTGTTCGCAAGCAAGGGCGCGATGTTATTATTTTGGGCGGCAGTTCCACGGCCTACTACTTGGCAAAACTGCTTGCCGCAAACAATTACTCCGTCAAGGTGGTGGAAAAGGACGAAGCCCGTTGCGCCGAATTTGCCGAAAAAATCCCTGAAAACATCGGCATAGTGTGCGGCGACGGCACCAGCCAAGATTTGCTTTTGGAAGAAGGCATTCGCTCCACGGGTGCGTTGGTTGCACTAACGGGCAAGGACGAAGAAAACATTTTGGTTTCTTGCTACGCCATCAGCCAACAAGTGCCCAAAGTAATTTCCAAGGTCAGTCACGGCGAATTGGCATCTCTTGCCGAGCGTTTGGGGCTGGATTGTGTCGTTTCTCCGCAAAAAATGGTTGCAAACGTGCTAACAAGGTACGCCCGTGCGTTAAATGCATCGGGAAAAAGCAAAATGGAAACGCTGTATAGCCTTATGGAAGGGGACGTGGAAGCGTCGGAATTTGCCGTGTTGCCCGATTGCGGCTTGATCGGCACTCCGCTGAAAGATTTGAAGTTGAAAAACAATTTGCTTGTTGCCAGCATCATTCGCGGCAAGGAAACAATCGTGCCCACAGGCGACGACGTAATTTTGGAAGGTGACAAGGTCATCGTTGTTGCTACAAACTTGCATTTGTACGATTTGTCCGACGTTTTGAGGTAGCACAATGAACTTTCGAGTTATTTTTCGCAATTTGGGCTACGTTTTGCTGACACTTGCTGCATTGTTACTGTTGCCCATGATAGTGTGCTTTTGCTACGGCGAAGGGTGCTGGTGGGCGTTCTTGACAACGTGCGGCATTTGCGTTGCTTGCGGTTTGCCCCTTGTTTTGGCACTCAAACCCAAAGATCAGGTGTTTTTCTCCCGTGAAGGGCTGATAATCGTCGCCGTTTCGTGGGTGGTGCTGTCACTTTTCGGTGCGTTGCCCTTTGTTTTGGGCGGAGCGATACCGTCCTACGTGGACGCTTTGTTCGAAACGGTCAGCGGTTTCACCACAACGGGTGCAACGGTTTTGAGCGGTACTCAAATTGAAAGCATGCCCAAAGGAATGTTGTTTTGGCGCAGTTTCACCCAGTGGATAGGCGGCATGGGCGTTATCGTGTTCGTTATGGCCGTCGTCGGTTCGTCGGATAGAAGCATGCACGTGTTGCGTGCGGAAATGCCCGGCCCCACGGTGGATAAACTTGTGCCCCGTGCCCGTACCACCGCAAGAGCGTTGTATTTGCTGTACATCGGGTTCACCGTTTTGGAAATTGTGTTGCTGCTGTGCGGCGGAATGCCGTTGTTCGATAGCGTCGTGCACACTTTTGGTACCGTTGGCACAGGGGGCATGAGCATCAAGGCGGATAGCATTGCAAGTTACAATCCGTTTTGCCAGTGGGTGATTGCAATTTTCATGATTTTGTGCGGCATCAACTTTAACGTTTACTACTTGTTGGTGATGCGCAAGTTCCGTCAAGCAACGTCTTCGAGGGAATCTTGGCTGTACTTGGCAATTATTTTTGTGTGTTCGGTGGCAATGGTGTTCAATGTGAATGGAAATTTGCCCTACGCAAGCACCGTTGGGGAATCCGTGCGGCTGGCGGTGTTTCACGTTGCCTCGGCAATATCTTCCACCGGCTACACAACGGTGCCTTCAACTTCGTCGTTGAGTGCTTTTCCGGTGTTTGCCAAAAGTGTGCTGTTTTTGCTGATGATTATCGGCGGTTGTGCCGGTTCCACGGCAGGCGGTTTGAAAGTTTCCCGTGTGGCAATTTTGTGCGCAGCAATTCGCAAAAATTTGCGCAAAGCGTTGCATCCTCGCAATGCAAACGTCGTTCGTCATGAAGGCAAGCCGCTAAGCGAAGAAGTTATGCACGAAGTAACCGGCTATTTTGCGCTTTATGTCATGATTGTGGTGGCAACGTTTTTGCTACTAAGTTTGGATGGCGGCACAGGGCTGACGTTCGAATGCAACTTGACTGCGGCGGTTTCTTGTTTTGGCAACAGCGGACTGCTTTTCGGTGCACCGACATCGGGCTTCGGTGCGTATTCTGTATTTTCCAGAATAGTGATGATTTTCGCAATGCTTTTGGGCCGTTTGGAAATTTATCCGCTGTTACTGTGCGTTACCCCCACAACGTGGGTTAAAAAGTGAAAAATTCAAAAATCCAAATTCAAACGCAGTCAATGCGTCGAGAGTTTGGATTTTTTTGTTGTCGGAATGGGTTTTTAAGTTGCCGTTAAGCCGCAAGATTCACAATGTGGTAACAAAAGTGGTTTGTGACGGCACAAATAATTTTTTGCGGCAATGTCTTTAACGGAATGCTGTAACTGTTGCAATTGCGGCACTCAAAAAAGCTTTTCGTTGCAGTGAAGTATGGGGGCAAAAACTTACCCGAGCACTTGTTATGCACTTGTACGACAATCTTGTTTCAACAATGCAAAACATTGCAACAAGCGGGTGCCTGTGTTTAGCAAAAATATCAAAAAATTATTTCCCAATATTGACAAACTACTACTTTCAGTAGTAAACTAAAACCAACTAAAATGTGAGGTGAACTCCATATGAAAAAACGCTTAGTAATTCTTTTGGCGATAGTGATGGTTCTTTCATGTGTTTTCGCGGCGTGCTCCGAGAATACTTTTTCGGTGACCTTCGATGCACAAAACGGCACTGAACCCACTGTTGTGAAGTTTGACAGCAATTTTGCCTTGCCGATAAACCCCACCAACGGCGACAAAGTATTTGGTGGCTGGTACACGGACAAGGACTGCACCGACGGCAACGAATGGACGGTTCCCACCGTTTTGCTTGCCGACGTCACCGTCTACGCAAAATGGACGGACGCAGTAACTCCCCCCCCCGTAACAATTTCGCTTAACAAAACGCAACTCACCTTGACGGTTGGCAGCAGCGAAGACCTTGTTGCAACGGTTAGCGACGGTTCCGCTGTTACTTGGAGTTCATCCGACAACAGCATTGCAACGGTCGACCAAAACGGCAAAGTCACGGCAGTTGCGGAAGGTTCTGCAACAATCACAGCCGCAGTTGGCGAAGTGAAGGCAACTTGCCAAGTAACCGTTGAAAGTGCCACCCACACACCCGATACAACCCTTGCAACAATTCTTGCAAAGTACGCAGATATCGACAGTTGGAATTTCCGCACAACCTATGTGTTGGAATGTGACGGCGAGTATGTATATAACGATGTTTTGAAGTTCATCGGCGAAAACTTTGCATGGGAATTCGAAGAAGAAGATTCTTATGGCAACTTAACTACGTACACAGACTACGTTTGGTACGACGAAGTAAAGGAGCAGTACGTCTACTATTATGATAATGGTGACGGTACCTACAACGTCTATTACGAAACGGACGACGAAGACGATTTCTACGAATACTACTTGGATGCTCCTTGGTTGGATTTATCCGAACTTACAGCCGACTTGTTCACAAAGAACAACGACTGCTACGTTGCAAACGATCCTGCAACTGTGGGTAATGCAATTTTGGGAAATTGGGGCGACGAGTGCACGTTCACCGAATTCAAACTCTATGTTGCAAACGGCTACATAAGCAAAATAGTTGCCACTCAAGAGGACACGTCGGAAGACTATGCCGGAACCTACACGTTCACTTTGGAATTCAGCAAGCACGGTGAAATTTCTCTTACCGCTCCCGAAGTTGACGACAGCGGAGACAGCGGAGATAGTGGAGATAGCGGCGACAGTGGTGATAGCGGTGATATCGACAGCGGCGACGTTGTTGCTCCCACCGATAAGCAAAGCTATTTGGATTGTGTAGTAGAAACTCCCGTTGTTGGCACGGAATACAAACTTGCTATGTGGCAAGGCAATGTATCCAAAGTGTTGTACGCTACCGGAGCAATGGACGGTAATTTCCTTGCTGCTACGGCAAATGTTTCTTCTGCAGCAGTAGTCACGCTGGAAACGGCAACCAACGGTTACTATTTGAAGGTTGGCGGCAAGTACGTCACTTTGGCAGGATACATTAAGGGCGATTATGTTAAAGCATCTGTTTCCTTGACAGATAATGCTACAACAGTCTTCACAATTGGCGAACACAACGAACTTGTTGCAAATGTTGTTGCTGAAAGCAAAAACGACGACTTTGTTTTGGGAACATTTGACCAACACGAAACCATCAGCGCAAGTTCCACTTACTATATCAAGGGCGACAAAGCAAGTGCTATCGACGACAGTCAATTTCTTGCCCGTCTTGTAAGCGTGGATGGCAACGGCGGCGGCACTGTAACGCCCACTCCCACACCTACACCGGATAACGATGCGGACCTTGTTGAAATTTTCGAAAAGTACGAAGATGTCGAAAATTGGAACTTCCGTTTGAAATTTGTCTTGGTGGATAGCGACGGTTACTACTCTAACAACGACGTTTTGAAAATGGTTGGCGAAGCGTTCTCTTGGGAATACGAGTACGATGGCGAAACTTATGTCGACTACCTTTTGTATGACGAAACGGAAGGTTTGTTAGTTTACTACTACGATAACGGCGACGGTACCTACGATGCCTACTACGAAGACGACGAATGGGGCATATTCGACTATTTGTATTCCTGGCCTCCCTACGTCGACTTGTCTTCCTTGAACGACTACTCTTTCACAAAGAACAACGATTGCTACATTGCAAACGACCCTGCAACGGCAGGCAATGCAATTTTGGGTGATTGGGGTGACGACTGCACCTTCACGGCACTTAAGCTTTACATTGCCGACGGCTATATAACAAAGATTGTTGCAACGCAAAAAGACGTTTCGGAATATTATGCAGGCACCTACACATTTACTTTGGAATTCAGCCAATTTGGCGAAATTGTTCTCACCGCACCCGATTTGGACGGCGGCGACAGTGGCGACGGCGGTAGCGGTTCCGAAACTCCCGACCCCGACGTGCCCGTTGGCGAAAGCAAAACAACTGTAATTGACGTTGGCAGTTTTGCTTTGAGTGGCACCGCTTATGGTTGGTACGATTGGTCGAAAGATGAGATTTCCGGTTTTGCATATTTGTATTCCGGAAAAACATCTTCTATTCAAATGACTACAAAAAAACAACCTTCTTACTATTTGGCTAGCATAACGGCAACACCCGGAGCAATCACCTCCATTACAGTGAAACTTGCAAGTGAGGAAAATGGCCCGACTAGTTATGAATTTGAAGTGCTCACAAGCAATTCTGCATTCACGCAGGTGGACGGTGCGCCCACAACAGGCACAAGCCAAGGCACAAAAACTGCAACTTTGGAGGGCACCACTTGGACAATCAGTGGCACGGATACGTATTTTTGCATCATTTGCAAAACAACCAAAAAGGCAGTATATATCGAAAACATTACCGTTGTTTATGGCGGCGGCTCCGGTTCTGGCAGTAGTTCTGGTAGTGGTTCTGGCGGCGGCTCCGGTAGCGGTTCGGGTTCCGGCACAGGCAACGTCATGCCCGAACAAACCTACGACAAGGACACTTTCGACAACGAAAATTTGCAAGACAAACTTTTGGAATACGAAAAAAGCTACGACCGCGGTATCGGTTTGCCTTCAACTGGAGATCCATACAACGCGCTTGTCGTTCCCGTTCAATTTGGCAACAAAGTTATTTCGGATACGGCTCTCAACAACTTGAACGTTGCATTCAACGGCACATCCGAACAAACCGGTTGGGAAAGCGTCAGCACCTACTACCAAAAGTCTTCATTCGGAAAACTTAACCTCAGCTTCGATATTTGGAACTACAATATCGGAACTGAGTACGGGAAAAACTTCACAGCTAAATATGCAGCCAAATACTACGAAGATTCCCAAAATGGTAGCGATTTGTTACTTAAAGAAGTTTTGGCTTGGTTGGACGATATGATTGATCTTTCCAAGTACGATACCAACGACGACGGATGCATCGATGCGGTTTATCTTATCTACGACAACGACGTGGACTATGACAACGGAGATTTCTGGTGGGCCTATGTCACCTGGTACCAAGGCGAAGAAACTTATGACGGCAAGTATGCTTACTACTACTTGTTTGCAGGCTTCGACTTTATGATGGAAGACGTTAACGGCGGCGGAATTACGGAAAGCGTTATTGAAGGTTTGAAAGTTAATGCAGTAACCTACATTCACGAAACAGGACACTTGCTTGGTTTGGACGACTACTACGACTATTCTTCTAGACGCAGCGACGGCTACAGTAGCGTTGGTTGCAACGAGGGTCTTGGCGGTGCGGACATAATGGACGCAACTCAAGGCGACCACAACAAGTATTCCAAAATTATGCTTGGTTGGATGGAACCCACAATTATCACCGAATCCAAACAATACACGATCGATTTGACGGATAACGACACTTCTAACGACTGTTTCTTGATCTTCTTGGATAGCAACAATTCCTACTTCTGCGAATACTTGCTTATCGATTTGTATTCGGCAGAAGATTTGAACAAACTTCACGCCAATGCAAGCGGCACTTACCTTTATGACGGTGCTTCGTTCGGCGCAAGAATCTACCACGTTTCCAGCGCAATCGACAACCCCTACAGCGAAAACGAATATGGTTCGTTCACTAACAATAACAACTCCGTTACGGATATTGCCCTTATCAAGCTTGTCGAAGCGGACGGCGGCACGAGTAAATCCACGAATAATGACGGCGCATGGGCATCGGCAAGCGACTTGTGGCAAACCGGAGGCAAACTAAGCGAACAATTTGCCAACTACAAGCGTAACGACGGCAAATTGATTAACTTCGATATCGTTTTCGACAGCGTTACCGAAAAAACCGCAACGTTCACGGTTACGTTCACAACTGCGGCTTAGTTGAAACGAACAACTTGTGGTAGACGGGCGAACTAAGCGAACAATTTGCTAACTACAAGCGCAACGACGGCAAGTTGATCAACTTTGATATCGTTTTCGATAGCGTTACCGCAACAACCGCAACGTACACAACTGAGACTTGGTTGAAAAACAAACAGTTCGAACAGTATTTCGCTTTTTGCAAGGTTTCAGCAAAGCCGCCTTGCAATGCCACAACAACTTAACGCAAAACACCCCGATAACTTTCGTCGGGGTGTTTGTTTTTTTGCGAAAAAAGTTGCGTCGACTGTTGCCGTTCATCCGCTTTCCCTAACGTACCTCCACTCTTCACTACTATTTATTGTCTCTTGGCGGCTCCGCCGCCCTTGGCTCTCACTCCGGGAGAGCTGTCACCGCAGGTGACTGAGAGGGCAAAAACAGCGATAAATCGCTGTCAGAGAAAAGATAAGAGAGAAGAGTGAAAAGAAATGAATACTTTTTTAGATGTGTATAGTTGCTTGGATAGGTAAAAGAGCTAAAAATACATTTTGCACACAAATTTCTTTCTAACCTACCAACAAGGTAACGTGAACGAAACCGCACATTTAAGTATGTTGTCGGTAAAAGTGTTTCCACTAACGTGCCTCAACTCTTCACTTTTCCCTTGGCGACTCTGCCGTCCACTTTTCCACCTTGTCAACGCAACGGTCACACGTTTCCGCCAAAGGCACAAGGGCTTTGTTGCGTAATCTTCAATTTACTTTGCTTAACCTAGCGAATGAACAATTGACAAGCATTTTTTACAATGCTATAATAAAAAACAGCCGAAAACGGCAAAAAGAAGAGGATAAACATGAAACACACGGATATAAGACAAATTATCACACAATCCGAACTCTATTTTGACAAAGACGTTGTCGTCTGCGGTTGGATTCGCAGTTTTCGTGACAGCAAAAACATGGGCTTTTTGGCGTTGAACGACGGAACGACGCTCAATCATTTGCAAATTGTCATCGACAAATCCGTTGTCAACCTTTCCGAGGCGTTGCGCCCCGGTGCATCCGTCAAAGTTGTTGGCAAGGCAGTCAAATCTTTCAATGCAAACCAAGTTATCGAAGTTAACGCAACTTCCGTTGAACTTCTGGGCGATTGCCCGTTGGATTATCCCATTCAAAAAGCAAAAACGTCTTTGGACTTTTTGCGCACGGTGCCTCACTTGCGTGTTCGCACAAACACGTTCAACGCAGTGTTTCGTGTCCGTAGCAAACTGTCTGCGGCAATCCACCGTTTCTTCCAAGAAAGAGACTTTTTGTACGTTCACACGCCAATTATCACCGGCAGCGACTGTGAAGGCGCAGGCGAAATGTTCCAAGTGACAACCGTCGGCTACGACGCAACGGCAAAGTCTGCCGAAGAGTATTACGCAAAGGATTTCTTCGGGCAAAAGGTCGGGCTCACCGTTTCAGGACAAATGGAAGGCGAAGTTATGGCAACGGCGTTTGGAAAAATCTACACGTTCGGCCCCACTTTCCGTGCGGAGAACAGCAACACAACCCGTCACGCCGCAGAATTTTGGCAAATCGAGCCGGAAGTTGCTTTTGCGGAATTGCCGGATATCATCGAAATTGCAACCGATTTCATCAAGTACATCATCAACGATATTTTGCGCACTTGTACTGACGAACTTGCATTTTTGGAAAAGTTCTACGAAAAGGGCTTGCGCGAAAAATTGCAAAAAGTGGTGGATGACGAATTTATTCAGTGTGAATATTCGCGCGCGATAGAAATTTTGCAAGCAAGCGGCAAACAATTCCAGTATCCTGTGGAATGGGGGCGTGATTTGCAAACGGAACACGAACGTTATTTGACGGACGAAGTGTTCAAATGTCCCGTTTTCGTCGTTAACTACCCCAAAGACATCAAGTCGTTCTACATGAAGCAAAATCCCGACGGAAAAACCGTTGCGGCAACGGATTTGCTTGTTCCCGGCGTTGGCGAAATTATTGGATGCAGCGAGCGTGAAGCAGACTACGACAAATTGTTGCAAGCAATCAACGATCGCCACATGAAGTTATCCGACTATCAAAACTATTTGGATTTGCGCAAGTTCGGCAGTGTTCCGCACAGCGGTTTCGGGCTTGGATTGGAACGTATTTTGATGTACGCAACGGGAATGTCCAACATTCGCGATACAATCGCATTCCCCAGAACGAAGGACGAACTTCGCTAAAACTAACACAAATTTTGCATAAGCAAGGAAGATAATTATGAACAGAACCTACATCAAGGACCTTACCGAAGGTCAAGTGAAAATCAAAGGAATGGTGGAGACCATTCGCGACAAAAAAATAATGTTTTTGGTCATTCGCGACGTCACTGGCTTTGTGCAAGTGACAATCGTCAAGGACGAATGCCCCGAAGTGTACGAAATTGCCAAGCAACTTACTCCGCACAGTTTCGTAACGGTGGAAGGCAAATGCGTATTTTCCGAATACGTTCGCAACGGCGGCAAGGAAATTTATCCGACTTACATGGAAATAATGTCTGTTGCAGACGTGTTGCCCATTCAAGCGGATAGCGGACAAGATTTGCGCATGGACTATCGTTGGATAGATTTGCGTGACGAAAAGAAAACGTTCCTTTTCAAAATTCAAACGGCATTTGAAAAACACGCCGTGGAATTTTTCAACCAAAACAATTTCATAGAAATTCACACTCCCAAAATCACTGCGCTTTCCAGTGAAGGCGGTAGCGAAGTGTTCGAACTTAAAAACTACTTCGGACAACCCGCCTACCTCACTCAGAGTCCTCAATTGTACAAGCAAATGAGCATGATGGCCGGTTTCGACAAAACATTCGAAATTGGCGAATACTTCCGTGCTAACCCCAGTTTCACCAGTCGTCACGACACGGAATTCACCGGCATCGACGTTGAAATTTCCTACATCGATTCTCACCACGACGTGATGGATTTGGAAGAAGCTTTGCTTCGCCACGTTATCCACGGCGTGAAAGCCGACTACAACGAAGAATACAAAAAGTATTTCGGCAAAGACATCATCGAGATCAACAATCCCATTCCTCGCATTCCCTTGCACGAAGCGTACAGAATTTTGAAAGAAGAAATGAACTACGAAGTGCCTCGTGCGTTGAAAGGCGACTTGGACCCCGACGGCGAAAAACTTATTTGCGAATACGTCAAGAAAAAGTACGACAGCGAATTCGTGTTCATCATCGACTTCCCTGCAAAAGCCCGTGCTTTCTACTCCATGAAGAAGGACGACGACAAGGAACTTACCAAAACTTACGACTTGTTGTATCGCGGAATTGAAATCACAAGCGGCGCACAACGTGAACATCGCTACGAAGAATTGAAAAAGAACATTGCAGAACAAGGCATCGACCCCGAAAGCATGCACGACTACTTGGAATTCTTCCGCTACGGCGCACCCACACACGGCGGTTTCGGTTTGGGTATCACGCGTACGTTGGTAAAGTTGTTTGAACTTCCCAGCGTCAAGGACGTAACCTTCCTGTTCCGTGGACCTTCCAGACTTAAACCCTAGACGGTGTTGCGTTGTTGGTAGTTACCGACAAGTTTGCAAAATCTTTTGCAATAAATAATAAAATCCGAAATGCACCCCAAAGTGTCTAACTTTTGGAGGTGCATTTCAAAATTTTGGCATTTTTTTGATTTTACGGCAAATGTTGGGACAAGAAAGTTCACGTCATCACCAATTGTTTTACAAAATTTTTTACCATATGTTCAATAATTTTTAATTTCTTATTCAATGTTCATTATAGAATTAACTTTTGAAGTGCAGTGCTACACGTTTCAAGTGGAATGCTTGTTGTGGAAACAAGTTAAAACGCATTTTTCAAACGTGTTGTACTATGTTGGCATTGCTAATCAATGTAAGAAACGGCATGTGCTTTTGAAAACTTAAGCAATGTAAAAAATAACGAGTTCGGCAAAACGCCGAACTCGTTTGCTTTGTGCGATTACGCATATGTTTGACAATGTGATTGGCACGAGAAGTTTCGCAACAATTCTTTTTTCTGACGCGGGTAAAAGACTTGATTGTTGCAAAAATCCAGTCAAAATTTTGTTTTTATTGTGGTGATGGGGGGGGGTGCGGTTAAATTGTCGGTGTCGGCAGTGTTTAATGTGTGCATGCGAGCCAATGTCTTTCGCGTTTGTTCGGGGCTTTCGTTTTTGATCTTTTTGTACGCACTGGAAAAGTAAGAAATGGAATTGTATCCTACCGAAATAGAAATTTGTGCAATGGATAGACTAGTGCATCGCAAAAGCTTTTCTGCTTCGTTGCAACGAATTTCATTCAGCGTGCTTATAAGCGATTTTCCGTATTTTTTCTTAAATGCGTGTGCAATGTAATACTTATTCAAGTAAAAAATTTTGGATATTTTGTCCAAAGTTATGTCTTCTTGATAGCGTGACGTTAAGTACTCATGTATGTTGGAAAGGGTGCTTACTTGGCCGTCCGATTTGTATGATTGTGACATAAGCGATGTGCGCCGCAAGATAAAAAGCATAAATTTATCCACTTCGTTAAGTACTGCAAACTGCCAAAATGGTTTCATTTCCACTTCTTCTTTTTCGATAACTCGCAACACGTCAAAAAGCGTTTCGAAATCTGCAGAAAAATCGAACATGAACACTTCTTTGTATTCGTCGGATTTTTTTTGCGTAAAAACAATGTCGTCCAATGAAAAAACAGCATATTCCAAATGGTCAACTTCATCGGATAGCTCCGTGTGCATAACCGTTGGATTGATAATTATTACCATTCCTTTGCGAACGGGAGTGTCACCGTCCAGCGTTCTTAAAAAACCTTTGCCGTCTGTGATGAACAAAATTTCCATATACGAATGGTTGTGGATCAAGCTTTTCCAGTCGCCCACGTAGCGCATGCGTTCGTATGTCAAAAATTTGTAGACTCTTGCCCCAAGGTCTTTTGAAAATATGGTGAATTGTTTCATTGTTTGTTCCGAGTGTCAGTTCTTTTGTCGTTTTATTCCAAGTCGGTAAGAGCAAAATGTGATTTTTATTTTTTTTAATGGGTGACATCGCAATATTTGCGAATTTCAGCATTGAAGTTTATTGGATTGTGGCTTTTGTGCAGTGCATGTTTTGCCAAATGTCGTTTTGCGACGGAATCAATGTCTTGTGTTGCTCTGCCGCAAGTATGGGCGTGATTTTTTTTGTTTTTCAAAAAGAATTGTAAAAACTACGTTTGTAGCGGTGTGAGTTTTGTGATTTTGTGCACGCAAGAATTGTTAAATGGCGATTTGTTTGAATTTTTCGCCGTGCAACCGATTTGGTTTTCTTAATTTTATCTTATTGCCTCGGTCAAGTCAAGTGTTTTTGTTTTCACAGCAATATATCTAAAATATAGAGCAATTCTGTTATTGTAACGGGGTGGAACAAGGCGTTAAAATAACATTGAATACAAAATTGATTTCTAGTTGGTGACTAAACAATGCAAGTGGTTTGGGGAGAACATCAAAATATAAGAAACACAGAGTTGTGTTTTGTTTGTAACATAGAAAAACAAAAGAACGTTACGCTTTCGTTGATAGCCAAAGATGTCTACAACCTTTATGTAAACGGACGATTTGTGTCTTACGGTCCCGCAAGGGCGGCAAAGGGGTATGCAAGAGTAGACAGAATTTTGTTGGACGAGTTTTTGACGAAGCAAGTTAATGTTGTGGAGATCTACGTTGAATACTACGGCACTCGCACGCTGTGCTTTGCCGGAGGCGATCCGTTTTTTGGTTGTGAAGTTGTGGGCGAGAACTGCAGAGTTCTTGTCGAAAGCAAGAATTTCCAATGCTATTTGATGACGGACAAGATAAGAAAAGTTGAAAGAATGTCTTCACAGCGCGGTTATTTGGAAGTTTATGCGTTGTCCGCAAATCGCAGTCCGTTTTGTAACGGTTGCGAAAAAATCAATCTAGTAGACGCATCCATACCAAAAATTTTGGAAAGGAACGTTGCTTATTCCAAGTATGAGAAGGTTGTTGCCAAGCAGTACGAGCAAGGCAGTGTGGGCATCAATTTGCAAAAAACGTGGGATAACGATTTCACAAAAATGCTCGAAAACGGCAATGGGCTGTTTTCCTACACTCGCAGCGAGTGTGACTGTGTTCTCAGCAAAGAATTGCTTGCTTTTGATTTCACAATGAACGGCCGGTACAATTATCGTTCGTTTGTTTTTCAAAACATTGAATGCGGCAAGTTGGCATTGAGTTTGAATGCCGAAAGCAATTGTGACGTTTGGGTTGTCTACGACGACATTTTGGTAGACGGAAAAATACAATTCAATCGCGAGCAAATAACACACGGGTTGAAGTGGAGTTTGGAAAAGGGCGACTACACGTTGTATTCGCAGGAAGTGTATTCGGCAAAGTATGTGACGCTTATTTTCTGCGGTGCAGTCGAAGTGGACGACGTGTCGATAATTCGAGTGGAAAACCCTGAGGATTGCAAAAAATTCGAGTGCGACGATGCTGATTTGCAAGAAGTATATTTGGCGGCGGCCCGAACATTCCGTCACAACTGCTACGATTTGCCGACAGATTGTCCCAATCGCGAACGAGCAGGATATTTGTGTGACGGCTATTTCTTGGGGATAGCGGAACACTTTTTTACCGATTCGAGCAACGTAGAACGGAATTTTTTGGAAAATTACCGCCACTATCAAAACGAAATTTTTAACGACGACGGAATTTTGCCAATGTGTTATCCGTCCGTCGCATCAAACAAGGACGACTACATTCCCAACTGGATACTCTGGTTTGTACTACAGTTACGTGAATTTGAAAAGAGAACGGGCGATAGCCAATTTGTTGCAACATTCGAAGACAAGGTTCGAAAAGCTCTGAAATTCTTTGCGCGTTACGAAAACGAGTTCGGGCTTTTGGAAAAACTGGACGGCTGGGTGTTTATCGAGTGGAGCAAAGCCAACGACTTTGTTGACGGAGTCAATTATCCGTCCAATATGCTCTATTCTGCTGCGCTACGGGCTGCCGGTGAAATGTTTGACGACTTTTCTTTGAAAAACAAGGCCGAAGCGGTTAGACGATGCATTGTCAATCAGTCTTTTGACGGCAAATTGTTCCACGATAATGCCGTCAGAAAGGACGGAAAACTTGTCGTGACGGACAATGTTTCGGAAACGTGTCAAAACTACGCAATATTTTTTGATATTGCAGACAAAGAACACAAAACCTTTGTGGAAGAATTTGTCAAACGGTTCGACGGATGCCATCTTTGCCCGTCCAACATGTTTATTGGATACATATTGAGACTGTTTGGTCTTTTTAAAAATGAAAAGTATCAACAAGTGATAGATGAATGTGAGCAAATGTTTTTGCCCATGGCCAAGCGCACCGGAACGATTTGGGAATTGTTTGCCGAGAATGCCAGTTGCAATCATGGGTTCGGTGCTGTAGTGGGTTATCTTGTGTGTGAATCCTACAAGCGGTGCACGGGAGGAAAAAATGACTAGAAATCAAACGATAGTCGATGGAAAAAAAGTTAGCATCAAGAAAAAAACGTTGTACTCAGCCAAGCAAAAAGCAATTTTGTGGATAGTTTCTGCGTTGTTCATTATCTATTCTTTCACGTTGCTGTATCCGTTTGTGTACTTGCTTTTGGGCTCGTTCAAGGATCCGTGGGAGTTTATGCAAAATCCGTTGGGACTCCCGGAAACGTTAAATTGGGAAAACTACATTCAAGTTTTCCGGGATTTGAACATTGGCGAAATGTTTTTGAACACAATTACGTTGGCATTGGGTAACACGATAGTATCCGTGTTGTTGTCGTGCATGGCGGCTTACGTTCTTGCCAAGTACGATTTCAAAGGCAACAAGTTTGTCTACATGACGGTGATAGTCACGTCGCTGATTCCAAACGTTGCGGCGTTGCCTGCCACTTATAAGCTGATGAATGCAACGCATCTGAACGGAACATATATAGGCATGATTTTGTTGCAATGCGGCGCGTTCGGCGGAACGTTTTTGTACTTGCACGCCTACTTCAAAGCCATTCCTTGGTCCTATGCGGAAAGCGCAATGGTGGACGGTGCAAGCAATACACGCATTTTCTTCAAAATAATGATGCCGCTTGCAAGGAAAGGCATCATGACTATTGCAATAATCAGGTTCCTTGGTTTTTGGAACGACTATTGGCTGCCCTCGTTGTTCTACGAAGATCATCCGACTCTTGCCGTCGGCATAGCACTACTTTCTGCAGAGGCGACAAGTACCAACGCGCACACGTTGCTGTTTGCCGCAATGATTGTTTCAATAATTCCCGTGTTGATATTCTTTGCAATCTTTCAAAAGCAACTGATGGGAAATACTATCGGCGGAGGACTAAAAGAGTAGCTTATGAAGAAAAAATTTAAAGGTTTGACTCGAAAAAGCAGAAAACTGGTGTTTGTTTGGGGAATGTTGGCTCTGCCCTTGTTGCAGTGGTTGGTGTTCTTTGTCTATGTTAATATCAACTCTGTAGTCATGTCTTTCCAAAGCGTCGACTACGAATCGGGGCAAATCGTTTGGACATTGGCCAACTACAAGCGTTTCTTTTCGGAGTTCGTTCAACTGCCGCAAATGCGCAATGCTATTGTAAATTCGTTGTTGGCAGGCGTAAATGACTTGCTTTTGTTGCTTATATCGGTGATATTTGCATACTTGTTCTACAAAAAAGTGCCAGGAAGGCGTGCGTTTAGAATTATCTTTTTCTTGCCTTCCATCATATCCGTTGTTATCTACACAATGGTGTACAAGTATATGTTCGAAGATAACGGCCCGATAAACGTCATTTTGAAAGCATTGGGCGTTGCGGAAGAAAACTTGCCGTTGTGGTTTGGCGATCAGAACATGTCTTTCCGGCTTATCATGATCTACTGCTTGTGGGTGGGCACCGGCTACAACATTTTGTTGGTGGGCGGTGCGATAGAAAACTTGCCCGAAGAGGTGATGGAATATGCCCGAATCGACGGTGTCGGTTTCGTCAGAGAATTGTTCCAAATTGTTATCCCGATGATTTGGCCTACCATTTCAGTGGGAATTTTGGGATCTGTTACAACGGCATTCACGCTGTTTATTCAAGTAGAATTGTTGACGGGTGGCGGACCGGGACAGTCGTCACAGACAATAGCCTTTCTGATCAACGGCCTCATCAAGGGCGGAAATGCCAACCTGGAGTGGGGCGCTTGTATGGGAATTTGCTTCACGGTTATTGCAACTCCCATTATTCTAATCGTCAAAAAACTTCTAGACAAAACATCCGAAAAATTCGGTGTTTAACACAAGTAAAGAACACTCAAGGAGCTACAATGAAAAAAATAACAAAAACAATTGTCGTGTTTGTATTGGTTGCGTTGCTTTCGGTTTCGTTTTGCAACGTCAGTGCTTTTGCATCCACGCTTAAAACAACCACGTCGGACGATTTTGACAATTCTCAAAACGTTGGCAGTGTCGATACGGAAACGTGGACCGCATCTTCTTCCGCAATCAAAACGGAAGAGGTGCTTGAACCGACCTACGCTTTGAAGTTGGGTAGCGCAGGCGGCACAGAAGTTCAAGCGGCACTTGTAAGCAAAGAATTGCTCACAAATCTCAAAACTATCACTTTCGACATCAAGTGCAACACCAAGCAAAACTGGATAAACATCGCTTTCCCGAAGACCAGAGAAGTGTTGACCACGGATAATGACGGTAAGCCTACAAACGGGGAATTCAATCCGTACAGAATGCCGAGCGAAAGCGGTCGAAAATCTATCCGACCTCTTGGCGGAGTGTTCAAACAAAACGAATGGCAAAGCGTCAAAATCGAGGTTTTGACGGCAAACACTTGCTATATTTATATCACGGATAAGGGAAAGGAATTTCCTACCGAACCCTTCACAAAAGATACCGGAGAACCGTATATGCTTGCAGATACGGATAGCTTCGAAAGTTGTTATTTCGAAATGGAACTTAACACTTCGGAAAACAGAGACACCGATCCGCACGTATTCGTGGATAACTTTAAGTTCGAGTCGAGCGACGGCACCGTTTGGGAAGAAAATTTTGAAAGTCAAACCATGGTTAACTTGGAATCTATCGGCGCAACCGTCACCCAAGAAGACGGTAGTACTGCAAGTTATACGCCGGATCACACAATCGAATTGGTTCAAGGTTCCAACAGACTGGCGTTCGACGCTGTACAAAAAGGCGACTTTTTGAAGTTAAACAAAAAAATTGAAAAGAACGACAAGTTTTTGAAATCGGAAGACGCTGTTTTGGATATTACTTTCGATATGTTTTTTGATGCCGATGCTGCGGAAAGCGATTCGTTAAGTTGTTTTTTCGCAATGGCTGACGATGCGGAAAATCCGCTCAATGGTTCTTGGTGCTACACATTCACCAAAAACGGCGGTGCGGTGGAACACTACAACGCCGACGGAACGAAGGCGGAACTTACCCAAAACACTTGTTCGTTGGCCAATTTGGCAAGCGATAACGGTTCGCGAATTCAACTGAAACTGACGGCTGGCGGCACGTTGATTGTTTTTGAAAACAGCGAAGAAAAAATGCGTTTCGAAGGCATCGACGGTTACGAAGGGTTCTGCGGATTTGTTGCAACGGTCGACAATCAATCCAAAATTCAATTGGATAGCGTTGCCGTCAGCGAATACTGTTTTGAAAAGGTCAAAACAAAGTCTGTTTCCACCAATTTCAGCAGCAATTATTTTGGGCCGGAAGGTAACGAAGATTTTGTCTACAATGCCGATTCCGGCACGATAGAAGTAAGCAACAACGAGTTGGTGCTCAGCCGTTGCTCGGACAGCACGTATTTCGGTTCGGCCTACAAGTACGATAATTTCGTCGCCGAATTCAAAATGACAAGCATCTACGGCGGTTGGAAGAAAGGCGATTCCGTTGCAGACAAAATGGCGGCAAACCGTTGGATAGGATTCGATTTCGGTAGAAAAACAGCAACACTCCGAAACTACGGAACCTACGGAACGCTTGCCGTGAGAGTTACGCATCCCACAAAAAACAACGATGATAACAAAGACCTTGTCAGCAACTGGAAGAGTTGCGAAACGTTCCTATATAAGTCGGCCGGTGTCAGCGAATTGACCGGCGAAGTGGTTACAAGGGTGAATTCGATCCCGTCAAGTTATTTCCAAAACATCACTTACGACGGAACAAACACGCATCGGGACGATATTTCTGCCGACGCTGCAGTATGCTTCAAAATTGTCGGCGAAGGCAACAAAATTTCCCTTTATATGAAACGCGCCGATGAAGGCGACTACACTTTGTACGTCACGGTGGAAGGTGTCAAAGTATCCGGTTATCTTGCCATTGTGTGTACGGGCTACGCTTATTGCTCTTTCGACGATTTTTCCATTACAAACACTGCGGAAATCTACGATATCGCCGATACTCCCGTTCCTGATGAGGATTCCGGCGTTACGAAAACGGAAATCATCTACGACCGTGCAAACAACGATGTTAATTGGCAAGAAGAACTTGATTTGAACAGTGGTGCCGCAAGCAGCGGAGCCGACATCGTCTGGATTGTCGTTGTGTCTGTTTTGGGTGCGGTTGCAGTTGCACTTGCAGTTTTGTTGTTCTTGTCCCAAAAGAAGCGCTCGTGAGGTGAACATGAAAAAGAGAATTGTATCACTGTTGATTTTTGTGATTCTCTGCACTTCGCTTGTCGTGGGGTTGGTTGCATGCAGTGGCGAACAGGCTCCCGTATTCCAAGACAGCGGTACGGGTGTAACATTTTCCGCTTATGCGGCACCAACCGTCGGAAGAAGCGTGGAAGGACTCACGGAAGAACACTACCAAAAACTTGCCGAAGCGGGCTTTAACAAGGCAATAGCTTTGTACGAAGGTGCTTCGGGGGCAGTGGGCACGGATATCTACGATACCATTGCCAAACGAAGCGAAAAAGCACAATCCGACGCACTCACAGTGTTGGATCTTGCCGAAAAGTACGGCATCAAGTACTACGTTCGTGATTGGTCATTCTATGGCTTGGGTAAAAACTTTACTGAAATAAAAACCAAAGAAGCTTTTGAAAAAGTTATTTCCAAAATGTTCGACGAAAACAATTTGTATATCGATCACGCAGCCTACGGCGGCAACTTTGGTTTCGACGAACCCAATATTCAAGAAATGGAAACAATTGCTTGGCAAGCAGAGTTGTACAACAAGTATATCAGCCAAAACGCAGCGCACGGCGGAGAAATTTTTGTCAACCTATTGCCTGCGTATATAATGGACAACTCAACGGCACTTTCGGAAAACAGCGACACAACTTACAGGCAATACGTCGACTACTATTTCGAAAACGTTATTTCTCACGTCGGTTACGTGTGTTGGGATTTCTATCCGTTGATGCAAGCAGCCAGCGGAGAAAATTATATCCGCGACATGTACTACTACAACTACGAAATGATGGCACAGCGTTGCAAAGGTACCGATTACCAAGTAAGAACTTTCGTTCAGGCAAAAGGCGATTTCACCGGTACTCGCAATATAACGGGCGTAAGTGATTTCCGTTGGCAAATCTATTCCGGAATGGCTTTCGGGTGTAGAGAATTCGTTTACTACACCTATGGTTCGGATAACGGCACGTCTAACGCTACAAGTAGCGACGGTTACAGTTTGTACGATCACAACACGGGCGAGTACACCTACGTTTACGAAGCGGCAAAAAAAGTCAACAACGAAGTGCACGCAATGCAATCAGCCTACGATGCCTACGATTGGGAAGGCGTTATGTTCCGTAACGCAAGCGAAATGGTGGATAACCAACTGTTTGCCAACTTGATGTATCCCATTTCAAAACACGACAGATTGAAAATTGTCGATTGCTCGCTAGATACTTTGGTTGGCGTTTTTAAGGCAAAAGATAAAAATCTTTCGGCGCAGGATGCGTTCATGATAGTCAATGCACACGAGCCAAGTGAAGACAAGGACGACGAAGTCACGGTTAAGTTTACAAATGCTACAAAACTTTTGATGTATCGTCTTGGTCAAAGAATAATTGTTCCTCTGAATGAAGATGGCACCTACACGTTCAAACTCTATCCGGGCGAAGGACGTTTCGTGATCCCTCTCAAATAAAAAAGGCGGTAAGAAAGTATGAAAAAATTTGTTAAATATTTCAGTTTGGTACTGGTGCTTATGCTTGCGTTTGCATGCTGCGCAACTTTGGTTGCTTGTGGCCCCGGTTCCGAAGATGACGGCGATGACGGCGACGGACGTCGCATACTCAAAGTTGAAGTGTTGAAGGGCGGTATCGGAGAAGAACCCTATCGTGCGGTTGCGGAAGCTTTCATGAAAAAGCACCCCGACGTGTTGGTCAAACTCAATTTCAACGTTAACATCATCAGCACCACCGGTGCAAGATTGGAAAACGGAAACAACGTTGCGGACGTTTACAGCTACAGAAGTATCGAAGCCATCAAACGTTGGGATATCTCCGGTTGGGTAGAAAACATTGACGACGTTTACAGTTCAACTTTGTCTAGCGGAAAAACCGTGTCGGAATCCATGGAAGGCAATGCGGAAGCCGTTTGCACCTACAACGGCAAGCACGTGTGTATTCCGGAATACACCAACACCGAAGGTTTTGTGTATAACGCGACCTTGTTCAAAAAGTACGGCTGGCAAATTCCCACAACCACCAAGGAATTGGAAGATCTTTGCAAGCAAATTTTGAAAGACACAAACAACAAGGTCGCTCCGATAGTGTACTGCGGAAATGCCGCCGACGGATATTTGTACTACGGAGAATCCAACTGGAACTACCAATATTCCGGCATTTCCGATTTGGACAATTTCTACTCCTATTCCAGTGCGGAAGTGTTTGCTCCGGCAAATTCTCAGGGGAAAATTTTGGGACTTGAAGCGTTGAAAAAGTTTTTCTTCGGCAACAACGGTTACACGATGGCTCGCAGTGCCAACAAGGATCACTTCACGGCTCAAACCAATCTTATCAACGGCGAAGCGGCAATGATGCTTAACGGTTCTTGGTTCGAAACGGAAATGTCCGCCGTTCTCAAAAAAACCGACGTGGAATTGGGCATGTTCCCCGTTCCCCAATTGAGCGATGACGAAGGCAACGTTCTTCATTCCGACACCTACACCACAGTGGATAACAAGCGCGTTATTCAAGGCGAATACGCTTCCTACTGGTTTGTTCCTTCCATGGCAGCAAACAAGGACGACGCAAAAGAATTCCTCAAATTTATGAGTGACCCCGAAGTTTGCGAACTCTACACGGCGGCATCCAACAATATTCGTCCGTTAAGTTACGACAAGGATCCGACTTCCGACGTTTACAAGGATATGAGCACGTTCGGAAAGAGTGTTTTGCAAATGAACATCGAAAACTACATCTATGCCCCCAACGTTACAAGTAACATTGCAATCAAAGGGCTCACGGGCTACTGGGCAAGAGGTTCTTGGCCGTTCTACAACGTGAGAGACGGCATCGAAACTCCCGCACAGGTAATTCAAAAAGACTACGATTATGCAAAGCAGAACTGGAGTAAATGGCTGTCGCAGTCCGGTTCCAAATAAGATGTCTTACGGCATTTACTGCCGCAAAAAAATAAAACAAAAAGGAGACAAAACATGAAAAAAGCAAAATTATTGTTGCTTGCAATGCTGATGGTTGTGTGCTTGGTACTGGCCGTCGCATGTGTTCCGCAACATACTCCGCTTGAAGACGCAACGCTTACCGTTGGCGAGAACGAGGTTGAACTTTATGTCAGTGACGGCAGAAATGCTTCCTTCACTGCAACCGAAGCGGGCACCTACACGTTTTCGTTGAAAACGGCTAGCACAACGGTAACTTTCAAAAAAGTTATCGGCGAAACCTTGGAAGACGTAACGTTGCCCTACACGGTGCACGTTTCGGCCAACCAAAAGGTCACGTTCGCCATTGCTTCTACGGCAACGACGGAAAAAGATTCCGTCACTGTTGTGGTGACGAAAAATACCGTTGAAACCAAAGTGCTTGCGCTTGGTGACAATGAAATCGAATGGTTCGTTGACGAAAACAAGTTAGCAACTTTCACTGCAACCGAAACTGCAGGCTACACGTTCTCGTTGAAAACGGCTAGCACAACTGCTGCAATCAAAAAGGTTGTCGGTACAACTCTCGAAGACGTAACTCTTCCCTACACCGTGCGCCTTGCCGCCAACGAAACAGTCACGTTGGCCCTCGGTTCCATTGCAACTACGGAAAAAGACTCTGTAACGTTGGTTGTCGAAAAAGCCGATCCGTTGCCGAACGTTGAACTTGTTCTCGGTAACAACCCTGTGGAATTTTATGTTGCCGACGGCAGAACGGTAACCTTCACTGCCACCGAAGCAAATCACTACGACGTTTATTTTGCAACAGGTAGCAGCAAAACCGTAACCGTAAAAAGGGACGGCGAAGTTGTTGAAATTCCCTACGAAGTAACTCTTGCAGAAGGCGAAAAGTTGACGCTTGTCCTTTCTTCTTCCGCAACAAAGGAAATAGATTTCGTAACCGTGGTTGTCGCAAAATCTTCTCTTTTTGAAGACCTACCGCTTCTTAGCAGCTGCTACAATTTAGTGGAATTTTTCTCCGATGCGGGCAGAACCGTAAGCTTCACGCCGGATCAAGCCGCTCGTTACACGTTCTCGTTGCAGACCGAAAGTGCAACGGTAACCGTCAAAAAGGTTGTTTGCGAAACCCTCGAAGACGTAACTCTTCCCTACACCGTGCGTCTTGAAAAACAGGAACGCATCACGTTTGCACTCTCTTCTTCCGCAACTACGGAAAAAGATTCCGTAACGTTTGTTGTCAAAAAAGCCGATCCGTTGCCGAACGTTGAACTTGTTGTCGGCGAAAACCCCGTTGAATTTTACGTTGACGAAGGCAGAACGGTAGAGTTCTTCCCCGGA
This sequence comes from uncultured Oscillospiraceae bacterium, assembly GCA_964483825.1. Taxonomy (GTDB): domain Bacteria; phylum Bacillota; class Clostridia; order Christensenellales; family CAG-314; genus Fimimonas. The sequence continues at coordinate 47,741 of CAZADD010000001.1, forward strand.
AAAGAAGGCCGATACAACATTTCTGTGAAAGGAACGAACGAAACGGTTGCTTTTTATGACGGAAGTCAACCTTTCACCTTGCCTTGGAACGGTTATCTCTATGACGATAACTTGGTTATTTTCGATTTGCAATCCGTTGCAACAACGGTAAAAGATTCTGTGACGTTCGTTGTTGAAGAAGATACAAACAACTACGTTGCATCCATCGACGTTCAAAACAAACTTTCCCCCGATAAGGGCGCAATGAGCTTCATCACAATGCAGCCGTATAGAAATATCACGGAAATTTCCTTCAAGGCAAAAACCTTTACGGATAATACCGAACGTTGGTGGGGCATTTCTTTGTCGGAAACCATTGATGATGCAGATATTTATACACGGGCACTTGGAACTCTTCCCGTAACCGGCGGCGAATGGGTAAAATTCACGTTCGCGTTTGCAGACGGTAAATGCACAATCACGTCTTCAACGGGATATTCCGCTTCCAAAGACGTTGAAAACAAACTTTACTACGTCTATTTCATCGCAGCTAAAGGAGAAGACTTCGGCGGAAACATTTTGCTTGACGACTTCACGATTGTTGCCAACGGCAAAACCCACGTGGACGATTTCCAAAAAGGTTTCGAAAACGGTTTGTTCGAAGCCGATACCACGTGGGTAGAAGGCGGGGCCCCCGTTAAGGAAGAAATTGTCAACGACATCGTCGTTAAGGAAGTTACGCACAACTACGTTGCTCACGTCAACACACGTCGTCACAACGAAAACGGCCAGAGCTTCATCACCAAGACAGCTTACACCGATATCACGGAAATTTCATTCAAAGCAAAAACTGCCGCAGATGCAACGTGGTGGGGCATTTCTTTGTCGGAAACCACGGATGCTGCAAGTATTTATGAGATGAAACTCGGCACTCTTTCTTCGACAAACGGTGCATGGGTTACCTTCACGTTTACGTTTGCGGACGGAAGTTGCACAATAACGTCTTCGGCAGGATATTCTGCTACCAAAGAGGTTGCAAACAAGGCGTACTACGTTTATTTCATTTCTTCAAAATGCGACTTCGACTACGTTGAACTCGATGACTTCGTGATCAAGACGGCTTCTAAAACCTACACGGAAAACTTTGATAACGCCATGGACCAATGGTTGTTCGATGTAGAAGTGGAAGACGATGCCACAACGTCACCCGTTACACGTGTTGTTGACGACGACATGGGTGCCAACGCAAATAACGTTGCATCCATCGATATTCAAAATTTGATGCAATCCGATGCCGGAAAACAACAAAGCTTCATCACAAAATCCACCTATTCCAACATTACGGAAATTTCTTTCAAGGCAAAAACCGGAACGGTTGCGTCTTGGTGGGGACTTACTCTTGCAGAAGACAAAAATACTGCTAATATATACAGTTGGAATCCGAACAAAATGTTGAGTACGACAAACGGAGAATGGGTAACGTTCACCTACACGTTTGCGGAAGGCAAATGTACAATCACATCTTCGGCAGGCCTCAATGAAATGTATGATGTAGCCGACAAAGCATATTATCTGCTTATTGTTGGTTCCCGTGGGGAAACGTTTGACGGAGACGTTTTGATTGACGACTTCAAAATTGTGGCTGACGGACAAACCTACGAAGAAAACTTCGAAGGCAACATTGCCGATTGGCTGTTCGACGTTGACCAAGCCGTAACGAAAGTTGCCGCCTAATCAACTAACGTTCTAAAAAACAAAATAATCTCATTTTGGGGCTGTCGAGCCATGGCACGGCAGCCCCAAACTAAAATAAGAGGAACGAAATGAAAAAAATTCGACTTATTGCAATGCTGTTGGTTGTGACGTTGCTATTTTGCTCGTGCGGTTTTGGATCGTCTGCGAACAGCGTCAGTTTGAACAAAAACGTTTTGAACCTGGAAGTTGGTAACAGCGAAACGTTGGTTGCCACTGTTGTGGGCAGTTCCAAAGCGGTGTGGTCCACGTCTAGCGCAAGCGTTGCCACAGTGACTCAAAGCGGTGTGGTAACGGCGGTTGCCGAAGGTACCGCAACAATCACCGTGACGGCAGGAAGAGCAACGGATACCTGCACCGTGACTGTTTCGAAAAAAGTGCAAGACAGCGTCAGTTTGAACAAAAACGTTTTGAACCTGGAAGTTGGTAGCAGTGAAACATTGCTTGCCGCCGTTGTGGGCGGTTCCAAAGCGGTGTGGTCCACGTCTAGTGCAAGCATTGCCACAGTGAATCAAAGCGGCGTGGTAACGGCAGTTGCCGAAGGTATTGCAACAATCACCGTGACGGCGGGAAGAGTAACGGATACTTGCACCGTGACTGTTTCAAAAAACGTACAACCCGTGCAAGACAGTGTCAGTTTGAACAAAACGTCTTTGAATCTTGAAGTCGGTAGCAGTGAAACATTGGTTGCAACCGTTGTAGGCGGTTCCAAAGCGGTGTGGTCCACGTCTAGTGCAAGCATTGCCACAGTGAATCAAAGCGGTGTGGTAACGGCAGTTGCCGAAGGTATTGCAACAATCACCGTGACGGCAGGAAAAGCAACCGATACTTGCAGTGTTATCGTTACCGAGCCTCAACTTCAAATTCCCGTTTTTTTCGACTACGAAATAGTGTTCAATGCCTATGCGTCCGTGCCGTATAATCTTATGAATGACGAACAGTTTGCAAATCTCAGTGCCGCAGGGTTCAGAAAAGCCACGGGCCTTTACGAAGGGCGTGTCGGATTGTCAAGCGGCATGACGGAAAGCCAACTGGATGCAATACTTTCTCAACTTAACCAAAATGTTTCAATCGGCGCAAACAAAGCGCTGAGTTTGAGTGAAAAATACGGAATCAAGTACTACGTTTTCAACGAGTTGGTCTACAACGTCGAGCGTTACACAACCAACTACGATAAGTATTTCAAAGCGATGCTTTCTAACTGTGACTACGCAACGTCTTCGGCGTTTGCAGGACACTTTTTTGCCGACGAACCCAGTTTGGAGGAAATGAAGGAACTTGTTTCGGCTGTGAACGAGTACAAAAAGTACATGCCGAATGTGGAACCGTTCATCAACTTGTTGCCGTGCGAAAGCAAATCGTCGCGAAGCAGTTACAAAAAATATTTAGACTACTATTTTGAAAATTTGGCCGAGACATTGGGATACGTTAGTTTCGATCACTATCCGTTTGGTCCAAACGAACAAGGCATCAACGAAATGCACTTGTGGAATTTGGAAGAAGTGTGTCAAAGAGCCAAAAGCAAAAACATTGAAGTGAGAGGATTTGTTTGGTCCAATCTCACGGCAAACGAATATCACCGCGGAATAACTTCCGAGGCGGATTTGCGGTTGCAAATTTACACAAATCTTGCGTTTGGGGTTGACGAAATGGCCTATTTCGTGTATTCTTCAAACGGAGATGCCAACACAAAAACAAATGCATTGATCAACTACAAAACGGGCAAAAAAAGCACCGCTTACACATGGGCTAAAAACGTGAATAACGAAGTTTTGGCTTTTGAAGACATCTACGGAGCGTATGCTTGGCAAGGTGTCATGACTTTTGGTAGCAACGATCAGTTTTCCGCACTTACACGAACGCTTGCGTCTAACGACCGTATCAAAAACGTTAATGCAGAAAGTGACGTTTTGATGGGCGTTTTTGTGGACAAGAACGGCAACTACGAATACGGTGCCAAAGACGGTTTTTTGGTGGTTAACTATGCCGATCCGTACACTGTCAAAACAACAAGCACCGTGACAATCGAATTTGACGATTGTGCGCGCGTAATGGTGTGCAGAAACGGTCAAATAACAACCATTGATGTAGAAAACGGTAAAATTGAACTAGAAACTTCTGCGGGCGACGGAGTGTTCCTCGTTCCGCTGTCATAACTAAAAATATGGTTAATATCAACAAATTTAACATAACGGCAAGTGGCGAAATAAAAAATTGGGATGAAGCGTTGCCTCTTGGCAACGGTGTGACGGGGTGTCTTGTCTACGGTAAAAATCCACTCAAACTGGCTTTTGACCGAATTGACTTGTGGGATACTCGCGAAAATCCCGTAACACGGGAAAAAGGCTTCAACTACAAAAATCTTGTAGCGCTTGCAACTAGCAAAAATAAAGACGATTGGGCGGAATTCACACGGCTTTTCGACGATGTTTACACGTCCAAGCCCTATCCGACAAAAATAACGGCAGGACGTGCAGAAATAAATTTTGAGCGAAACATTGCCGACGTTTGTTCTTCTGTGGATATCAAAAAGGCGGTTGCAGCCGTGAACGAAAAGCACGGTGAACGGCTTGCAATGTTTTTTGTGCATCAAAAATCCGATTTATTTGTAGGCAGACTGTTTGAAAATTTCACGCTGGATATAGTTGCGCCCAAGTATCTTTTCGATGCAACGGTTGGATTGAACTATCCGCAAGGGCAAATTTTTCACTATGAAAACGGAATGTGCTACTTGCAAGAAACTCCGTGCAACTTTGTTTGGGGCATTTTCACTTTCCAAAAGAAAACTGCTGACGGAATTGAGTTGTTTGTGGCTGTTAGAAAGGGCTTGAACAAAGACAAGCTGCTTGCAGACTCTTTGACAGAATTGAATTCTGCCGCAGAAGCGGGCTATGACGTATTGCACAAACAACACGTTTCGGGGTGGCGTAATTATTGGAAAAAGTCACAAATTTGGACAGATAACGACATCATCGATAAAACTTACTGCCGAGCAACCTATTTGTTTGCATCATGCAGCAAAAAGGGCGGTTATCCCATGCCGCTTCAAGGAGTTTGGACGGCCGACGACGGTAATCTTCCCCCTTGGAAGGGAGATTATCATTTCGATACAAATGTAGAATTATCCTATCAATCCTATTTGAAAGCAAACAGACTGTCCGAAGGACGTGTTCTTGTCGATTATCTGTGGCAAAATCGCAACGTCTACAAAAAGTTTACCAGAAATTTCTACGATGTGGACGGACTTATTATTCCGGCGTGTTCCACGCTGGACGGCAAACCTATGGGAGGGTGGGGACAATATGCGTTTTCGCCCACAATGACAATTTGGGCGGCGCAAAGCTTCGACGAATACTATTTGTACAGCGGCGATGAGGGTTTTTTGAAAAACCGTGCGTATCCGTTCTTCAAATACGTTGCCCGTGCCATCGGCGGTTTGTTGAAAGAAAAAGACGGCAAGTTGTATTTGCCGCTGTCTTCTTCGCCGGAAATTTTTGACAATACTCATGATGCATATCTCACATCCAACAGTAATTTTGATTTGGCGTTGCTTATCTATTTGTACAAAACACTTGTCGGCTACACACAAAAACTTGGAATAGACGGTACCGAGTACAAAAAAACACTAAACAAGTTGGATGACTTGGCAACAGACGAAAACGGTGTTATAATGTTGGACAAAGACAGGCTTTTGCCTGAAACGCACCGTCATTTTTCGCATTTGATGTGTCTGTATCCGTTGCATTTGCTAAACTACGATACCGACGATCACAAACGCATCTACAATGCTACAATAGAGCAATTGGAACGTTTGGGCACGGGCATGTGGGTAGGCTTTTCCTTTGCAATGTCGGCGCAGATATATGCAATGGCACAAAACGGTAACGCTGCCTATCAACGGCTGTTTGAATTTTGCCATGGTTTTGTGGGCGACAACGGTTTTCATCTGAACGGCGACTACAAACATTTCGGTTACACAACTTTTCACTATCGCCCGTTCACGCTGGAAAGTTTGTTTGGTTTTTGCGATGCACTTCACGAAATGCTTTTGCAGGATCACGGCGGAGGCATTGAATTGTTTCCTGCCGTTCCGGAACAATGGAAAAATGGCAAAATCGGTTTCAAAAACTTGCGTAGTCGTGGTGGCTTGCTTGTTTCGGCACAACTGTCCGACGGTAAGATCGAGTGTGTGACGGTGAAAAGTCCCACGGCACAAACGGTGAAAATATGCGAAAAAAACGTCTCCTTGAACAAGGGAAATAATGTCGTTTTATTGTAAAAACAACAAAATTTTATTGGAGTTTATATGAACAAAGGCAGAGTAACAATTCCCACAGACGAATCGTTTGTGGAAGGAACAAAAAAAATTGCCAAAATGTGGGGCGCAGATGCCGTGCGTGATTGCGACGGAACCAAGTTGCCCCAAAACGCAAGACAGTTCGGCAAGGTGTACAACACCTATTTTGTGGTGCGTGGAGATAACGAATGGGCAAGACAGCACCCCGAAGAAGCACAACGCATCTTTTTGCTGTCCGAAAGAAATCTCGCAACGGAAAGCACGTTGGAAATCGATATAATGCGCGGATTTTTGAAGGATGAATTCTCGCCGGATGAAAGTTATATTTCTTTGTGGGAAGTTTACGACAGAACGGTGGGCGAAAAGCACGAACAATGGCACTACAATGCCGAAAAAGGCGTTGTAATCGTTCAAAACTGCAAACAGTTCCACGAGTACACCGTCACTTTCTTGGCACGCGTCACGTGGCACCCCGTTCAAATTTACAACTACATCACCAATAATTGGACGTGCGAAAAACAACTAACCTACGATCCCGCTTTTCCGGCTACTCGCGAATACGTCAAACGTCACATGCGTGAGTGGTGCGAACAAAATCCCGAAACGGACGTTGTGCGTTTTACAACGTTTTTGTACCAATTCACCCTTATTTTCAACGAACTTGGCAAGGAAAAGCATGTGGAATGGTTTGGGTACGCTCAAACGGCAAATCCGCTGTTGATACAAGATTTCCAAAAGGAAAGCGGCATTCAACTGACGGCGGAAGATTTCGTCGACAGCGGCTACTACAACAACTGTTTCCGTGTTCCCACCAAAAAGTTTTTGAAGTACATGGATTTTGTCGAACGTTTTGTCAGCCAAACCATTCGTGAACTTGTGGATATTTGTCACGAATACGGCAAGGAAGCAATGATGTTCCTTGGCGACGACTGGATCGGTAGCGAACCATATGGCGAACACTTCAAAGATATGGGCTTGGATGCCGTTGTCGGCTCCGTGGGCGGTGGCGTAACGGTGCGTATGCTTTCGGAAATTCCGCACGTGAAGTATCACGAAGGCAGATTTTTGCCGTATTTCTTCCCCGATACGTTTTTTGACGGAAACGAAGAGGGTGCCGTGGCGGAACTTAACAAAAACTGGTTGACGGCTCGCCGTGCCATGATGAGAAAACCTATCGACAGAATGGGTTTTGGCGGATATTTGTCGCTAGCGGCAAAATTCCCCCGTTTCGTGGACCGTGTGACGGAAATAACGGAAGAATTCCGTGCCATCTACGATGCCGTCGATAACAAAAAGCCCTATTGCAGGCTCAAAGTGGGCATATTGAATGCTTGGGGTAAAAAACGCAGTTGGATGAGTCACATGGTTGCTCACGAACTGTGGTATCAGCAAATTTATTCCTATCAGGGTATTTTGGAATCCCTTTCCGGCTTGCCTGTCGACGTTGAATTTTTGTCTTTCGAAGATATTCGTCACGGTGTTGATTCTTCCGTCGACGTGCTTTTGAACGTGGGAGATGCAAACACTTCCTATTCCGGAGGAAAGTGCTGGTTGGACGAAGAAATTGCAACATCGGTGCGCAAGTTTGTCCACAACGGCGGCGGTTTTATCGGTGTGGGTGAGCCCACTGCGTGTGACTTCGGAGGAAGATATTTCCAACTTGCCGACATGCTGGGCGTGGACGAAGAAATCGGTTTTACAATGTCGGAAGACAAATACAACATCACCAAGGTTGCACACGAAATAACTGACGGTTTTGAAAAGTTCGACTACGGCGAGGACAAGAAAAATATCTACGCTTTGCCGCAAACCAAGGTGTTGGATATAACGATATCCGATAGATTCAAACGCAACGTGAATATTGGCGAAGTAAAAATGGCCGTCAACAACTACGGAAAGGGGAGAAGTTTCTATATCACGGGCTTGCCCTATTCCTTCGACAATTCGCGTTTACTGTACAAAGCATTGTGTTGGACTTCGAACAAGCAACTGAACGTGTGCTACTGCGATAACGTCAATGTGGAATGTAACTACTATCCCGATGCAAAGTGCTACGCCTTGGTTAACAATTCCGATGCAATTCAAAAAACGTCATTCTTTAACAAATGCGGCGAATGCGTTGAAGTTGGCTTGAATCCCATGGAAATCAAGTGGATAAAAGAATAGCAAAAAGGTCGTTATATGGATAACAAAATTAAGTTTGGGTTTTGGAACTACGTTGAAAGCGGTGTTTTCGGAAAAGAAGCGGTTAAAGATTGGGCGGATATTGGCAGTAATTTGCCAATGAGTTTCACTTTCGATCCGCAAAGACATCGCAAACAGGATGTTTTAGACGTTTTGGACGAATGTGCAAAGTACGGAATGCAACTTATCGTGTGCGACAAAAGAACGCATTTCAGAACACTTCGTGACGTTGGCGAGAAAAACTTTGTAGACGGAGTAAAACAAGCATATTCGGATTTTGGCAAGCATCCTGCGACTTTCGGTTTTTTTATCGGCGACGAGCCGACGTTCGACGAGATAGATTTGTTTGTCGACACCGTCAATATCGTTATGCGCGAAATGCCCGAACTAGTTCCGTTTTGCAATTTGTTGCCCTATTGGGGCGGCGGCTCGGATTTTGATATGGACATCGGTGCGTCGGAAGACGTTCACACTCGAGCCGTCGAAACAATTCTTTCAAAAACAAACGTGCCGCTTATAGGTTACGATCAATATTCGCAATGTTTGGATACTCCGCACAACACTGAGTGCGGCATAAACAGTTATTTCTACGTTTTGGATAAGTACTTCGAAATAACCCGAAAACACGGCATTCCGTTTTACGTAAGTTTGTTGGCTGTGGGGCATTGGAAGTATCGTGTTCCGACAGAAGACGACATACGCTGGCAAATTTACACGGCTTTGGCACACGGTGCACGCGGAATAATTTGGTTTCATCTCTACGGCTATGACGCAGGTACAAGTTTTGTCGGTAACCCTATTGTGGGTAAGGAACGACAGAGAACGCCGTTGTTCGATGCAATAAGTCGTCAACAAAAAATTTTCAACGAACACTATCGCGATGTTTTTGATAAACTGACGCTGGAAAAAGTTTTTCACGTCGGGCACATTTACGATCCTACAAAAAGGATGTGTGCCGATAACGTGATTCTTTCCGTCAAGGGCGAAATGTCCTATCCGACCATAGTGAGTTACTACAACGAAATCGGCACAAGCGACAAATGGATATCTGTCGTTAACGCTTCGCAAAGACATGCCAACAAAATCACCGTTACTTTCCAAAACGGACGTATTGAAGTTGGTTGGCTAGCCCCCGGCGAAATGAAACTTATCAAAATTTAACAGGCGGAGAACTAATATGCTTAAAGGAATATCGAAACTGGTTAGTCCGGAACTTATCAAAATTTTGTGCGAAATGGGGCACGGCGATGAAATAGTGATTGCCGACGGTAATTTTCCGAGCGAAAATTTCGGAAAAAGAATTGTGAGAGCAGACGGAATAAAAGGCACGGATATGTTAGATGCAGTGTTGTCTTTGATTCCGTTGGACACTTATTCCGATCCCAATTTTGTTTTGATGAAGCTTATGCCGTGTGATGAAGGGAAAATTCAACCGACGATTTGGACGGAATATGCAGAAATTGCCTGTCGTCATGATAAAAACGTAAAGATAGGAAATGTGGACAGATTCGATTTTTACGAAAGGGCAAAAAATGCCTACGCAGTTATCGCCACGGGCGAAGAGGCGGTGTACGCAAACATAATTTTGAAAAAAGGTGTTATCGCATAACGTCGACGGCACTGTATAATAAAAAATCAACGTTAAGGAGAAAACGAAAATGGCAAAAAGCAGACTTATAGGCGACTATCCCGTTATCGGTATCAGACCAACCATCGACGGAAGAAGAGGAAAAATCAAGGTTCGCGAAAGTTTGGAAGACCAAACGATGGCAATGGCGCAAGCCGCAGCGGAACTTATTCGCAACAACGTTTACTACAGCAACGGCGAACACGTGAAAGTTATCATTGCCGATACCACAATAGGCCGTGTAGCAGAAGCGGCAGCCTGTGCGGATAAATTCAAGAAAAACAACGTGGATATCACGCTGACGGTTACGCCGTGCTGGTGCTACGGTGCGGAAACCATGGATATGGACCCCATGACAATCAAGGCGGTGTGGGGATTCAACGGAACGGAAAGACCGGGTGCCGTGTATCTTGCCAGCGTTTTGGCAACACATTCGCAAAAGGGCTTGCCTGCATTCGGCATTTACGGCCACGAAGTTCAAGATGCCGACGACACGACCATTCCGCAAGACGTTCAAGACAAAATTTTGCGTTTTGCCCGTGCTGCCGTTGCGGTCGCAACGATGCGTGGAAAAAGCTACTTGCAAATCGGTAGCGTGACAATGGGTATCGGCGGAAGCATCATTTCTCCGGAATTTTTCGAAGAATATTTGGGGATGCGTGTGGAATCCGTTGACGAAGTGGAAATTATTCGCCGCATGACGCTTGGTATCTACGACAAAGCCGAATACCGCAAGGCACTTGCTTGGATAAAGGAAAAATGCCGTCCCGATTTCGACAAAAACCCCGAAGAATTGCAAAAAACGGCAGCTCAAAAGGAAAAGGATTGGGAATTCACGGCCAAAATGGCTTGCATTATCAAGGATTTGTACAACGGCAACAAGCGTTTGCCCAAAGGCTACGAAGAAGAAGCCGTGGGACACAACGCCATTGTGGGCGGTTTCCAAGGTCAACGCCAATGGACGGACTTCTATCCCAACTGCGATTTCCCCGAAAGTATTTTGAACAGTTCTTTCGATTGGAACGGCGCACGTGAACCCTACGTTCTCGCAACGGAAAACGACACCTTGAACGGTGTTTCCATGTTGTTTATGAAGTTGTTGACGGGCAGAGCACAAATGTTTGCCGATGTTCGCACCTATTGGAGCGGCAATGCAGTTAAGCGTGTAACCGGCTACGATATCTCCGGCAAGGCGAAGGAAGCGGACGGATTTATTCACCTTATCAACAGCGGTGCATGTTGCGTGGATGCTTGCGGCGAAGTTAAGGACGAAAACGGACAACCCACGATGAAGCAATGGTGGAACGTAACGGATCAAGATATCGACACGATGATGTCGCACACAACTTGGCCCTATGCCGATTTGGGATATTTCCGTGGCGGCGGATATTCCAGCAGATTCGTCACACGCACCGAAATGCCCGCAACCATGATTCGTTTGAACCTTGTAAAAGGTCTTGGCCCCGTAATGCAAATCGTTGAAGGCTGGACGGTTGCTTTGCCGGACGAAGTTACGGACAAACTGTGGAAGCGCACCGACTACACGTGGCCTTGCACATGGTTTACTCCCAGAGTAACGGGCAAGGGCGCATTCAAATCCGCCTACGACGTGATGAACAATTGGGGCGCAAACCACGGTGCAATCAGCTACGGCCACATTGGCGCCGACCTTATCACAATGTGCAGCATGTTGCGTATTCCCGTTTGCATGCACAACGTCGATGACGGCGATATTTACCGTCCGTCGGCATGGAACGCTTTCGGCATGGACAAGGAAGGACAAGATTTCCGTGCTTGTGAAGCCTACGGCCCGTTGTATCGCAACATTCGCAAATAGTTTTGCGTCAAAAGCTTGCAAAAACCTGTCGCCGTTAACAAAATCTAGTTTTGGAACGACATTATAGTTAACGCAACGGACTTAAAACGGCTTTCCGCAAAATAACGCAAAAATATTAACACCTCGCCAAAGTAATTTTGACGAGGTGTTTTTTTGTGAATTATACTTTTAAGTGCAACAGGCAGGACAAAAAACAGCTCATATAAATCTATCGTATAATCTAGTTGCGGAACAAAGTAACCAAGAAAAAACATATGAACTATTATAAACATTTTACCATAGAAGAACGTTGTTGTCTATGCGAATATTATGCAAAAGGTAAAAGCTACAGAAAAATTGCCAGGTTGTTAGGAAGAAATGTAGCCCCGTATCGAGAGGGTTAATTGCCAAATGTCTAAGGCGAAAGAAATTTCGTTTCAATGTAAAAACGGTTTTTAGTGTAAGTGGGATTGTGCAACTGTACCGTTGAGCCGTAACGAGGTGCAAAACGAAAGCGGTGCAATTTTGTTGAATTTCAAATTGTGCCATCATTTTTTGTTTGAAAAATTCAATTAACGCAAGTTTTGCCGTTTCTTTGCGTATTGACGAAAAACTATTCGTATATTTGCGCTTGCCGTCGCTCAATTTTTGCCGTGGTTGACAACGGATAAAGATTGTTGTATTATGTGTACAATTTTGATGTCGTTGTAGGCCTACGGGCGTGCAACGGGAGTTAGTTATGAAAAACAAAAATTCACAATCCGAACAGTCGCAACTGCCGCACAACCGTCCGCAAGTATTTGTGGATAGGTTGCGGACGCATTGGCTCAAACTGTGGTGTTGCGGTTTACTGTTGCTGTTGTTCGCATTGCCGCTTTTTGTCGTTAGGTTTGGCACTGACTTGATTGTCATATCTTTGCGAGAAAGTTTGCAAGCGGCGGAAATAACAAACGATTATTTCGTTCAGACAGTGCAAACTGTGCAGCTGTTTTCTTCTCTTGTCAACGTGGTGTCTTATCTTGTGTTTGGCGTGGGCGTTATCGGCGTGCTGCGTCAAGTGCGGCAAATGGCATGGTCGGAACCCATGCACTTTTGGCAAGATTTCGGCATCGGCGTCAAACAAAACCGTGGCGGTTTGCTTTGTTTCTTGGCAATGGGTTTGCTGAACGCATTCAATTCCGTCGTCATTCAAAACAGTAACGATTGGTTGCAATATTTGCCGTTGTGTCTTTACGTGGTGATTTTGTTGCCGATAATTTTGCACATTTTGGTGCAAATATCCGTCTACAATCACAAAGCGTGGGATTTGATTTCAACGTCAGCGTTCGTCTACGTCAAGACAGTGCCGGTGTCGATACTGTTTGCGTTTTTGTTCATGTCCTACGGCCTGTTGGATTTCATTCCGTCGTTTATAACAAGAATTTTGGTCAAGGCCGTTTTCGTGATGCTGTTGCCCACGCTTATGTTGGGTTGGTTTTTGTACTGTTGTTCCGTTTTGGATAAGTACGTCAACAAACAAAGCTATCCCGAACTTGTGGATAAGGGCGTGTGGCGCTTGAAGTAGTTTGCGCTGAAAAATAGCCTTTACACAAATTTTGCAAAATTTCAAATTTTCAACAAAAAAGTTCTCAACTTGGCGTGTTGAGAACTTTTTTGTTACTTTTGCAGTTTTATCAAATATCTTCGATAAATTTATGCTTGTCTGATGAATCTCAATGCGGTGCTGCCGCTGTGGTGGTTTGTTGTTTTGGGGAGTTACTGTCGGAAGCGATGTGTTTCAAATTCGCAAACACGTTGTTTTGAGACGGCGTTCGGCATCAACGGACAATTTGTCGGTTAGTGCGTGTTTTTGTGAAAATTTGACTACTTAGCCAAAAGCGTAGTGTATCTTTTTTATTTTCAGTGCACCGTTTAACTTGGTGCATGGTATTCGACGCAAGTTGAAACACGTTTTCGTTCGACGAACGGTGAACCTAGTGCGTTTTTGTTTGTTTTCCTTTGAAGTGGTTGGGCGAATGTCCGAACGTGGCCTTGAATATTTTCCCAAAGTAGTTGTAATCGGGAATTCCCACTTTGTTGGCGATGACCGTCAACGGTTCGTCGGTAGTTTCAATCAGGTTTTTTGCCGCTTGCATTCTTTGTGCGGTTATGTACTTTTTCGGTGCCATACCCGTCGCTTTGGTGGTGGCGGTGTAAATTTGTTTTTCGGACATATTCAATGCGGCGCACAGCGATTGCGAATCCAGCCGTTCGCTCAAATTGTTTTTTATGTAGGGCGCAATGGCGTTTTCAAATACATTGGTTTTTATTTGTATCAAGTTTTTGTTCAATGCGTATTCAAACACGGCGAACGTCAGTTCTTTCAGTGCTTCGAACTTTTGCTCGGAAAACCTTGCCGTCTTGAAGTACTTGTCCTTCATTTCCTTTTCGTCAAAGCCAAATTCACGGCAGTAGTCGGATATTTGATGCAAAACGTGTTTTTCCGTGCGAGTGTCACGCAACGGACCTATCAAAATGTAGCCGTAAATAACGTTGTTTCGGTGCAACTTGAAGGCCATTTCACGCATGCCGAAGTGACAAAGATAGTTGAAGTTGTCTTCTTGCGACGATGTTATTTTTTGCATGGCACAACTGTCCGACATCATGCACTTATCGGAGTAGTGGCATTTAACTATTTCACACAGTTTGTTGCCGGGTGCCGTGCAGGCGTAGGTGCCTTCAAAATTTTCGTCGTAAAGCTGTACGGACGTTTTTGCTAGGTACCCCAAATGCGTTAGCAATTTTTTCGTTAAATCCAAGTCGAAGTTAAGCATGGCCCCAGTATACCACACATTTTTGCCCAAATCAAGACGGTTTTCAATGTTTGTGGTACAAATTTGACAATTTTGGCGGAAAATTACCAACTTTTTGTCGAATTTGTTACTATAAATCGGTATTTTTCAATGATATACTGTTATTCGCAGAATGGTAGAGTGCACCTGTGTGTAAAAATCGGGTTAAGTTTCACACTTTGCCGTTAGGCGATAGTGCCGTTTGTGAAAGGTGCTACATTTAGAGGTTTTTATGACGCAGAAGAAGTTTGGTGCGCTTATTTGCTGTGCTTGTAACGCAGTTATGCAAGTGAGCGTTGTGAAAAAGTTGATACTTGCATTGGAAAAGATGGGCTACAACCTGTTGGAGTTGTGTATCGACGATATGTACAAAATAGATAGCGAGCCGTTTTTCGGTTATCTTCGCGGCGGTTACACGCACGAAGAAATTCGTGATATGGATGCTTTCGCACGCGACCACGGCGTGGAATTGGTGCCTTGCATTCAAACGCTTGCGCATTTGGATAACTTGGTGAAACTGCCTTGCTACGAAGATATCGTGGATATCGATAACATTTTGCTTGTGGACGACGACAAAACTTACCGTTTGATAGACAAAATGTTTCAGTCTCTGTCTCAAGATTTTTCTTCACGCAGTGTCAACATCGGTTTTGACGAAGCGCAACACGTCGGTTTGGGAAGTTACTTGAAAAAACACGGCTACGTGGATAGGTACGAGTTGCTGTTGCGCCACTTGGGAAAGGTGACGGAAATAGCACACAAGTACGGTTTCAAATTGCACATGTGGAGCGACATGTTCTTCCGCTTGGGTAACGGCGGAGAATACAGTGTCAAAAATGCCGTTATTCCGCAAGAAGTGATCGATGCCGTTCCGGACGTTGAATTGTGCTACTGGGATTACTACAACACCGACGAAGAAATGTACGACAACATGCTTGTTTCGCACGAACGGTTCAACAAACCTCTGTGGTTTGCCTGTTCCGCTTGGACAAATTGCGGTTTTGCGCCCCTAAATCACTACGCACTGAAAACAATTGCTCCGGCCATGCGTCAGGTTGCAAAACACAACGTGCAAAACGTCTTGGTCACTTTGTGGGGCGATAACGGTCACGATTGCAGTTATTTTTCCGCATTGCCCGTGTTGTTTGCGGCAAAGAAATATGCCGAAGGCATTTTCGACGAAGAAACGATAAAGCAACAGTTCAATCAACTGTTCGGCTTGAACTACGACGACTTCATGTTGTTGGATTTGCCCAACGGCATGGACGTCAACCGCGACTACTCCCAGCCGTACAGTGCTTGCAAGGCAATGTTGTTCAACGATTGTTTCTTGGGGTGGAAGGATAGCGCCATCGAGCGTGTGCAACTTGCCGTCTACGACGAACTGGTGGAAAAATTGCAACAGGCAGGCAAGCGCAACGCCGAGTACAAGTATTTGTTCGATAACATGGCTGCGCTGTGCATGGCATTGAAGCACAAGGCAACGTTGGGCATCGACACTCGCAAGGCTTACCGTTCCGATGACAAAAAGCAACTGCGAAAAATCGTCAAAAGGTACAAGCAAGCAGTGAAAGCCGTTCGCAATTTCCGCAAAACGTTGTGCGACGCATGGTTTGCGGAAAACAAACCTTTCGGTTGGGAAGTGCAAGAAGTGCGTTTGGGCGGACTTATATCCCGTTTGGAAGATTGTACCGTGCGTTTGAACGACTATTTGCACGGCAAAATTAAAAACATTCCGGAACTGGAACAAGCCATTTTGCCCTACGGCAACAACAACGTCGATTGCAACGTCTACAAAGCACTTGTAAGCGTGTCGCAATTGTAAGCAACAATACTATTTGAAAATAGCGCCGTTGCGTCAACAAGTTGTGATGCAATGCGCAGGAAGTTTTCAAATGTGTAGGTGCGTTTGCAACTTCGTGAACGTTTGCAAACTAACCAAAAACAAAATCTCTAACAAAAAGTTTGTGTTCTCATGCACAAAGGAGAAAACAGTGCAAAGATTATCTACTCTCAATTCAGCCAAACGCAAAAAAATTTGGCACAGACGGCTGTTTGTGTTCAGTTTTTTGGCGTTGCCCGTTTTGAACTTTTTGGTTTTCTACGTGTACGTCAATTTCGATGCGTTTTTCATGGCGTTTCAGCGTCCTACCACCGGTGAAGGTTTTGGCGCAACGGAATGGTCTCTGGAAAATTTCCAAAAAATATTTTCATTGCTAAGTACTTCCGGCGGCGAACTGTGGGGAGCGTTGTTAAACACGGTGCTGTTCTACGTGTTTGGTATGGTTATCGGGTTGCCCATTTCCATTTTGATGAGTTATTTCATTTATCAAAAAATAAAGGGCTACAAAGTGTTCCGTTTTGTCACCTACTTGCCCAACATCATCACCAGTTCGGCATTGGTAATTTTGTTCAAAAACGCAACGGGGCCGGGCGGTCCGCTGGATGCCATTATAACCAAGCTTGGCGGCGAATATATCGACCCAATCACACGCAACGAAACGGCAATTTGGATGATCATTTTCTATTCGTTAAGTTTTGGTTTCGGAACGAACCTTATTGTGTTGAACGGTGCAATGAACGGTATCAACAAGGAAATGTTGGAGGCGGCCTCTATCGACGGTTGCAACTGGTTCAAGGAACTTGTTCACATCATCATTCCCACCATTTGGCCAACCGTTTCCACGATAGTTATTCTTTCAACTGCGGGATTTTTGGGTGCAACGGGCCCTATTTTGGCATTCACCAAGGGCACAAACGGCACCATGACACTGTCGTTCTATATCTATCAGTTGGTCAGCGGTGCCGGCGGCGTAAAGCAGGACGTGTATTTGGCTTCGGCAATAGGCGTGCTTATGACGGCCATTTCCTTCCCGTTGGCACTTATTGTTCGAAAGGTTGTTTACGGCAAGGAGGATGCGTGATATGAACAAGATGCTAAATCAAAAAAAATCAACGTCACGCAAAGTGGTGTTTGCAATTGCTTTCGTGTTGTTCGTGCTCTACACGGCCTACGTGCTGTTCTTTTTCGCTTTTGCCTTCATTTGTGCGGTAAAAACGGATAACAGCCAGTACACTCAAGACAAAATCAACGACAAGTTGTTCGGGTTCTCCGGCGGCTTCAATCTTTCCAACTTTGTGACGGCGTTCAATTCGCTGAAAACTTCGTTGGGCGACAACTATTCGTTTTGGAATATGTTGTGGAACTCAATTTGGAGAACGGTGACAAGCTCGGTGCTGTCCATCATGGCAAGCGCAATGGTGTGCTACATTTTGGTGTTCTACCGCAGCAAACTGACAAAATTCATCTACACGTTGGGTTTGTTCGTGGCGGTTTTGCCGGTGTACGGCAGTGCAGGTTCCACCTACCGTTTGATGTTCAACTTGGGGTTGATCAACAATCCTGTCAACATGATTGTGAGTATTTCGCTTTACGGCGGATATTTCTTCTACATGTATTCCTTCTTCAAAACGCTAAGTTGGGAATATGCCGAGGCGGCCTTTGTGGACGGCGCAGGGCACTACACGGTGTTTTTCAAAATTATGTTCCCAATGGCGTTGCCCAGTGTTTCGGCATTGTTCATCATGTCGTTCATCGCAGGTTGGAACGACTACGAATCGACTTTGCTTTACATGAACGAATATCCCAACCTTGCCTACGGCGTGTACGCTTTCAGCGAAAACCAAAAATATGCCGCAAACATGCCGGGGCTGTTCGCAGGCGTTATCATCACCCTTATTCCGGTGCTTATTTTGTTCTTCATTTTCCAAAACACTATCATGGAAAAGGTGCACATGGGCGGTTTGAAAGGATAACGGCAAAATTTGTTCAAACTAAACTTAACAGCCACACAGAAGGTGCGCTGAAATTAAAATATAAAATCAACTCGGAGGTAATCCAATGAAAAAACTTGTTACAATTGCGGCTGTTTTGCTGGTGATTGTGTTTGCATGCACGGCGTTTGTCGGCTGCAACGGCAAACCGGACGAAAACACTCTTACTATCGAAGTAGTCAACTTGGGCTACGGCATTCAATGGTTGCAAGATCTTGCCGATGCCTACACGGCAAAACATCCGGAAATCAAAATTGATATCAATCCGCTGACCGGCTCTGGCGGTAACGATGCAATCAACGGCCACTCGGAAGCACTTACCGGCTACACGGATATTTTTGCATTCCGTCCCAGCAAGTATCACTTCAACTGCTATCAAGGTGCGGTGAACACAAGTGCCGGCAAAATCGACTGTATCTACGCCGATCTGACAGACATCTACACTCAACCATACGAAGATGGTTCAACCATTCTTTCCAAAACCGATTCTTCCATTTCCGACTATCTCAAAGTTAACGGCAAGTACTACGGCGTTAACTGGGCGGACGGCTTCATGGGCATCGTTCGCAACAAGGACGTTTGGGCTCAACTTGGATTGACCGATGACGACATTCCCGTAACCACCGACGAAATGTTTGCGCTTTGCGACAAAATTTTGGCGAAAAACAGCGGAATTGCTCCCTTCATTTACAGCAAAAACGACGAATACTACACTTCCATTTGGAGCGTGTGGATGGCTCAGTACGAAGGTGCCGAAGCAATGGCAAATTGGAACAACGGCTTGGATCCGCTTGGTAATTTCAGCGACGGTTTGTACGAGTACGAAGGACTGGAAGTTGCCTTGAACGTTGTCAACAAATTGTTGGAAAAGAAAGTGGAAGGCAAAAATAAGCAATACGTTTATCAGCACAAAGACAGCGATTCCAACTCATTCACGGATATGCAAAGTTATTTCTTGGCAGGACAAGCAGCACTTTGTGTCAACGGCAGTTGGTTGGAAATTGAAATGAACAAAAACAAAGATGCAAAGGCCTATAACATCGATTATATCAAAATGCCTGTTGTTTCCGCTGTTTTGGATACTTTGCCAAACAAATCCGTCACAACCGACGCACAACTTGCCGAAGTTATTCGCTACATCGACGCATTGGACGACGGCAAAGAAGCAACAAGACCTTCCTACGTTACCGAGGCTGACCTTGCTCGCATCACCGAAGCTCGTCACTACGCTTACATTCGCAGCGGTTGCGACCACACGATGGTTGTTGCCGGTTGGTCGGAAAAAATCGATCTTGCAAAAGATTTTATCAGATTCATGTATTCTGACGAAGGAATGAAAGTGTACTACAAAGCACAAGGCGGATTGAGTTTGCCTGCAAAGTTGTCTAGCGAAACCTACGACGACTTGGAAATGACAACTTTCACAAAATCCGTTAACGCTGCAATGAAAACGGGGTACTATGCCGAAATGTTTGTGCCCGGTGCTGCAAAAATCTACTCTTTGGCCGGCGTTAGCAACGTGTTTGTCAACGGTGGCGGAAACTTCGTTTATGCATTACTTGACGGAACTACGCCGGAACAAATCATCAACTACAACAGAACGTATCTCAAAAACAATTGGACGTCAATAAGCAACGCTTGCAAATAGTTTGCAAAAACGGGAGTAAACAATGAAAAACAAACTGATTGCCGTTTTTGTGGCGGTGACGTTGTGTCTGTGCGTGTTGTGCGGTTGCGTTCCCACCCAAGAGGAACCCACCTACGAAGTGTGGAGCACCTACAACACCACCAAGGTGATACAACAAACCTACAAAAACGATTCTTACACAAAACTCGATGCGGCAATTAACATCGAAATGATGCGCGGAGAGTACGAGGGCGGACAACTTCTTGTCACTTTCGACGGAGGCAAGGGCAACGTCACCCTCAAAAAAGGTATTTTGACCAATTCTAACGGCGACGTCATTCCGGAAGAAGCGGTGGAAATCTACCGCCAAAAGTACATTCAAATTCAACGCAACTACAACGGTGGCACGGTGTACACAGCCGGCGACTACATTCCCGATATGTTGCTTCCGGAAAGCACGGCGGTAGAGTACGGCGAAAACGTCTACGATGCCAAATCGGAAAACATCAACCAGGGTTTCACCGTTGAAGTGTGTTCGGATAATCTTGCCGCAGGCACCTACACGGGTAATTTTACCCTTGTGGTGGATGGCGAAGAAACGGCCATTCCGGTATCCGTCACCGTGTGGGATTTCCAACTTGAAGGAAAAAGCACGTTTATGTCCAGTTTCCTACTGTACCGCGAATATCTTGCTTCCGGCGAATACCGCAACGACAAGGAAATAACGGATAACTACATCGACTTCCTTATCAAGTACAACGTGGATACCTATGTCGTTCGTGACAACTACGAATCGGAACACTTCACCGAAAGTTTCGAACGCTATCGCAACAATAAACAAATGACAAGTATCGTTATTCCCGTCGACTTCCAGTTAAACTATCAAGCAACGGAAGGTAACCCACAGTTCGACGAAGCAATAAAGTACCTCACTGAGCTTGCCATTGCCAGCACGGACGAGTGGTGCTACGCCGAACACGCGTATTTCTATCCGTCCACCTACGACGAAGCCGACTGGGTGACCGACCGCATTGAAAAATCGGAAGAATTCTTTGCGGAAGACGGCTTGTACTTCAAAACGTTGGATGCCGCCATCGAAGCGTTGCAAGAAAACGAAGAGTACATGCAAAAAGACGAAGCGTTGCGCAAACGCATCGAAACGGCAATTTACAACATTCCTGCCGTTTTCACCAACGTTAACTACATTGCCGATTGGGTTGCAAATTTGAAAGACGCAACTTTCTGCCCGTATATGAGCGTTTTCGATAACTACGCAGTGTTGCAACGCTATCAAGATCAATCCCAAGGGGTCAACGGCAATTTGTGGGCATATAGTTGCAACGAAACGGATTATCCCTATCCCACACTGGATATCGACGACGTAACGCTTGGTATCCGTGTCAACGGTTGGATGAACAAGTCCTACGGTGTGAACGGATATTTGTACTGGTGCACGAACAAGTATTGGAGCAATTTCACCGACGGTAACAACGTGGATACGGATGTCTACGAAACGCCTTCCCGTGGCGACGGTAGCAACGGCGACGGTTGGTTGCTGTATCCCGGTGCTTACTACGGCAGTGACGAACCGTTTGCGACAACTCGACTTGTAGCCTACCGCGACGGCGTGGACGACTACAACATGTTGAGCATCTACGAACAAAAACTCAACGCTTTGGCCGAAAAGTATCAAATAACTGTCAATTTCGACGATTACGTTGCCGATTTGTACAATCAACTGTTCAAAGGTGCCGTTTCCTACGAAAATTCGGACGAAACGCTTTATGCCGTTCGCAGAGAATTGGCACAAAGAATTCTTGCGTTGGATTCCGACGACAATTTGCTCGTCGTCAAAGAGCGTAACGGCGAAAATGCTGTCGTAAGCGTGTATTCTACGCAACAAAACGTCACGGTGGACGGTAACGCCGTCAGCGGCACGGCCCAAGGTGACGGATACGTGTATCAAATAACAAACACCGGCAACGCTGCAACCTACACAATCAATACCGGCGTTCGCACGGTGGAATATTCCGTTTCGGCACACAAAGTGTTGAGCGTAGCAAACGCAACGCTTAGTACAGGTAGCACCTACGATGCCGAAAACAATGTTTTCACAGTGAAAGCTATCGAAGGCAAGTACGTTAACTTGTACCGTCCGTCCATTTCCGTGGCTGTTCAAAACGTTACGGCAACGGGATTGTATTTCACCTACAAAAACCTATCGGAAGGCGAAATCGAATTCCGCATTGTGCTTAAAACCACAACGGGCAACGTGGACGTTTCAACAAACTACTGTCCGTCAGGCGCGTCTCGCACCGTTTCCGTGTTGTTCGATTCGGATATCGATTGGAGCACGGTTACGGCAATCGAAATAACCTTCGATAACACCGTTCAATCCGACGGCACGTTCGTGCTTGCCGCCGACCGACAAATTTCACTTTCCGACCTGTGGTTGGATATCGGGGGGGGGGGTGCTAACAAAATGAAGAAATTCGCTACAATAATTATTTTGTTGTTACTCACCTGTTGTTTGGTGCTTTGTGCCTGCCAACCTCCCCAAACGGATGATTCCAATCTTCCCGATGCCCCGCAGCAACCGCTTGACCCAACCCTTTTGAACGGTTTTGAAAACAACGACGACTTGTATTCGGTGTATCCCACGGATATTTCTCCGCGTGACGAGTACAAAGCGTGCATCAACACCGATTCCGCTTACGTCAAGGCTGGCAACGGCAGTTTCAAGTACACGTTCGTTAACGGTTCGTCACATTCGTTCGTTCAACTTATCAAACATTCGAATTTGCCCGAGCTGGACGCAACAAAATTAAAATCCGTGTCGTTGCAAGTATACAACGCATCGGAAACGACGCAAAAACTCACTCTGTCACTAACCACCGAAGCCGGTGCGGCACTGTTCAGCAAGCAACAAGAGCTGCAACCGGGCGTTTGGACGGAAGTCAAGTACGACCAACTTGCGGAATTCTCCTACAAAAAGAAAACTAACGTTGCGGGCGTGCTGTTCCGTTTCGACGTGGAAAGCGCAGCCACGCTATATGTGGACGAAATGCGCGTTGAATTGGGCGCAGAAGACGTTCCGCCGGAAGATTTCAACCAAGTTGTGGCAAGCATTGCAAGCATTGCTCCGCAATCAAGCTTGACGGGCGAAAACTTCACCGAATACGTCAAATTTATCGATTTAGTCGGTTATGCTCGCAGCTTGTACAACGATTTGCAAGATAAAACCGGCTACGAAGCAAGTAATGCTCAACTTCAAACCTACGAAGCGTTGCTTGGCGGATTCTCTGCCGTCTACACGCCCCGTTCGGACGAAGATGTCATCACAAAATGGGAATACGGCAACGGCCTTACGGTAGCGCAGGAAGTTGACGAAAACTACGGCGCAATTTGGTCAATTATCGTCGATGCAAAATCCACAGGCGAACAAAGTTTCAAATTTACCGATTTGGACGTTTCCGCTTACGGCGAAGTGGTGATGTGGATGTACAATCCCACGAAATTCGATCTCAAATTGCAAATTCACGGCGGTTGGAATTCGTGGTCGGCTTATGCAACCACACTTCCGTCGCAACAATGGACAATGGTGCGCTTCAACACCTCCATTATCGAAAACGACACGCAAAACTCCTTCTTCCCCATCATTTCCAATGCGCAAAAACCCTTCAGCGGGACATTCTTGTTCTCGGCGTTGTACGGCGTGCCTGCGGCAGAATCCGCTGCTAGCGTAATTTCCGCCATTCAACAGCTTCCCGAAGCGGCCGATATCACGTTGGAACACAAACAAACGGTGGAAAACGCTCGCACGGCCTACGAGGAATTGTCCAAGGCCGGAAAAGCGGCGGTAACCAACTATCAAAAACTTACCGCTGCGGAAAATCAAATTGCAACGCTGGAAGCGGCAGCATTCGACCAAAAAATCACTCAAACCGTTTCCGTTGCAATAACGTCGCAAAACGTGATGGAACGCTACGCGCTTGTTAGCGACCTCACCAACGAGTACTACGCATTGTCCGACCTTGCCTACTACCGTGTGACGAAGTGGGCGGACGTAGAGGCGTATAAATCGCAAATTGAACTGCACAAAAAACAGTTGGTTGTGGATATGGTGCAAGCATTCCCCAACGTTCAAGATGCGGAATTTCCCAAGCTTATTTCTCAAGTAACTCTTGCCAAAACGTTGTTCGACGAATTGTCTGCCGAAGAACAATCAACGGTAGATGTCGAAAAACTCAATGCACTTGTGGCACAATCGCAAAAATATCTTCTCGGTTTCGATTTCACCGTGGAAAACAGCGACAAAGTCAGCACCGTCACGGATTTTGGTAATTCGTGGCAGGGCACAACTAGCTACGTTGCCGATTCCACCTTCGGAAACGTGATGGTGTGCGACGTAAAACAAGGCCACACAAACGCTACGCATCAAGCAGAGTTCCGTTTGCGTGTGTACGACAAAATTTGGCAGTACGAAAAAATTTGTTTCTACGTGTACGCTCCCACGGAAAATGCTTCTCTTGTCGTGTGGGCGGAAAACTGGAAAAATCACCTGGATTTTTCGTTGAAAGCAGGCGAATGGACGCTTATCGAAATTGAAACGAGTTTTTGTTCCACAAACAACTTGGACGGCATGTTCTGTGTGTTCACAGCGCCTTCCGCCGCAAAAGTGGCAGGACAATGGAAAGCAACCTCCGTCTACTTGTATTTTGACCAAGCAAAAACCGATAACATCGTCAACGCATTTGTTTTAGCAATGGAAAGCGTTCCCGAAAAGGAACAAGTCACCTTGGAAAACAAATTGGCAATCGTTGCGGCGCGCCAATTGTTGGACGACATGCCCAACTACTGCAAAAACTATGTTTCGCAACTGACAAAACTGGAAAAACGTTTAACGGAAGCGGAAGAAAGCATCGAAGTGTTGGAATCGGCAGGTAAAATAGATAATTTTGTGGATAACGCCAATGCACTTAACGAAAACAGTACAGGCGAACAAATCATCAACGTTTGGTTGCAGTACAAGCATTTAGGCAAGTTCCAAAGCGAAATTTCACAATCAATTGTTGATGCTATCAAAAACGCAATGAAGGCACAACCGCAAAAAGTTGCCGAAGCGTACAGTGATATAATTGCCAATTTCGATTCCAATCACGATTTTCCTCGCGATATCCAAGAATTTGGTATTTTGTACGACATTGCACTGAACGACTTGCCCGACGAAGTTTTTGCGGAACTGGATTCAAACACAATGAACCAACTTAAGGCACTCAAAAAGGACGTAGAGAAGTACAAAACTGTAGCTACACAAATTCGCCCGTCCAAAATTGTGACGGATGAAACCTACGGCACTGTTTACGGCTACACAATAACAAGTAGCGTAACAAGCGACTGTGACGGTTGCGTGTTCAAACTTCAGGCAAACACCGTCACAAACAAAACTATCGTGTTCTACGTCTACCGTCCGCAAGGCGGTGGCAATGCAACGTTCAAAGTTGCCTTGGATAATCCTTGGACGGAACCTGCCGATTTGGTCGTTTCTATCACGCAAGACGGTTGGACCAAAATTGAGTACACGGCAAGTCAACTGGATACTACGCGTGATTGTTACTTCTATCTGTTCTTGTCGGACGGAACGCCGTCGCAAGACGGTTGGCTTGTTAGCGAACTCTACGTTCACTAGATCAACTAAATCATTTCCCAAAGGCATTAAGCGGAGGTGTACCGCCAAAAAAACACAACAATTTTTCAAAAGGAGAAAAAACTATGAAGAAAAAACTAGTAGCGCTACTGGTTGTCGTGATGGTTTTGTGTGCACTTTGTGTTGGTGCGTGCGATACACACTCTCACGAATTCGTTGAAGTAGCAGCGAAAAATCCAACGTGTACGGAAAAGGGCAATGATCTGTACTACACGTGTTCCGGTTGTGATCAACTGTTTGATGCCGACAAAAATCCCATCGATGCCATTCCGGAAATTGCCGCAAAAGGCCACTCGTACTTGGAACATACGGAAGTTGCAGCAAGTTGCACCGGCAGCGGAAACGCTAAGTACTACACTTGCGAAAACTGCTCAAAAATTTTCGATGCAAACAAATCGGAAATTGATGCAATTCCCACAATCACCGCAAACGGCCACAGCGCAACGCACACGGCTGAAAAAACAGCAAGCTGCACGGAAGCAGGTAACAGTGAATATTGGTACTGCTCTGTTTGCCAAAAGTATTTCAGTGATGAAGCATGTACAACGGAAAAAACCCTTGCTGAACTCACAATTGGCGCAAAAGGCCACAATTTGACGAAGCACGATGCAACGAATTCAACTTGCTTCGAACAAGGTCACGACTTGTACTATCAATGCGAGACTTGCAAGGAATATTTCGAAGATCCCGATGGATTCAACGGATACGACTTGGAACACTTCCTCAAACCGTTGTCAAAGCACTCCTACGTTACCTACGTTTCCAACAACGATGGTACTCACACGGCTAGCTGCACAAACGCAGGTTGCACTCATTCCGACACAACCAACTGTACATACCGTTGGAATGATCCTGTCGAAAATGTTGCTTCCTACCAATGCGCTTATTGCGGACACGAAAAAGCAACTGTGAAAGTTTCCGTTTCTGGCAGTCTTTTGATCGATGTCGACAAAGCTTCGTTGGAAATCGACGTATCTGCATTTGGTGAAAACGTCACGGTGAAATCGGTTGCTCTTGGAAACAACACTGTCACCGAACTTACGCAAGAAGACACAAAAGTTACCCTTGCAACCTCGGCATTGATTAACGGTGTTGCGCACGGCGATAGCACTGCAACTCTCAGCGTTGTAGTTGGCGACAGCACGGAAATTTCCGTAACTTTGCCCGTTCGCGTTGCTCACACAATCAGCACCGTGGAAGAACTCAAGGCATTGTATACCGTCACCGATCACGAAACTTACAGTAACCCCACCGTTGGTGGCACACTCAATGCGGAAGGCGACTCTATCGCAACGGTAGAATGGTACGTTTTGACAGCCGATATCAATGGCCAAGATAGACTTGGCGGTAACGCAGAATATGGTCAAGACGACGAATCTTGGTACACCAGTGGTCGTTACGTACAAGGTTTCATCGGCGTGTTCGACGGTCAAGGCCACACAATCAAAAACTTCAAAATACTTGGTCACGGTTTCTTTGGCCATGTTGGTCGCGGAACAATCCAAAACGTCAATTTCGATAGCATCGAACTTGCCGACGGCGACACTTGCCTTATCGGTAAATTGGTAGATAGCACAATTTCAAATGTGAAAATTTCCAATATTACAGTTGGCGCTCTCGGTGATAACAGTGGTGTGTTGGCTTATCATCAATGTTTCTCCACAACTTTCAAAAACGTGGATATTGATCTTTCCAATATTACCACAGCCATCAATGTGTTTACAAAGGAAAACACAACGGCAGATGACTTCGACGAATCCTCTTTCGAAAACGTCGCAATCAAAGTTAAGCACGATGCGGGCATCAAATTGTTCTCCGGCGAAGCATTGACGGCTGAAATTGAGGGAATCATCGTATCTTTCGTTCCTTTCAACGTGGAAAAACCCGCAGCAAGCACAGAAGAATTCTACTACACCGGTAGTGAATTGACCTACACGGTTGCCG
>CAZADD010000002.1:0-2533 GCA_964483825.1 uncultured Oscillospiraceae bacterium
GCGTCAATCCTTTTTGTTTTCTCAATTTTTTGATGTAAAGTCCAATTTCGTTCATATCTAAATGCTCCTTAAATTTTAATTTCGTAGCTACGTTCTCATTGTACAACAATTTTGCGAACTAAACAATAACTAGAAAATTGAATTTTTTCTAGCGATATTTGAGTTGAGTATTATTCGTCGTGGAATTCATGAGTGTATTGTTGCCGATGCGTGTTATTTGCTAAAAAATATAAATTCGTTGCTTTTGTTGTATAAGTAAATTAAATTCGTTAGTTGACCATTTTTCACGACACTCGTTAGCGTGCGATTATTTGGCGTTCGTTTTTTTTGTGTACGCTGTTGTTATGTGTTTGGGCTCTTACCTGGCACAAAATTTTAATTCTATATTTTGACATTGAAAATTTTTATAATTTTTTTGCAAAATATTGCAAAAAACCGTGTTTTATCTTGCTTTTTCCATTTTATTTTGATATAATTCATAAAGATTTTTTATGAATGCGGCGTATTGGCGAATTAAATTAGCCGTGTTCAAAGGGGCAATTATGAAGTTATTGCAACTGAAATATTTTCAAACAGTGTGCCGCTACGAAAGTATCACCAAGGCAGCGGAAAAAATGTTTGTCAGCCAACCAACCATTTCTTTTTGCATAAAGGAATTGGAGGACGAATTTGGCGTAAAACTGTTTCATCGCAAGCACAACCGATTGCAACTAACGGTGGAGGGGCAGTTTTTCTACGAAAAGGTGCAGTACATTTTGCAAGCGGTGGATACTTTGGAACATCAAATGAAGGAGCTTTCCGCCAACCGCAACCACGTTAAAATTGCCGTGCCTGCCATGATTTCCACGTTTTTGTTTCCGCAAATGTTCGATGCCTACACAAAGGCCTATCCGCACGTGCAGTTGGAAATGTTGGAAACAGGTTCGTTGCAAACCCGAAAACTTGTCGATAGCAACGCCGTCGATTTGGGTATAACCATTTTGGATAGTGCTGTCACCGACGACTACAACATTGTGCCCCTTGTTACAACTGAATTGGTGTACTGCGTCAACAAAAATCACCCGTTAGCGCGCGAAAAATCAGTGTCTTTCAAACAACTGGCCGACGAAAAGCAAATTTTGTTCAAGGCGGATAGTTATCAAAACGTCGTTATTAAAAGTGCTTTTGCAAATGCCGGGGTGGAACCCAACATTTTGCTGTATTCTTCGCAACTGTACACCGTCAAGCAGTTTTTGTCCTACGGTACGGCCGGTGCGTTTTTGTACCGTCAAATTGCCGAAATGGACGACGAACTTGTGTGTATTCCTTTGGAAGAAAAGATCATGCAGCAAATTGTGCTTATTTGGTCCAAAACCGGAAGTTTGTTTTCCGATGCGGAAAATTTCATTCAGTTTGCCAAACAGTTTAAGTATTCGGAGTAGGTTACATGGCGGAATTTTTAAGTGTCAACGGCAAGCAGTTTGAAGTGTTAAAATTGCTTGGCCACGGCAAGGGCGGATATTCCTATTTGGTCGCAAGTGAAAACAAAAAATATGTGTTAAAGCAAATTCATCACGAGCCGTGCAGTTACTATACTTTTGGCGACAAATTGCAATCGGAACTTTCCGACTATCGCAAATTGAAAGCGGTGGGGGTGAACGTGCCCGTGCTATTGGATGTTGACGTTCAAAAGGAAAGAATTTTGAAACAATTTATTGAAGGCTACACGGTTTTCGACCTTGTTTTGAAGGACGAAATGCACGGCAAATTGCAAGAACAATTGCTTTCGCAAATGGATGTTTTGTGCAAAAATTTGCAAGCGGCCAACATGAACGTGGATTATTTCCCAACTAATTTCGTGCTGAACCGTGGCACGTTGTACTATGTCGACTACGAGTGCAATGAGTACTCGGAAAAATGGAATTTTCAAAACTGGGGCAGTAAGTATTGGAGTAAAACGCCCGAATTTTTGGCATACGTAGCCCAAAATTCACGACAATAGCACAAATTATTTTGTTGCGACAATTTCAAATTCCAACAAATTATTTTCCAAACGTCACTTCAACGGCAAGATCATTAACTTGATTTTGCCGTTTTTTTTGATAAAAAATCGGTGTTGGTTTTTGTGTTTTCAATCAACAGGATTGTGAAGTTAAAATTTTCATGGGTACTGTTTTGTTTCAAGCTAGCTTGTTTTTTTTTGTTGGGTGTCGCCGTAATAGTGTTCCGTGTCGTTTTGGTCTGTTTTGTTAATAAAAAAAAGACCTCCTTGCATTAAGGAGGTCGTTGGCGCAACGAGTTTGCTGGCTAAATTTTGCGGCGTACCAAGCCCATCACCATTTCGTGCACTAAATTGTCTTGCTATTTTTCTTGGTAATCCTTGCAGTAGTGTGCCGTTTCGCAATCGTCGCAAGGTGTAACGGTAATTTGTGCCAGTTTACAGCAACCCGTGCCGTTTTGCAATTTGTGATGTTTGCACGCACACACGTCGCACAAAATTGTTTGTTGATTTTTCATGATAGCCTCCTTTTACAAGTGTTCTTGCACAACTAGT
>CAZADD010000002.1:2633-71034 GCA_964483825.1 uncultured Oscillospiraceae bacterium
TGTTTGTTGATTTTTCATGATAGCCTCCTTTTACAAGTGTTCTTGCACAACTAGTTTTAACTTTTTCGCAAATAAATATACTCTCGTGAAAATTTCAAGTTTTCCAATTTTTTCTTTGATAAATTGATTCCGACTTTTGGGGTGATGGCATTGTCCGACTGGTGGTGCGTTTTCGTTGCTAAACGATCGGCTATTTTTTTTGAATTTTGGCACTTGCTTAAAATTTTGGTTTTCATGTGCTTTTGTATTGATAGCGGATGCGTCAAAATTTGTAATTTTGCGTTTTGTTTGCATATAGCGTATTCGTGCGTTTCGATTTTTTTTGTAAGCACTTTGCCGCTAAGTTGATTTTCTTAAATTTCGCCGCCTGTTGCCGTTTGCCATATAGACAAGCTCCGCAAAATTTTATATGCAACAGGTTAATTGGTCAAAAATTTCGATATTTGCCCTTGCAACGGCATCATTTTCCGTATTTGTGGTGACTGCTAAAACATTTGTTTTCGCAACCCCTTCGATATCAAGTTAACTTTCTCAAATCGCAGTTGCATGTTGTTGCTTTTCGTGCAACAGTTTCCGCAAAAATTTATATTCAACCGTTAATTGGTCAAAATTTCGATATTTGCCCTTGCAACGGCAGTTTTTTTTGTTTGTAGCGTGCCGTAAAACGTTTTTTTTTGAAGTCTTTTGTCGTCTAGTTGGTTTTCAAATACCTATCAATTGTTATGTTTGCCATTCGGACGTCTCCTGCGAAATTTCTTCCTTGGGTATCAATTAAATCAATAATTCGGTAGCGGTTCGTTCAGCAACAGCTTTTTGTAAATTTTATTGGTGCACAAATATGCTTTTGGATCATTTTACCTTGCGCAAAACAATTTTGTGTTTTGTGCGCACGCAATATATTAAATATCATTCTAAATTATTTTTACAGACCCCGTTCATTTGCCTTGCAATAGTCAAAAAAAAATGCTAAAATTGTATCATGACACAGTTTGAACAAAATTCAATATTTCAGCAAGACAAAGTGGCCAACGTGCCCTTAGCGGAGCGTATGCGTCCCAAAGTGCTTTCGCAGTTCATTGGGCAATCGCACATTATCTACGACGGTTCGTTGCTTTGTCGTGCCATAAAAGCAGATAAGATTGGCAGTTGTATTTTTTGGGGAGCTCCTGGCACTGGCAAAACTTCGCTAGCCAACGTGATTGCCAATACAACCGGCAGTCATTTTGAAAAGTTGAATGCCGTCAGCAGCGGTGTTGCCGATGCAAAGAAAATAATCGACGAGGCCACCAAGCGTTTCAATGCCTATGGGCAAAGAACGTATTTGTTGCTGGACGAATGCCACCGTTGGAGCAAGGCGCAAAGCGATTGCATGTTGCCTGCCATCGAAAAAGGCGTTATCACCTTCATTGGCTCCACAACGGAAAATCCCTACGTTTCCATGACTCGTGCAATAGTTTCCCGTTGCAGAGTTTTTGAATTTTTGCCACTTACCAAGCAAGATATTTTGCACGGTTTGCAAGATGCGTTGAAGCGTGACGAAGTGCTTTCTCGCAGAAATATTGTTGTGGATGACGATGCATTGGAATATATTGCCGAAACAAGTGCCGGTGACTTGCGCAACGCCTACAATGCGCTGGAATTGGCTGTTATCACCACGGATATGGATTCCAACGGTGCGGTGCACGTAAACAAACTTACGGCATCGCAGTCAATGCAAAAGCGTACGCTTTCGGTGGATACCGGCATGTACTACGATATGATCAGCGCATTCATCAAAAGTATGCGCGGAAGCGATCCTAACGGTGCTATGTTTTGGTTTTCTCGTTTGCTGGAAGCCGGCACCGATCCGTTGTTGCTTGCACGAAGGATAGTTATTCATGCTGCCGAGGACGTGGGGTTGGCCGATCCGATGGCGCTGGTTGTTGCAACAAGTGCGTTAACGGCTTTTCAAAATTTGGGCTTGCCGGAAGGTCGTTTGCCACTGACCGAAGCAATTTTGTACATTTGCAACTGTCCCAAATCCAATTCGGTCGAAGCAACTTTGTGTGCCGCAACAGAATGTGCCACAAAGAATCCTACCGCACGTGTGCCGTCCTATTTGATGGACAAAAACTACTCTCGCGATACGGAAACACCTGATAACGTTCCCTACAAATATCCGCACAACTATGGCGGCTGGGTGGAACAACAGTACTTGCCGAATGAAGTTAAGAACGAGGTGTTTTTCACGCCCAGCGGAAACGGTCAAGATATTGGTTGCCGTCAACCTAAAAAATCCAACAAAAACTAGTGTTATTTCGGCCAAGTCTGTTTGAAACTGAACTGTTGCATTTCGAAATAGCAAGAATTATGTTACGAAAATTACCTTTCGGACCCAACGATGGAAGTTCTTGTCATGGCGGCTTAACCTACTGCGTTGCAATTAACTTTCTTTAAGCGAAAGTGTAAATGTTTAAGTTGCCGAAGAAATACGGGACTAACTCAAAAATAGTATCGGTCGCGCCGCAAAAATTTGCTGTTGGGTAGTGCGCTCATGCTAAAACCGTCAAGTTTCAAAGTGTTTTTGGCGTTGCGGTTATTAAAAATTGCAAAGTTTTTAAGCGGGTTGTAACCATGTGAACGAGGAAAAATATTGTGAACGCTATTTCCTTTTTGCCGGCGTTTGTTGTATGTTTCTTTGTGTTCGCGGAAAAACAACGGCTAGCTTGTGTTAGTGGGGGGGCAATTTGTTTTCCAACTGGCCGACTTGCCGTGTTATACATATTTCGAGGATGTAAAATGAAAGAATTTTTTAGTGACGAATTACTGCTGCATAGTGACAGTGCAAAAGCAATCTATGCGCACGTCAAGGACTTGCCGATTGTAGATTACCACTGTCACCTAGACCCAAACAAAATCAAGCAAGACGCTTGTTTTTCGGATATCGGCGAACTTTGGCTTGCCGGAGACCATTACAAGTGGCGTGCCATGCGGCTGTGCGGCGTGGACGAAGAATATATCACCGGCAAGGCTAGTTTCCACGATAAGTTTGTGAAATATGCGGAAATAATGCCGCAGCTTATTGGCAATCCGCTTTACTATTTCACGCATTTGGAACTGAAGCAAGTGTTCGGTATTTGTGAGCCGCTGAACAAGGACAGTGCGGAACGCATTTATACGCAAGCAAACGAAAAATTGAAAACGCTGACGGTGCAAAAGTTGCTGAAGCATTTCAACGTGGAATATATCGCCACGACGGACGATCCTTGCGATGATTTGAATGCTCACGGCGTGTATGGTGGCACAAAAGTTGCACCCACTTTTCGCCCGGATAAAGCGTACAATCCCAAAGAGTATGTTGAAAAGTTGGAACACGCTGTCGGAAGAAAAATTACGACGGCGGACGAGTATCTGTCTGCTTTAATTGAACGGTTAGACTACTTTGTTTCCAAGGGATGCGTCATTTCCGACCATGGTTTCGAGAGGTTCCCTAAAGACTACGTCAACGACCAACAAGCGGAAAAACTGTTTGAAAATCGAAACCACTTAACCGAAGCTGAGTTGGAACAATTTTTGGGCTGGTTGCTTGTAAAACTTACCAAAGAATACAAAAAGCGTAACGTTGCAATGCAAATTCATTTTGCCGTAATTCGCAATAACAACAAGGGAATGTTCGCCCATTGCGGTGTTGACAGCGGTTTTGACCTAATCGGCGGAACGCAATGCGTAAAAGATATCGTAAGATTTTTCAATCAAGTAACGGACGAAGAACGCCCGAACACGGTGCTTTACACATTGAACGACAGCAATCTTGCCGAAATTGCATGCGTCACAGGTGCTTTTCGCAATGTACGCATGGGAGCGGCATGGTGGTTCAACGACACGTTGGAAGGCATAAAACGCAACCTCAAAACCGTTGCTGAGTACTCGGCACTGGGCACCAATTTGGGTATGTTGACGGATAGCCGCAGTTTTTCGTCGTACAGCCGTTTCGATTTCTTCCGTAGAATTCTTTCCGACTACATCGGCAACAAAGTGGAATCGGGAGAATACGACATGCACGCAGCAAAAATGCTTGCGGAAAATATTTGTTACGGCAACGCAAAAACCTTGATACGCAATAATTAAAAATTTGGTTACTAGTGGCATTACATAAAAAGCAATTCACCATGCATTTGCCGTGCCGTTTTGTGGAGAGACAAACCGCGGAAGTGGCGGTTGCTATTTCGTGAACGTGCATTTGGGAGTGCGGTTAGTACTAATCGGGTTGCTTGCGTGTGCTAATAATGGCCGATACCAACTTTTTTCAATAATTGTTGCCATTGCTTGCGTTAAGCTGTTAATTTGGCGGAGCTTTAGTGTTTTGGTACTCAAATAAAAAAACTCAATTTCCGCAAAAAACTTGCAAATAGTACTTTGGGGCAGTCAAAACATTCAAATTGTAACCGTGTTTGGAGGTAAATTGTGATTAAACTTACAAACGTTTCAAAATCCTACGCAAAGTCGCAAACTCTTGCAGTGGATAATCTGTCGTTAGAAATTCACGACGGCGAAATATTCGGCTTCCTTGGCCCAAACGGTGCGGGAAAGTCTACTACAATCAAAATGATCACGGGTATTTTGGAACCCACCGAAGGTTCAATTTTAGTTGACGGCATAAATATGGCCGAAAACCCCGTTGTTGCAAAAAGTCGTTTGGGCTTTGTTCCGGATAATCACGAAAGTTACGAAACATTGAAGGGTATCGAATACTTGAACTTTATCGGAACAATGTACAACGTGGAGAGTGCTGTGTTGAAGGCAAAAATTGAAGAATACGCTGCAATATTCGAACTTACCGATGCGTTGCCCAACATGATATCTTCCTATTCGCACGGAATGAAACAAAAATTGATGGTGATAGCGGCGTTGATACACAATCCCAAGGTTTGGATTTTGGATGAACCGTTAACGGGATTGGATCCGCAGTCGGCATATCAGCTTAAACGCCTTATGCGCAAGCACGCCGATGAGGGCAACACAGTATTTTTCAGTTCACACGTAATTGACGTGGTGGAAAAGGTTTGCGATAGAATAGGTATCATAAATCACGGAAAACTTGTTGCGGTGGATACTTTGGATAATATTCGTGCTGACGAAAACGTTTCGCTGGAAAGTATTTTCCTCACAATCACTAATGACGGTGCGAAATAGTGGTGATAACTATGAAAAAGTATCTTTCGCTAGTTAAGTTGGCATTTGTTCAACAATATCGTGCCAAGCCTACTAACGCAAAAAACAAACGGTCGGGTACAGTGATTGCATTCGTTGTGTTGGGTATTTGTTTTTTGCCCGTGCTTGTTGCAATGGCTGTGTTTACTTACATGTTGGGAAGTGTTACGGGGACGGACAGTCACATTGTAACGCTGTTAATTACCGTGTGCCAAGGGTTAGTACTGATTTTTGGCACGCCTTCCCTTTTAACAAACGTTTTCAACGGTAAGGATGCGGACAGACTGCTGTATTTGCCGATAAAATCCACAACGCTGTTTGCTGCTAAATTTACGGTAGTGTATTTGAACGAAGTTATCACAACTGCGGTTACAGTGTTGTTTTTGTTGTTGCCTTACGGAATTGGCGCCGGTGCAACTGCGGCATTCTATTTGATGTTGCCGTTTGCGTTAGTGCTTGTCCCGGTGTTGCCGCTTCTTGTGGGTTGTGCTTTGGCCATTCCGGTTTCGGTGCTTCTTGCAAAAATTGGCAAAAACGGCATTGTGCGTACGGTTGTGCAAATTGTGCTGTTCGCTGCAATTTTTGCCCTGTATATTTGGGGGTTCAGTAGCGTTCAAGGTGACAGCGTGGAAGGCGATACTTCCAGCATGCAAGAAATTGTTCTCGCATTGGTTCATCAACTTCAAGCAACCGGGCAAAACTTGCAATTTTTGCATTCCAATGGAATGTTGGCAGCGTCGACAGTTGCAACTTCGTTTGTTGGCTGGCTTGTTCCGTTTTTGATCACTTTGGCGGAAAATGCCGCATTATTTGCCGTGGTTATGTTAATTGCATGGCCGTGCTACCGCAAAATACTGTCAAGCTCGGTAGAAAGCGGTGGCGCTTTGGTGCGTCGAAGTACAACTCAAAAGCAATTGCAAGTGAAAAATAACGGTGTCGTCAAAGAATTGGTGCGTGCCGACTTGAAACGCACGGCTCGCAACAGTCAAATGGGCTTCCAAGCGTTTGCTGGGCTGGTGCTAATGCCCATAATGATTTTGTTCTTTTTCTTTGCGTTTAACGAAACGGATGTTGAAAGTGGCGCAAGTTTAATAGAAGTGTTGAGGGGCGATGCACTGTACCAAACTATTGCGCCGTTGGTAATTGTTGCATACATGTCCTTGTTGGGTATTGGCTCCAATGTCTTGGGGTTGTATCCCATTTCACGAGAAAACAACTCACTGTATTTACTGAAAAGTTTGCCGATAAGTTTTGAAAAAATATTGTTAGCAAAGGTTATCTTATCTACGGCCGTTATGGTGGCTGTCGATTTTGTGACAATCGTTTTGTCGGTAGTACTGTTCAAATTGCATTGGTACGTAGGTATTTTGATGTTTGCAACCATGGTTTTGCTTGGTTTTGGTGGAATGTGCATCACAACATTAATTGATTTGAAATCACCAAAACTCGGCTGGACAAATTTTAATCAAAGTTTGAAAAATGCCAAGAATTCTTGGCTTGCAATGCTTATCGGACTTGTAATTTTGGTAGCAATGGCGCTGATTGCAACGGTATTTATCGTTTGGTACAATGTCACGGCGCAAAAGCTTGCGTTGGTTTTGATGTGGGTTGTAATTTTGATGTGTGCGGCGTTGTTCGCTTGGCTGTCGCACAAAGTTATGGGGCAAAACGCTTCACGCTACTTTGCGAAAATCGAGGCATAACAATAAAAAGCGGTACGGAGCAACAGATTGTACTCAGGTTGCCTACAAAAAAAAATTAAAAACGCCTACATTTCGAAAAAATTGAGGCTGAATCAATATTCACTAAAAAATAAGTAAGGGAGTAAAAAACTACTATGAAAAATGTTCTTGACGTGTTGAAAGAACGCGAATTCCTCAAACAAACCGTCTACGGAGACGAGTTGTACGAATTGCTTGGTAAAGAAAAAGTCACCTTTTATATCGGTTACGATCCGACTGCTGACAGTTTGACGGCCGGGCACTTTGTGACGCTTATGGCGATGGCACACATGCAACGCGCCGGTCACCGTCCCATAATTTTGATTGGCGGTGGCACGGGAATGGTTGGCGACCCCACGGGGCGCACGGATATGCGTACCATGATGACGAAAGAAACCGTTGCGCACAACGTTGAATGTTTCAAAAAACAAATGTCCCGTTTTATTGACGTTTCCGACGGCAAGGCAATTTTCGTAGATAACGGCGATTGGCTGTGCAGATTGAACTATATCGATTTCTTGCGTGACGTGGGCGTGTGCTTTTCCGTCAACAAAATGCTTACGGCGGAATGCTACAAACAACGTTTGGAAAAAGGTTTGACGTTTTTGGAATTCAACTACATGTTGATGCAAGCCTACGACTTTTTGAAGCTTAACCAAGATTACGGTTGTGTTTTGGAAATGGGCGGCGACGACCAATGGAGCAATATGCTTGCCGGTGTGGATTTGATTCGCAGAAAGGAACAAAAACCTGCCTATGCAGCTACTTTTACGCTACTTACTACATCCGAAGGCAAAAAGATGGGCAAAACGGCCAAGGGGGCACTTTGGCTTGATCCAAACAAAACTACGCCTTACGAATTTTTCCAATATTGGAGAAACGTTGAAGACGACCGCGTGGAAATTTGTTTGAAGTTGCTCACGTTCGTTTCTTTGGAAGAAATTTCCGAGCTTTGCGCTCACAACGATGAACGCATCAACGCTGCAAAAGAGCGCCTTGCCTACGAAGTGACGGCAATAGTTCACGGAAAAGAAGTGGCGGACGAAGTTTTAAAACAAGTTCGTGCGGCATTCTCACAAGATGCTGAAAATATGCCCACCGTTACAATTTCCGAACCAGGTAACATCATCGATATTTTGGTGAAGTGCGGATTGTGCAAGTCTAACGGAGAGGCACGCCGTTTGGTTGAAGGCGGCGGCGTTTCCGTTAATGACGA
Source organism: uncultured Oscillospiraceae bacterium (assembly GCA_964483825.1). GTDB lineage: Bacteria > Bacillota > Clostridia > Christensenellales > CAG-314 > Fimimonas. The sequence continues at coordinate 10,761 of CAZADD010000002.1, forward strand.
AAAAATTGCAAACATTGCTTGGACGCTGAATCCTGAATCTTTGGAAAAAGGCGAGTTTGTTTTGCACAAGGGCAAGAAAATTCACTTGAAAGTTATCGTATCAAAGTAGTGCAACGAATTTAAGTGCAAAACAATGAAAGAATTTGTAACCATCGAAAACAAAGAAGTGATGACGGAAATCGTTATTGAAAAATCCCGTTTTATTGCGTCGGCAATTCACGTGGATAACGTCGAGCAAGCCGTTGAATTTGTGAATGCCAAAAAGAAGCGCTACTTTGATGCTACGCACAACTGTTATGCCTATATCGTCGGCGACAAGGCAAAATTCAGCGATGACGGCGAGCCGCAAGGGACGGCAGGACTGCCAATGTACGAATGCATAAAAAACATCGGCTTGGATTTTGTTTGTGTTGTCGTTACAAGATATTTTGGCGGTGTCAAGTTGGGTGCCGGCGGCCTTGTGCGAGCGTATAGCGGTAGTTGTGCAAGTGTTTTGTCTTTGTGCGAAAAACTTCAAATGACGGATTGTACCCGTTTGGACGTAACTGTAGACTATTCGTTGCTCAAAACGTTGCGCCGCGCTTTGAACGGCAAAGCAAAAGAAGAAAAAGTGGAATATTCCGACAATGTAACTCTACAATACTTGATTCCGACGGTTTTGTATGATACTATTTCAGACATAATAGTGCAAAATACCCTAGGAAAAGCGCAAATTCAAGTAGTTGAGCGCACATTGTGCCATTTTTCGGTTTGAGTGTGAGTAATAACTAATTTCAATATTTGGTGCGTTATTCTAATCAAATTTCGTTGCAACATGTCAGTTGAACGGACAACCGTGTTCATGTTGTGTTGCTGTATTGGTGTTGCAAAGCGGTAGTTGATGCGTTTGTAAAACTTGAATTTACAAGGAGTTGTCGCATGAAAAAGATTGTAATTTTTCTTTCGATATTGTTGTCTTTTTGTCGGGATACAATTTTTCCAATCAAAAAGTGGCAAAAAAGATGATTGAAAAGTACTCGGACGATCAAAGCTGTGTGACGCTTGTTGGCGAAGTCGTAGAATTTCGTGAAAATAACGTCACGATTAAGTGTGCCGAGTTGAATAAATACATTAACTATCAAGGTGAGCTTTGCGAGTATTACGTTCACTGCAAAAAAACTTTGAATTTGTCAGTGGGGGATCAAATTGAATTTATAACCGTTCCTTTTCACTTTTTCAACGGGCACAAGTTGCCGATAGTAGAGTTAAAAGTCGACGGAACTATGTTGTTGTCGCGTCAAGAAGGAAAAGCTGACCTAATTGCTTGGGTAAACACCAATTTCGGATAATTGATAATGTGGAAAGTTCGCACTTTGCTTGCAAGGTGTGGATGCGCCGTCGTTTTGCATGCTAGAAGTATCAAAACGCCAGTTTGCAAATATTTTGCCTCAAGGCGGAATGGTTATTTCTTAAAGATTATATTCTGTGAATTTCATGCTGTTTTTGTGTGTAACAGCAAAAAAAAAGGAGGATTTTGTGTCCAAAAAATTAATCAAAGCAGGCACTTTGCTTGCTCCGTTGCCCGCCGTGATGGTCACGGTTGGCGATATGGAAAATTCAAATATTATCACAGTTGCTTGGACGGGCGTCGTTTGTTCTTATCCGCCACGCGTTTACGTTTCCATTCGTCACGACAGATTTTCCTACGATATTTTGCGTAACAGCGGAGAATTTGTTCTTAACTTAACATCGGAAAATTTGTTGCCTTGTTGCGATTATTGCGGCATTCGCAGTGGTCGTGACGAGGATAAGTTTGCGGAAATGGGTCTCGCGAAAGAGCCAGCGGATTTTGTCAAAACGCCGCTTATACAGCAATCGCCCATCAACTTGGAATGCCGTGTTTTTCAAACCTTGGAACTAGGCTCGCACGATATATTTTTGGCGGACGTATTGGCGGTGCACGCCGACGAAAGCATTGTCGACGAAAACGGCGGAATTAACTATGCATTGGCAAAACTTGTCAATTATCAGCATGGCAACTACTATGCAACGGGCAAGCAACTGGGGCGTTTCGGCTTTGCCGCTCAACGAAAATTTATCGCCAAGCACGGTAAAGGTGTTTCCGTCGATATGAAAAAAGCCACACTCACTCATCGCAAACCTAACAAAAAAAGTAAGTAATTTTCGGAGGAATCTTGAATCTTCAACAACTAAATGCACAGCAATTGCTTGCCGTAACAGCTCCGTTAAAACCTACGTTGGTTTTGGCCGGTGCAGGTACCGGCAAAACGCGTGTGCTTACAAACAGAATATTGTATTTGGTGAAAGAGTGCCACGTAAATCCTTCGGAAATTTTGGCAATAACTTTCACAAATAAAGCGGCAAACGAAATGAAGCGCCGCTTGTTCGAATTCGATTGTGCCGCTCAATTTATGCACGTTTCAACTATTCACTCGTTTTGCGCAACGGTTTTGCGTTCGGAAGCGTCAAAGTTGGAGCGTAACAGCAATTTTTCCATATATGCCGAGGACGAAAAGAAAAGTCTCATCAAAAAAATCGTAAAAGACCTAATTGATGACAGCGATGCCAAAGTGGTAGACGACTTGTGTGAAGGTATTTCGGAGCTGAAAAACAACATGCCTGATTTGCCCGACGGAAAACTTGCCGAATCAGCGCTAGACGAAGCGGTAGCGATAGAAATGGAAAAAATGAAGAATGCTTCGCAACTGGTTTCGCAAGAGCGTTTACTGCAAATAATTGACGAATACAGCGCAAAAATGCGGGAAAACAACGCTTTGGATTTTGACGACCTGTTGTACTATGTGCACAAATTGTTTTGTGGCTTCCCGGAAATTTTGGATAAGTACCGTGAACGCTACAAGTACATTTTGATTGACGAATTTCAAGACACTAACAGAGTTCAGTATCAAATTTTCAAAATGCTTGGCGAAAAGTACGGCAATATTTTTGTCGTTGGCGACGACGATCAGTCAATTTACAGTTGGCGCGGTGCCGATGCTCACAATTTGTTGAAATTTTCACGAGATTTTGCCGATTGTCAAATTTTCAAGTTGGAACAAAACTACCGTTCCACAAAGAAAATTTTGGAAGTTGCCAACAACATTATTTCAAAAAACGGCGAGCGTTTCGAAAAGAAACTTTGGACGGAGAATTCCGACGGTGTGAAGGCACAGTTGTTCACGGCGTACAGCGAACAAGACGAAGCGTATTTTGTATGCGAGCAAATCAAACAGCTTTGCTACCGTGGCGAATACAAAATTAAAGATTTTGCCGTGCTTATGCGCATGAATGCCCTTTCTCGCAGTTTCGAACAAGAATTTCAGCGCAACAGAATTGCCTACAAGGTTTTTGGCGGTTTCAAATTCTTCGAACGCAAGGAAATCAAGGACGTTGTTTCCTATTTGAAACTTATTGTCAACCCCAGCGATTCGGAGGCATTTTTGCGTGCAATCAATGTTCCTCGGAAACGTGGTATTGGCGATACAACTTTGTCCAAACTTCGTGGGCTTTCCGCCGATTACGGAATTTCCCTTATCGACGTTATATCGGACGAACGCAATCTTGAACCGTTTAATTCCGGTATTCGGGCAAAACTTTTGGATTTCTACAAGCTCTACGAAGAACTGGACGATTTGTCTCGCAAACTGCCTGTCAATTTGTTCGTTCACACAATGTTGGATATTTTGGAATTCCGGCAGTTCTACAACGAGATTGGCGATGAAGACCGTGTGTTGAATATCGACGAATTCGAAGAATCGGTCAACGAATTTTGCAAGAACACACCCAATGTTTCGTTAGTGGAGTACTTGCAGTCTGTTTCCCTTGCTACCGACGGCGACGACGAAAACACCGGAGATTTTGTCACCATCGCAACGATACACGCCGTCAAAGGATTGGAATTCAAATGCGTGTTCGTCGTTGGGTTGGAAGACGGCATTTTCCCAACTTCACGTTCCTCCTACGAATCGGCTTCTTTGCAAGAAGAGCGTCGGCTTATGTACGTTGCTGTTACCCGTGCTGAAAAACGGCTGTATTTGACGCGTGCAAATTCTCGCTTTTTGTGGGGACAACGCAAAAACACCTTTGCCAGTAGATATTTTGCCGAAGTGCAAAAGTTTTTGCAGCCGCCCCGTGCTCCTTCAACGGAAAGGCAGTTATCTGACGATGCCTACTTGGATAGACTTATCAACAGGGAACCTACAGCGATGTCCCCCAATCAAGGCAAGTCGTCTAAAGAGGTTGCAAATTTCAAGGTTGGTCAAATTGTTGAACATTCGACTTTTGGTAGGGGCATTATTTTGCGTATTGCCGGCGACGTTGCCGACGTGGCGTTTGAAAAGGCCGGCAAAAAATCGTTAAATATCAAATTTGCCCCCATGAAAATTATCAAATAGGACGGTTAAAATCGTTATGACGATGGAAGAAATCGTAAAACAACTGAATACTTGGGCTTACGAGTACTACGTGTTGGATAAGCCGTCGGTTGCCGATACAACCTACGACGCACTGTACGATAGGCTGGTCGCTTTGGAAAAACAAACGGGTGTGGTGCTTGCGGATAGCCCCACGCACCGTGTAGGCGGCGAACCTTTGAAAAGTTTTCAATCTCACAAACATTTGGAGCGTTTGTACAGTTTGGATAAGGTGCAAAGCTTCGGTGAGCTTGCTGAATGGATGTCCAAAGTGAACAAGGCTGTCGGAGATGTTGATTTCACAGTAGAGTTGAAGTACGATGGGCTAACGATTAACGTCACCTACCGTGACGGCAATTTTGTGGGTGCCGCAACTCGTGGTAACGGAATTATCGGCGAGGACGTTACCGAGCAGGTGAAAACTATCAAAACCGTGCCGCTTTCCATACCGTTTAAGGGCGTGTGCGAGCTGCGTGGCGAAGGTATCATGCGTTTGAAGGTGTTGGACGACTACAATCGCAAACACCCCGACGATACTTTGAAGAATGCACGCAATGCGGCGGCCGGTGCAATTCGAAATCTCAACCCCAAAGTCACTGCCGAACGCAATTTGGACGTTGTATTTTACAGCAGTGGCTACGAAGAAGGCTTGAATGCTCGTTCACAAACGGAATTGGTGGAGTTTTTACAACAAAACGGTATGCTTACCAACTTCGTTTTTGAAAAAGCAAAAACTTTTGAAGAAGTAAAAAAAGTTATCGAGTATATAGGTGAACGCCGCTCCAAACTTGACTTTTTGATTGACGGCGTCGTTATCAAGGTGGACAACTATGCCGTTCGTGAACAACTTGGTTACACGGATAAATTTCCCAAATGGGCCGTTGCCTACAAGTTCGATGCCGAACAAGTTCAAACGAAATTGCTGGACGTTGATTGGCAAGTCGGGCGCACAGGCAAACTTACGCCTATAGGCAAACTGGATGCCGTTGAACTGTGCGGTGCAACCATTCGCCGTGCAACTTTGAACAACTACGGCGATATCGAACGCAAAAATTTGCGTAAAAATGCTTTGGTCTTCGTTCGCAGAAGTAACGACGTTATTCCCGAAGTGTTGGGGGCTGCCGAAGATGGTGGAACTGTTATCGAAAAACCTAGCGTTTGCCCGTCGTGTGGATCGCCGCTGTGCGAAGTGGGTGCAAATTTGTATTGTGTTAACGCCGAAAACTGCCGTCCGCAAATTGTCGCAAGACTTTCTCACTATTGCAGCAAGGCCGCTTGCGATATTGACGGAATTAGTGACAAAACCGTGGAGTTGCTTGTTGACAAACTTGAAGTCAAATCCGTTGCCGATTTGTACGAACTTACCGAAGAACAGCTGTTGCAACTGGAAGGTTTTCAAAAAACAAAGGCGCAAAAAGTGGTGCGTGCCATCGAAAACAGCAAAAACGTTTCTTTGCCGCAATTTATTTACGCTTTGGGGCTAGATAACGTCGGCACCGTCACCGCAAAAGATTTGGCCGCCAACTTTGGCAGTATCGAAAACCTTGGCAAGGCCACGGCCGAACAACTTGTTTGTATCGACGGAATAGGTGACGTTGTTGCGGAAGGTATTTTGCAATTTTTCCGTGAAAGTCAAAATTTGGAAATTCTTCGCAAATTGGCGCATTTCGGAATTGACCCGACCTATGCAAAGAAAAGTTCAAGCGGAATTTTTGCCGGCAAAAAAGTTGTGCTTACGGGCAAACTTTCACGCTATACGCGTGGTGAAGCGTCCAAAATTATCGAAAATTTGGGCGGCGAACTGTCCGCTACAGTTTCGAAAACCGTGAATTTGGTGATTGCCGGGGAGGATGCCGGTAGTAAGTTGGATAAAGCCCGTGCTTTGGGGTTGGAAGTTATCGATGAATTGCAATTTGAACAGTTGGTGAATGGCTAAGAATGATTTTTGTATCCAACCAAGCTAATTTTTGCGTAAAAATGTCAGAATGAACTTGCTTTTTCTTGCAACTTTGTTTTGCAATTCATGCAAAAATCACTTGCGCGGAGAAGTTTGATATTATTTGTAAATATTATTTGCAAATATCAATTGAAAATTAAGTGCTTTTGTGTTACAATATATTGATTGAAAATTCGGGTGCTACTATGAAAAGTATGACAGGGTACGGCAAGGCCGTCGCTTACAGAGACAACAAGGAACTTACTGTGGAACTTAAAAGCGTAAATCACCGCTTTTTGGATATCTCAACCAAAATGCCCCGTGCGTTTTTGGCATACGAAGATATGATTCGCAGTTTGTTGCAGCAAGGGCTTTCGCGCGGACACATTGACGTTTTTGTCAACTATCGTTTGGTGGAGTCGTCGGATAAGGAAGTTAAAGTGGATTTAACCCTTGCCGAAGGCTACGTGGACGCTGTAAATGCCTTGAAAAACAAATTTCCGAATTTGCGTGACGATTTCACTGTTTCTTCACTTATGCGCTGTGGTGATGTCCTCAATTTGGAACAAGTTGCCGAAGACGACCAAGTGCTGAAAGAAATGCTTGCGGAAGCCGTGAGCGGTGCAGTTGCGCAACTCAACGTCATGCGTGAAACGGAAGGCAACAAGTTGCGTAACGACTTGTTGGGCAAATTGAACGTTGTTGAAGGTTTGGTGTCGCAAGTGAAAATTGTTGCGCCTACCGTTGCCGAAAATTATCGTGAAAAATTGCGTGTTCGCGTGCAAACGGCTTTGCAAGATGTTGTATTGGACGAATCCAAACTTGCCAACGAAGTGTGTTTCTTTGCCGATAAGTGCTGCATCGACGAGGAAATTACCCGTTTAACGGCTCATATCGCTCACGCTCGTGAAATTTTGTCAACCGAAGAACCGGTTGGGCGCAAATTGGACTTTTTGGTACAAGAATTCAACCGTGAAACCAACACAATTTGCAGCAAATCCGTCAACGTTGATTTGACTAACGTTGCATTAGACTTGAAGAACGAAATCGAAAAAATTCGTGAACAAATACAAAACCTAGAATAACAAAAGAGGTAAATTATGGAAGAAAAGAAAATGGGCAATCTCATCATCATTTCCGGTCCCAGTGGAGCGGGTAAGGGAACAATTTGTGCGGAACTTATGCGCCAAATGCCCGATTTGGTAATGTCGTGCTCGGCAACCACTCGTGCTCCCCGTCCTAATGAAAGAAAAAACAGAAGTTATTTCTTCGTTTCCACCGAAACTTTCTTGGAAATGGTGCGTAATAACGAATTATTGGAATACGATCAACATTTTGAAAATTACTACGGCACGCCCAAAAAGTTTGTTGTAGATATGCTCAATTTCGGTAGAGACGTTATTTTGGAAATTGACGTTAAAGGTGCGTTGCAGGTCAAGCAAAACTATCCAGATAGCATCCTGTTCTTTATCGAAGCACCCAGCGAAGAAGAGCTTTACGACAGATTGATCAAGCGTGGCTCGGAAACACCGGAAAAAATTCAAATTCGTATGGCTCGCAACAAGCTTGAGCTTGCGCAACGCAGCAAGTACGATCATTGCATTATGAACGACAACGTCGACAGAGCCGTTGCCGAAATTATCGAAATTTTGAAAAAAAGGAGTAAAAAATGATTACAAATCCACCTATTGACGAATTGACGGAAAAGGCCGGCAACAAATACGCACTTTGCTGTGTGGTTGCCAAGCGTGCAAAGGAAATTAACAACAGTCCGGATGCTCCGCAAAGCAAACCCATTTCCTATGCTGCGGAAGAATTCGACGAAGGTATAACCGAAATCAAAAAGTAGAGCTATGTTGAAATTGCAAGGTAAAAACGTTGTGCTGGGCATCAGCGGTGGCATCGCCGTCTACAAGGTGTGCCAGGTTGTGCGCAGTTTGAAAAATTTCGGGGCAAACGTGGACGTTATTATGACGAAAAATGCCACGGAATTTGTCACGCCTTTGACTTTTGAAACACTTTCTAATCGCCCCGTCGTGACGGATATGTTCGGCGAAAAAGCGCATTGGGAAGTGGAACACGTTTCGCTTGCAAAAAAAGCAGATTTATTTTTGATTTGCCCTGCAACGGCAAATATTATTGGAAAAATGGCTAACGGCATTGCCGACGACATGCTGTCAACAACTGTCATGGCAACTACTGCGCCTGTGGTGGTTTGCCCGGCAATGAACGTGAATATGTACCATAGTGCTGCGTTTAACGAAAATTTGAACGTTTTGAAACAGCGTGGTGTTCATGTCGTGAATGCCGGCAGTGGCTTTTTGGCATGCGGCGACGTGGGAGACGGCAGAATGGCTGAACCGTCTGAAATTGTGGAAAAATGCGTAGAATTGCTTTGCCCAAAATTTGATTTGGACGGCAAAAAAATTCTTGTAACGTGCGGTGCAACGTTGGAAAAATTGGATGACGTTCGCTTTATATCCAACTTTTCTAGCGGTAAAATGGGCGCGGCTGTCGTTGATGCGGCAATTAAGCGTGGTGCCGAAGTTACCGTAATTTTGGCTCGACACACAGTCGAAATCAACCCGTTGGCACAAGTTGTTAATGTGCAAACAACGCAAGAAATGTTTGATGCAACATTGCAGCGTGCGGATAAGTTCGATGCGTTTGTTATGGCGGCTGCTCCGTGCGACTACAAACCCAAAACTTTTTCAACGGAAAAAATCAAAACGGACAAACTTTGTTTGGAGTTTGAAAAAAATCCTGATATTGCAAAGGCTGTGGGCGAAATTAAGGGCGACAAGTTCTTGTGTGTGTTTTCCGCTGAAACTAGCGGTGATGTTAACGTTGCCAAGGACAAAATGCTGGCCAAGCACGCCGATTTGGCTGTTTTGAACGATGTCAAGCACAATTCCGTTTTTGGCAGTGACACAAACGTTGTCACATTGATAGACAGTTGCAGTGCCGAAACTTTCCCTGAATTGTCCAAAATTGCAGTTGCCGATTTGATTTTGGATAGGTTAGTTAAATGATTTATTCTGTTATTGTAGACGTTGCTGCCAACGAAGTGGACAGAGTTTTTCACTATAAGGGCGAAAACGTTCCTATCGGTAGCCGCGTTTTGGTGAATTTTGCCAATAGAAACGTGGAAGGGTTCGTTATCGGACAAGCTGAAACCTCCGATGTTCCGTCGGACAAACTGAAGAATATTATCAAACAGTTGGATGATTTTCCTGCTGTTTCCGAAGAACTGTTGCGGTTAGGTCAGTTTATGCGCAAGGAGTACAATCTTCGTTGGGCAGATGTCCTTCGGCTTTTTATTCCTGCCGAAATGCGTGGTAACCGCGTTAAAACTCTTTCAAAAAAAGTTGCGCAACTTGCTGTTGGTGCGACTTTGCAAAACATATTGGATTCACTGAAGCCCAACGCTGTCAAGCAGCGGGATTTGGTGATATTTTTATACGAAAACGGTGCAACTTTTTGCGAAAAACTCAATGCGCAGTTTGGTAACGGTGCGCTGAAAGCACTTGTTGATAAAAATTTTGTTGACGTGTTCGAAATGGCGGTGCATCGCACGCCCTACAAGGGGCTTAATTTGCAAAATACCGTTCGGCATCAACTTACCGAAATGCAACAAAATGCCGTTGAAACGATTTTATCACAAAAAGGCGGAAGATTTTTGTTGCATGGTGTTACGGGTTCGGGCAAAACGGAAGTTTATCTCACCGTGATTGAAAAAATAGTGGCGGAAGGAAAAACTGCAATTATGTTGGTGCCGGAAATATCTTTAACTCCCAACATGTTGCGCCGTTTGCGTGAACGTTTCGGTAACACCGTTGCGCTTTTGCACAGTGGGCTTTCCGTGGGGGAACGCTACGACGAATGGTTGCGTTTGAAAACAGGAGAAGCGAAAATTGCCGTCGGTGCAAGAAGTGCCGTTTTTGCTCCGCTGGAAAATATCGGCGCAATAATTATGGATGAAGAACACGATGCAAGTTATGTTTCCGACTTTAATCCTCGCTACGACACGGTAGCCGTTGCCAAGTTCCGTGCCGAACAAAACGGTGCGGCGCTTGTTTTGGGCAGCGCAACCCCAAGTTTGGTTAGTTTTCACGAGGCGCAAACGGGACAATTGCAGTTGATTTCCATGCCCGAGCGTATCAACAAGCGGCCGTTGCCGCAAGTTGAAATTGTCAACATGTCAAAGGAATCAGCCGCAGGCCACAAAGGCGTGTTTTCAAGACTGCTGTTGATGCGACTGACTGAAACGCTCAAAAACGGCAATCAAGCAATGATTTTTCTCAACCGCAGAGGTTATTCGTCATTTTTGATGTGCACGAAGTGCGGTTACGTTGCCAAATGTTCCGATTGTGACGTTAGTTTGACCGTTCATCGTGAGGACGGTATGTTGAAATGTCACTACTGTGGCAAAAAGTACTACATGCTCACCAAGTGTCCGAATTGTCGCGAGGAAAGTTTTCGTCAAGGGCGTGTTGGAACGCAACAAATAGTGCAGTTGCTACAGCAAGGTTTTCCCGATGCAAAAATTTTGCGTATGGATGCCGATACAACACGAACCAAGGAAAGTCACGCTCAAATTTTGGATGCATTTGCTCGCGAAGAAGCACAAATTTTGGTTGGAACGCAAATGATTGCCAAGGGGCACGATTTTCCTAAAGTTACGCTTGTTGGAATTTTGGATGGCGATCAGGCATTGCACCGAGACGATTTCTTGGCGTGTGAAAGAACGTTCCAGTTGCTAACCCAAGTGGCCGGTCGAAGCGGTCGAAGTGTGGACGACGGCAAGGTTGTGCTGCAAACTTACACTCCCGAACATTATTGTTTGGCGTTTGCCGCAAAGCAAGATTATTTGGGCTTTTATCGCAAGGAAATTGCTGTTCGTGAAACCGCAGGTTTTCCGCCGTTTACGGAAATTGTCCGCATTTTGTATCAAGGTGAGGACGAAAAGAATTGCATTGACATGTTGACGGAACAATTTGCAAAAATAGCCAACTTGCGTAAATACAGACCGGAATCGTTTTTGTATTTAGATAAAATGCGTTGTCCGCTAAAACGTGCGGAAAAGAAATTCCGTTTCCAAATTTTGATGAAATTGTCAAAGAATTGCTTGGACGAAACTTTGCAATCTATTTACGAAATTTGTAATGAAAAAACAAAAGGATCAGTTTCTGTTTTTGCAGAACGCAATCCTCAAAATTTATCTTAACAGGTGAAAAATGGCAAGAAGAAATATTGTAAAAATGGGCGATCCGCTGCTCAGAAAAATTTCCAAAAAGGTGGAAGTGTATGACGCTCGACTGCATCAATTGTTGGATGACATGATTGAAACGTTACACTATGCCGAAGGGCTGGGATTGGCCGCTCCGCAAGTGGGAGTGTTGAAACGCGTTTGTATTGTGGAATACGACGACGTATTGTACGAATTGGTTAATCCTGTTTTGGTGCATTCCGAAGGAAAATGCGTGGATAACGAAGGTTGTTTGTCGGTGGTGGGTTTTCGCGGATTAGTCGAACGCCCCGAAAAAATCGATATAACTTATTTCGATAGATACGGTGCGGAACATGCGCTGCATGCTGAAGGATATTTTGCGCGCGTATTTTTGCACGAAATGGACCATTTGGACGGTATACTGTTCGCCGACAAAATGAAGAAAAAATTACCCGACTAGGAGTTTCCTTGTCTCAAAGGAGGTAAAATGAAAGTAATTTTTCTGGGCACGCCTGATTTTGGCATTTGTGCCCTTCAAAAAATAATGGAAAATCATCAACTTTTGGCATGCGTTTGTCAACCTGACAAGATTGGCGCGCGTGGGAAAGTTGAATTTTGTGCTGTCAAAAAGTTTGCGTTGGCACACGGTATTCCGCTTTATCAATTTGAAAAAATATCCCGTGACGGCGTAGAAACGCTAAGATCCCTTGCCCCGGATATCATGGTTACGGCCGCTTACGGTCAAATACTTTCGCAAGAAGTGATTGATGTTGCGCCGCACGGTATCATAAACATTCACGGCTCGCTGTTGCCCAAGTTGCGCGGTGCGTCTCCCATACAATCGGCACTTTTGCAAGGCTTCACGGAAACGGGCGTTACTATTTTGCAAACAGTGAAGGCAGTTGATGCCGGTGACATGATCGTAAAAAAATCGTTGCAAATTGCGCCATATGAAAATTGCGGTGAGCTTTTTGAGAGGCTGTCGGTGTTGGGTGCCGAAGCTATTTGCGAAGCATTGCAACAAATTGAAAACGGAACAGCGACGTTTGTTCCGCAAAACGAAGAAGAAGCCACGTTCACCAAAAAGATTTCCGCCGAACAGGAAAAAATTGATTGGTCACGGTCGGCGAACGAAATTATAAACCTTGTTCGAGCACTTTCTCCTAATGTTGGCGCTCACACAACTTGGAATGGAAATATATTAAAAATCTTCGATTTGCTTTTGTGTGAAAATTCGTATTATGGTGTTCCGGGTGAAGTGGTGGAATGTGGCAAAAAGTTTTTGGCAATTATTTGCGGCGACGGCAAGGCTGTTTCCGTGCGTAGGTTGCAGTTGCAAGGTGCAAAGTGTATGGATATCGTCAGTTTTTTGTGCGGCAAACGCATTGCAGTTGGCACGGTATTGGGTGAGTGATGAACAACGCTTTTTTGAAGAGTTTTCAAACGCTGCAATCGGTGTACTGTGACAAAGCTTTTTCCTCTATTGCGTTGAACAAAACTTTGGCGGTGTGCAAGTCTCAAGATAAAGCGTTGATAACAAAAATCGTCTACGGCGTTTTGGATGAAGATTTGAAATTGACGTACGTTTTGTCTCATTTTGTCAAGAAAATGCCAAAAGGCGACGTGCTTATCATCTTGAAAATGGGTTGCTATTGCTTGCTGAATCTATCCATTCCCAAGTATGCCGTTGTTAACGACCTTGCCGAACTGGCAAAGATTACCGAAGATCGCCGTCAAGTTGGTTTTGTTAATGCCACGCTCAAGCGCATTGCTGAAAGCAATTTTGATGCTTGGCCGGAAGACGACGTTCAGCGTTGTTCGGTGCAAAATTCCTACCCCGAATGGGCGCTGAAAAAGCTGATAAAAGACTACGGCAAAGACGAAGCTTTTCGTATTGTTTCTTGTCCGATGGACGAAAAAACTGCGGTACGTATATCAAAAAATACGACATTTAACTTGTTTGAGTGTTACGAAAAAACTTGTTTTGACGATGCGATTTTGGTTAGCGGCAAATTGCCGCCCCTTTCGGAAAATTTCACAACTCAAAGTTTGTCTTCAATGGCAATTTCCAGAGCCGTTGCAAATGGTGCAAACGGTGCCGTGTTGGATTGCTGTTCTGCACCCGGAGGCAAGGCTGTTTACGTCAAGCAACTTCGTCCCGAACTTAAAGTTGTCGCTTGCGATATTCATGAGCACCGTGTGGAACTGATAAAATCCTATGCCGACCGCATGAAGGTGCAACTGGAAACGCATTGTTTGGATATGACACAACCTGTTGAGGCGTGGTTTGACGCATTTGATACAGTTTTGTGCGACGTGCCGTGCAGTGGCTTTGGCGTACTTAACAATCGCCCGGATATCAAGCTGTTCCGTGAAAGCGCAGATATTTCCGAATTGATGAAACTTCAGCAAAAAATTGTGTGGAATTGCGCTAAATACGTCGCAGTTGGCGGTAGATTGGTTTATTCCACCTGTACCGTTTTTGATAACGAAAACGGACAAAATATTCGCAAATTTTTGCGTGAGCACGAAAACTTCAGTTTGGGTAAAATAAGTGTTCCCGAACTTCCACAAACCTTTGATAAGGGTTGCTATCAATTTTTGCCGCACAAAGACGGCATGCAAGGTTTTTATCTTGCTGTTTTACAAAGAAATTACTGAAAATGACAACTATTTTGAACGACTTCACATTGGAAGAATTGACGCAATTCGTCACCGAAAATTTTTCGGTGCGTCCTTTTGTTGCGTCTCAACTGCATTCTTGGCTTACGAAAGGCGCCGATTTTGACCAAATGACGAATATTTCAAAGTCATTTCGTCAGCAGTTGATGGATTTTGGGTGTGTTGCCGTTTCTGCAAAAATAATAAAAACGCTTACATCCGCCGACGGTACGCAAAAATTCTTGTTTGAACTTTACGACGGCAACGTTGTGGAAGGCGTTTTGATGCGTTACAAGTACGGCAATACGCTGTGCGTGTCCAGCCAAGTGGGGTGTCGCATGGGATGCCGTTTTTGCGCAAGCACTCTTGGCGGATTGGTGCGCAATTTGTCCGCAGGTGAAATTTTGGGAGAAGTTCTCAGCGTAAACGCTTTGGGAACGGATAATCAACGTTACGTCACGAACGTTGTGATGATGGGTAGTGGTGAACCGCTGGATAACTTTGAAAACGTCACCAAATTTTTGAAGTTGTTGTCCGATCCTCGCGGTCTTAACGTTTCTGAACGTAACGTGTCGCTATCTACATGTGGCATTGTTCCCAAAATGCAACAACTTGCGGATATGGGCTTTTCCGTCAATTTGACGCTAAGTTTGCACAACCCCGATAACGAGCAACGCAAGGAAATAATGCCTATTACAAATGCGTACTCTGTTTCCGATGCCGTTGCCGCTTGTCGCTATTATTTTGAAAAGACCGGGCGCAGGGTTATTATCGAATATACTCTTATCGACGGTCAAAACGATTCGTACGCACATGCGCTGAAACTGTCGTCATTACTTCGTGGCATGTCTGTGCACGTCAACGTGATAGCGTTGAATCCCGTCAAGGAAACCGGGCTCAGCGGCACAAGTGAAAAGAATTTGAAAAAGTTTTTGGGATATTTGGAAAAACTGGGTATTTCCGCAACACGCCGCAGAACGATGGGGCAAGATATCGAAGGTGCTTGCGGGCAACTTCGCCGTCGCTATTTGGAGGAAGCCGATGAGTAACAGCAGTCTTAACGGTGTAGTAACGAAAGCTGTCGGTGGTGTGTTTACTGTTTGCACTGATAACGCCGTGTTTACGTGTTTTTCGCCAAAAAAATTTCGCTATAACGATTTTGACGTTATTGTGGGCGATAAAGTTCGTTTTGAGGATTTACACAAGGGAAAAGGCGTTATTTCGGAAATTTTGCCCAGAAAGAACAAGTTGCATAGGCCGGAAATTGCTAACGTCGATATTTGCTTTCTCGTGTTGTGCTCGCAACCCAAGCCGGATTTGTTTTTAGCCGATAAAGTTTTGATAAATTGTTTTCAGCAAAACATTCGGCCAATAATTATTGTGAATAAAATGGATGTTGACGACGGCACGGCGGAATTGATAGAAAACAATTATTCGTCTGTGTGTGAGGTTGTAAAGATTTCCGCCAGTTGCGGCGATGTTAGTTTTTTGGAAGAATATATTAAAGGAAATGTGGTTTGTTTTGCCGGGCAATCGGCCGTTGGAAAAACTTCCATTTTGAATGCGCTGCTGCCTACTGTGCGTGGTGAAACCGGCGGTTTGTCCGCTAAAACGGGGCGTGGAATGCACACGACTCGACACAGTTCCTTGCACAAATTGCTTGCCGGTTACGTCGTCGATACTTGCGGTTTTTCGCTGTGCGATTTGGACGGTATACGTTCGGACGAATTGCGTCTTTATTGGGATGACTTCGTCGAAACTGCCGCAAACTGTAAATACACTTCGTGTACGCACGTTGCCGAACCCGATTGCGCCGTGAAAGCTGCCGTTTTGGATGGCAAGCTTCCCAAAGAGCGCTATGAACGCTATTTGGAAGAAATGAAAGAACTAGTTGAAGCGGAAAAAAACAAGTATTGATTTTTCTGAGGAGATTTGTATGGATAAAATTTTGGTTGCGCCGTCCGTGCTTAACGTGCCGCGTGAAAATTTGAACGAACAAAGCAAAATTCTTGAAAAATGCGGTGCCGATTGGATTCATTGTGACGTCATGGATGGCGTTTTCGCCCCAAATACCGCCTTGGAGCTATCCGACGTTGACTCTTTGAATAAGAGTGTCAATCTTCCGCTGGACGTGCATTTGATGTGTGAACATCCGCTGGCTGTTATCGAGGATTTTGTTTCCGTTGGTGCCGACGTTATCACTTTTCACTACGAAGCTGCAGACAGTGTGGCGGAAACAGCCGCACGCATTCGTTCGTTGGGTGTGAAAGTGGGCGTTGCGTTAAATCCGGCGACACCGGTAGACGTATTGATTCCGTATGCCGATTGTTTTGATATGGTTTTGGTTATGAGCGTTCAGCCTGGGTTTGGCGGACAGCGTTTCAAGACGGAAAGTGTTGAAAAAATCCGCCGTGCAAGGGAACTTTTCCCCGAAAAGCTTATTGAAGTTGACGGCGGTATCAATGCCGAAACGGGCAAGGCTGTAGTGGATGCCGGTGCAAATGTTTTGGTTGCCGGAAGCTATATCGTTTTTGCCGAAAATATTGCTTCGGCCATTGAAAAATTGAAAAATTTGTAACGTTTTGACTTAACTTGGCATAAAATTTTGTAAAAACAGTGAGGAATTATCGGTGAAAAACAAAATTGTATGTTACAAAATGCCTGTGTTCTTGGGAAAAGTGTTGAAAATGTTGCTTGGAAAATTGGTTATTCAAGGCGGTAAGTAGAGCTTGAACTGACGGCGTTGGTGCGGCTATTTTTGCGGTGAGAATCACGGAATTTGACAAAATAATCAAGCATAAGCGATAAATATGAAATTGCACGTTGCAAAAAGTTGTGTCGAAAATGGGGTAATGTCGAATGGTTGTAATTTGTGCGTACAGTTTGGATAGCTGTTGAGGATAACGGTCTCCACTCATACGGTTCCTGCGTGGAATTACATTCGCTTTATTTTCAATCGGTAGGGAAAAGGTTGGTTAAAGCGAGGCTACCATATAGTTGCATTTTAGGTGGTGCTCTTGCTTCGTGCTATCGAAATTGATTTGACAAAAACAGTTGTACGCTCAAACGTGTTTGTTGTGCTGGCGGTTGATTTGTTTCGTTTTTGTGCACAATATTTATCGGAATTGCTTTGATGTAATGCGTGTG
Source organism: uncultured Oscillospiraceae bacterium (assembly GCA_964483825.1). Classification (GTDB taxonomy): domain Bacteria; phylum Bacillota; class Clostridia; order Christensenellales; family CAG-314; genus Fimimonas. Next base: position 28,147 of record CAZADD010000002.1, read on the forward strand.
GCGTGAAAGTGTGCCATTGTGTTGAAGTTTTGCTGGTTGTATCTGGAATTTTGTTGAGTCGTGTGGCGCATTTTGCTGTTCGACGTTGCCCTAAAAGTAGAATTTTGGGGCTATTTTGTTGCAATACTCAAAATTTCTAGTCTTGTTTTGTCCGTGCGGCGCAAGTTATTCGTTGCTTCGAATATAATACCTTGGGGCTATTTAATGAAATCTAAGGTGTTTTTACACGTTGTTGTCAATGCGCTTTTGGCTGTGATTATCTGCGCTGTGACGGTTGTCGGGCTTTCGGGTGCAACCACTAACGTATTTGGTAACACTGAAATCGATCCTGTTTATCGTGGTAGCGGTGAAAAAGTTGCATTGATGATAAACGTCTACTGGGGCACTGAATATTTGGATGAAATGCTAAGCGTTTTTGAGCTTTATAATGTTACTACCACGTTTTTTGTCGGTGGTTACTGGGTGTCGCAAAACCCCGAAATGCTTAAAAAAATTTGTGATCAAGGACACGAGATTGGCAATCACGGCTATTTTCACAAACAGCACGGAAAATTAACCTATGAAGAAAACGTAAACGAAATATTGACGTGCGGAAAACTTGTTTTTGAGTTGTGCGGAAAAATGCCGTCGTTGTTTGCTCCGCCAAGCGGCGATTTTTGCAGCGATACGTTGCGTGCCGCAAAAGACTGCGGTTGCAAAACTGTCATGTGGTCGCGCGATACAATCGATTGGCGTGACAAGGATTCGGAATTAGTGTATACTCGTGCTACAAAAAACGTAAGTGGTGGCGAACTGATTTTGATGCATCCGACGGCGCACACGGTTGAAGCGTTGCCGCGCATTATTGAATATTTTTTGAACAACAATTTGCAACCGTCTGCGGTTAGCGAAGTGATAGGGTGATATAAAATGGATTTTTACAAACAGTACAAAAGCGGCCTAAAATTGGTCGCAGCAAAATTGGACAACTTCTACACTGTCAGTTTTGGCGTGTTTGTCAACGTTGGGAGCGTAATGGAAAACGAAAGGAACAATGGCTATTCGCATTTTATCGAACATTTGCTGTTCAAGGGCACGACGCATCGCAATGCTATGCAAATTTCCGAAGAAATTGATGATATCGGTGCCAATTTGAATGCATTCACGTCCAAGGATTGCACGTGCTTTTTCACTAAAAGCGCCGCAACCGATTTGGAAAAATGTGTTGACGTGCTTTCTGATATGTATTTCAATGCCACTTTCCCCGAAGACGAATTGCAACGTGAAAAACAAGTGGTGCTGGAAGAAATCAAAATGTGTGACGACACCCCGGACGATTTAAGTCAGGATGCAATCAGCTCCGCACTGTTCTTTAATCAGCCATTGGGCCAAACAATACTTGGAAATCCGCAAAACATAGAGTATTCTGACAGACATAGTATTCAAAATTTCAAGAAAAGGCACTATACGGCGGCAAATACTGTCATTTCAGTTGCCGGAAACTTTGATTTTGAAAAATTGGACAAGCTGGTGGAAAACTATTTTGAAAGTAATTTCGAACTATCTGTTGAAGTGAATTTGGAACCGTCGGTGCAGTACACAAGCAATTTTGTTCACCGTTTCAAGGATATTGAACAGGTGCATCTGGAAATGGCGGTGGGCGGATACGCTGCAAATTCACCAAAGCGTTATGCTTTGTCCGTTTTGTCTAGTACGTTGGGCGGCGGTTTGTCTAGCAGGCTGTTTCAAACCATACGCGAAAAACACGGTTTGGTTTATGCGGTGTATTCCTATCCCTCCGCCTACACAAATTGCGGTTCCTTGGGAATTTATGCCGGGTTAAGTCCCCAAAATATCGAAAAGGTTTGCAATCTCATTCGTGATGAGGTTCGCTTGTTCATTGACAAGGGTATCACTCAAAAGGAATTGGACCGTGCAAAAATTCAAGCAACCAACAGTTTGTACAGCACGTTGGAAAGCAACATGACGCTTATGCGTTTGTACGGTCGAAGCATGCTTAAAAACAATTCGCTGTTCAATCCTCAAAAGGAAATTGACTGTTACAAAGCTGTTGACATTGCCTCAGTGAACCAAGCTGCTCGTGAATTATTTTCGCAAGAATATGCCAGTTCCTACGTGGGCAAAGAATGCGAAAATTTCGATTATGTTTCCAAAATCGGAAAGACTTTGTTGGGATAATTGTGTCGTTTGTTTTACGGCTTGCGTTTTATGGCGCAAGCCGTTTGTGTTTTACCGACTTTGCTACCGTTGTTGCACGGTACTTTGTGTGTTGAACGTTGTCGTTCCTCACTCGTTTTTGTCAAATTTTAGCAATTCGGTTCTTGTTAGGTGTACTACGGCTCGGTTTTGGTTGATTAAATTTTTTCGTCGTTGAACACGTTACTCATTTTTCGAAAAAACTTTAACGAAAGATTTTTCTTTATTTTTTCATTTTCGCACTTTATTTTTCTCTTTTTGTTGATTATTTGCCAAACATAATGTATAATAATTTTGTTTGTATAATAGCTATACAAAACAAATTTTACTCTGCTTTTTGTTGCGAACGTTTTTCCAGTTCGCTCGGAGGATAAATTATGGCAAAAGAGAGTGTTTCTGTACGCAAAAAAGTCGTATGTTCGGTTGTGATAGCGATTGCCGCTTTGCTGTTTATTTTTGCATTTAGCGGTGCGTTTTTCACTAATCAAACGCTGAAAAGTATGGCCAACTTCTTTGTGGGAAGTTTTGGCATGTCTTTTTACGGAATGATGATTGCACTTATTGTGGCATGTTCGTTTGTTCTTTCCGGAAAAAAGGTTCGTGTTCCCACAAAATACGCAGTGCATTTCGTGCTTACGTTTGTCGAGATAGTGATGCTGGTGCATTTGTTTTCGACAACGTATCTGTGCTACAAGGAAGATCATTCATTGGTTGCTTTCAGCCAATATGCAAATTGGGTTTGGCACTACTACACAGGTGTTCCCACTTTTGGCGGTATCGTGTTCGGCTCGATAGTTTTTGGCTTGCAAAAGGTTATCACAATCTACGGTGCGGCAATTTTGCTGTTCGGCTTGCTTGCTTGGTCGGTTATAACCGTCGGAGACTTTTTCTACAGTTATTTCACCGGTAAAATAGTTTTGGATTCCAAACACGAAGAACACGTTGTAATGCCGACTCCCAACGAGCCCGTTTCCGAACCTGTTGCCGAAGACGAGCGTGCAAAAGCGTTGCGTATTCTTTTTGATGAACAAACGGTCAATCCGCAAGTCGTGGAAGAATCGGAAACGGCCGATATCTACAACGTTGCTCCGCAATCCACATTGGATACGTCCTACACTGGAACGGATGCTCACGATGTGCTGTTCAACCAAAACCGTGGTGGCGGCAGTTTCTTCCAAAGAAACGACGAAACGTCAGCGGAAATGGGCGCTCAAAGCTTTTTTGCTAACACCGAAGTGGAACAACCCGTTTCCACGCAAAAACCCGTCGAAGACGATATGTCTTGGCGCATTTCGCGTCCGACGGTGGCAGAAGTTTCAAACAGCACGCAAACAACCGAAGTTCGCCGTGAGCCGCAAAGTAACACAAAATCTTACGGTGCGGACGAAGGTTGGATAACTGCAAACCCCAAAAACGTTGTCAACGACGAACGCATCGACGTTGTCGACGTGGTAACCGAACGCCGTCAGCCGGAAGTTGTGCAAAACGTTGCCGAACAACCCGCCGTGGAACGTACAATTGTTACGCCTGCTGCAAATGTTCAGCAACAGCAATCGCAACAACCCGAACAAACGCTCACGTTTGAATTCGAAGAGGACTCAAACGACAGCTACGAGGACAACGATTTTTCCGCTGTTGCACATGAAGAAGTTGAAACTTCCGTGTTCCGTTCGGAACCGATTGTTTCTCAACCTGCCGTGCAAGAACCCGAAGTTGTAAAAGAGGAACCTGTGCCCATTCATTATCAAGGTTCTGACGAACTTGTTCCTGTTGAAAAGGAAACGGTTGTGCCCGGCGGTGTGCAAGTCGGTTTCGATTTCCGCACCAAGGAAGAATTGAAAGAAGTGCAAGAAAAGGTACACAAGTATCCCAAATACGTTGCACCCATGGTTGATCTTTTTAACGAACCAATGGTAATTGACAGTGACGACGAGGATTTCCGCACCCGCGCTGTGTTTGCAATCACAAACAAACTGTCGGTGTTTGGCATTAAAGTGGAATCGGCAGGGCAAGTAGTCGGGCCAACCGTCACGCGTTACAAATTTGAAGTTAAATCACTAAAAACCAAAATGAGCGACTTCAACCAATATGCACAAGACTTGAAAGCGTGCTTGGAAGCGGAGGGCGAAATTCGTATTGAAGCGCCCATTCCGGGAACAAACTTGGTGGGTATCGAAGTTGCAAATAAAGTCAGAACTCCGGTTGCTTTGCGTACCATTTTGGAATCCAAGGCTTACCGTGAAAAGAAAGGCGGTTTGATTTTCGTCGTAGGACAAGAAATTTCCGGCGAAATGGTGCTTGCCGATTTGACGAAATTGCCGCACCTTTTGGTTGCCGGAACAACCGGTTCAGGTAAGAGCGTATTCTTACACTCGATGATTGCAAGTTTGATGTTCCGTTACGGTCCCGAATATTTGCGCTTCATCATGGTGGACCCCAAGTTGGTGGAGTTCGGCCGTTACGACGGTATTCCTCATCTGTTGACAAGCGAAACCATCATCAATGCTACTGATGCGCTTGCCGCAATGGACTACTTGGTTGCCGAAATGGAATCCCGTTATCAATTGTTGCGCCAATACAACGTTGCCAATATTGCCGACTACAACGCTAAAATCAATCCTAAACTTACGCAAAAATTGCCTTATTTGGTGTTGATTGTGGACGAATTGGCCGATTTGATGTCTGTTTCCAAAAAGTCGTTTGAAGCAAAACTTCAACGCCTTGCACAAAAGGCACGTGCTGCAGGTATTCACCTTGTGCTTGCAACGCAACGCCCCGACACACAAATCATTTCAGGAACGATCAAAACAAACTTCCCGTGTCGCATTGCTTTGAAGGTTTCTTCTGCCGTCGACAGCGGAACTATTTTGAACGGCGGTGGCGCTGAAAAATTGCTTGGTCACGGCGACTTGCTGTACATGAACCCCAGCAGCTCCGAATTGGCACGTATTCAAGGTGCGTATTTGTCCGACGCGGAAATCAGCGGTTTGGTAGAGTTTGTTAAGAGTCAAAATGAATCTTACTACGATCCGGGTGTTTCCAAAGAGATTTTTGTTTCTCAAAAGCAGGAAGAACCCGAAGAAGTCAGCGTTGAGAAGGCCGACGATAAGGAAAAACAGTTGGATCCTTATTGCAAAAAAGCTTTGCGTTTCTGGTTGGAACGCCAAGGCGGTCGTGCGTCCATTGCTTCCATTCAGCGTTCATTGCAAATCGGTTTCAACCGTGCTGGGCGCATAATGGATACTTTGCAAAAACTTCACTACGTCGAAGAACCGTTGGCCAGCGAATCCAGTTCCAAACCTTTGCGTGTTTTGGTAACGTTGGATCAACTTGACGAACTGTTCCCTGATATGGACGGTAACTACTAATTTCAAAACGGTGCGAATTTGTCGCATCGAAAAGTAAAATTTACAAAAGTGTAGGTGGAATATGATTAACGATAAAATTAAAGAGGCATTGGCTGAATTGTTCGCAAACGATAGTGCAATGTATTCATATTGCAAAGATGCGTTGAACTTTTCGTTGAAAGTGTACGGCGGTAGAATTTCCAGAGCAGCCATACAACGTGAACTTAAAACCGGTTTCAATCAAGCGTGCCGCATTATGGATGCACTTCAAAAACTTGAATTGGTAGAAGAAGATACTCCTGATCAACGCAGACCGTTGCGTGCACTTATCACGATGGACGAGTTTTGCGAGCTGTTTCCCGACGCTGCCTGAAAATTAATTTTGCTTGGTAAAACTTATGATAAAGATTGGACTTGTTTCGCTTGGATGCGATAAAAATCGTGTCGACAGCGAAGTTATGTTGGAAAATTTGCGTTGCGGCGGATACGAAATCACTTCGGATCCGTCCGATGCCGATGTGATAATTGTAAACACTTGCGCATTTTTGGAATCTTCCCGTCAAGAGTCTATCGACACCGTACTGGAAATGTTCCACTACAAGGATGAGGGTAAGTGCCAAAAGATTATTGTCACAGGCTGTCTTGGTCAAAAATTCGGCAAGGAAATTTTTGACGGATTGGAAGAAGCCGACGCCGTTGTGGGCACCAACGAATACGATAATATTTGTCAAATAGTTGCTGAAACGCTGAACGGCGAACGCAAACTGTATAACGGTAGCAACGTTTGTTTGACGTTTGGAAATCGTGTTCTTACAACGCCTAGCCACTTTGCTTATTTGAAAATAGGTGACGGCTGCAACAACTTTTGTTCCTACTGTCTCATTCCGTATATTCGCGGTAGATTGCGTTCCGTTCCTATGGAAAAAGTGGTGGAACAAGCTGCTGCGTTAGCGGCTCAGGGCGTGAAAGAACTAATTTTGGTGGCTCAGGATACCACAAAATACGGTTACGACTTGTACGGCGAGCCCAAACTTGTGGAACTGTTGCAACAGCTTTCGGACATTGACGGTATTCGTTGGATACGTTTGCTGTATTGCTACCCCGAACTCACCGACGAAAAACTTATTCGAGAAATCGAAACTAATCCCAAAATTGTCAAATATATTGATATTCCTTTGCAACACGTGAACGACGGAATTTTGAAGGCAATGAACCGGCATTCCACGCACAGCGACGTGTGCAAACTGTTCGACCGTTTGAACAAAAGTCAACCCAAAATTGCCGTTCGTTCCACGTTTATTTGCGGTTTTCCGGGTGAAACCAGTGATACCATTGCGGAAGTGGAAAGCTTTTTGAAAGATTACCGTTTGCGTAATGTTGGATTTTTTGCATATTCTCGTGAGGACGGTACTGTGGCGGCAAAAATGGAAAACCAAGTGCCGCAACATCTTAAAAACTCCTACGTGAAAAAACTTTACAAAACACAGTACAACGTGTTGAAACAAATTCAGCGTGACGACGTGGGGCGAGTATATTGTTGCGTCGTGGATGAATTTTCTCATCAAGAAAACGGCACATTCGTCTACAAAGGTAGAACGGAATTTCAAGCTCCCGAAATAGACGGAATCGTGTACGTTTATTCCGATAAAGAACTTTCGGTCGGCGATTTCGTTAACGTCAAAATTGCAAACACGCTGGAATATGACCTTGTAGGAGATGTAGTGCAATGAAATTGAATCTTCCAAATAAATTGACAATTGCAAGAATTTGCCTAATTCCGGTCTTTGTCGTGTTCTACTTTTTGCCGTTCAATTGGGCGCCGTGGTGTGCCGTGGCTGTTTTTGTGCTAGCTGCATTCACCGACTTTTTGGATGGGCACATTGCAAGAAAGTACAATCTTGTAACCGATTTGGGCAAACTTTTGGATCCTATTGCAGACAAAGTATTATCCGCAACGGCCATGTTTTGTGTTGTTGCAACAAATCCGTTGAGATATATGGCGGATTTTTGGGTGATTGCCGGGTACGACGGTTCAAGTTTCGCTACCGTCGGAATGATATTCTTGGCAGTGTGCTGTGCGGTTATAATCGCCCGTGAATTGCTTGTGGATGTTGTTCGCATGATTGCCGCTTCAAAGGGAATTGTGGTGCAAGCCAATATTTTTGGCAAAGTTAAAACAGTTTTGCAAGATGTGAGCTTGCCCTTGCTTGTTGTCTGTAACTACTGTGGTGTTGTCGTGAACAAGCTAGTGTTAACTTCTTTCCATACCAAATCACTTAATGCGTGGTTTTATGTGGAAGCTGTTGCGGTCGTTTTGTTTTTTGCGGCAACAGTTATGACGATAGTTTCCGGTGTCATCTATTTGGTGCGCAACAAAAACGTGTTTTTGTCCGACGCAAAAGAAAATGATTGAACAACTTGCGAGGAATAAATGATCAGAATATTGACAAAAGAATACAGCGCTGCTGTTGTGACACTCGCTGCTTTGTTGGATAAAGAGGCGGCAGCATACGACGTTTACGTATCTCGCAGCAACAAACAACTTGCCGATGTTTTGTACGGTTCAGTGAACAGTGATGCGCTGTTTTTGGTGGGGGATACCGGAAGTTGGTGTGAAATGCTTGCCGAAACTTTCGGTTTGGCGGTTGTCTACGATAAATTTGCCGAAAAAAACGTGAAAGAACGTTGCAAACTTATGAATGCTCAACTGCCGGCACAATATTTGATGGATAGATATTGTGCTTTGCCGGAAACCTTCATACACTACGCATCGGTGTTTTCGTTGCAGTGCGGGTTTGGCGGTGAATACGGCAAGTGCCGTGTGTATGCTTTGCCCGACGATGCAAAAGAGTGCTCCAATATTTTTGATAACTACGTCAAGCGTGATTTCTTCAAGAAAAACGCCGTGTTGCCTGTCTACACCTTCAAAGTGTTCGGTATGTCCAAGCGTGATTTGGAAAACAAAATTGCAGCCCTTAACCTTAAAAACGTTTCGGTGCGGTGCGAAACTGATAACCTGGACGGGAAAATAGTGTTGGCGTTCCACGGTTTGTCTAAGAAGGCCGTGACGGATAATTTAGATGTATTTGCCAAGTCATTCGGTTCGGCAGCCTATGCAGCAAAGGATATTTCGTTGCCGGAAGTGGTGGTCGGCGAGCTCAACGGATTGTACAAAACTGTTGCTACGGCGGAATCTATCACAGGTGGGCTGATTGCTTCTTCGTTAGTAGGGGTGCCCGGTGCCAGCAACGTTTTGCGTGAAGGTGCAGTTACCTACACAATCGAGGCTAAATCCGAACGGTTGGGAATCAGTCCGCACTTTATCGACCAATACGGCGTTGTATCTTCACAAGTTGCCAAGGAAATGGCATTATCGCAGTTGGACCGTGCGGATTTTTCCGTTGCAACAACCGGTTTTGCCGGGCCCACGGCGGACGGTAAAAATCCCGTCGGATTGTGTTTTGTTGCAATTGGCGGAAAAATTGGCGGCAAAAAACTTGTAAAAGTTTTCAAAAATATCTATAATGGTGACAGAAATTCCATTCGTGGACAAGTTTCCAACACGGCGCTGTATTTGTTGCACTGTGCATTGTCCGATTCGGGGTTTTTCGTTACAAGAAAAATAAGACAATAATTTTAGGGAGAATATAAAAATGACAGAAGACAAGAAAAAGGCTCTGGAACAGACCATTTTGCAAATCGAAAAGGAATTCGGCAAGGGTTCTATCATGAAGTTGGGCAGTTACGCCGCTTCGCGCAATATCGATGTCATTCCCACAGGCTGTTTGCCTTTGGATTTGGCGCTTGGTGTTGGCGGTTTGCCCAAAGGACGTATTATTGAAATCTACGGGCCGGAATCTTCGGGTAAAACAACAGTAACGTTGCACGTTATTGCTCAAGTTCAAAAAATGGGCGGAACGGCAGCTTTTATCGATGCCGAACAAGCGCTCGACCCTGTCTATGCCAAGAATTTGGGCATAAATTTGGATGAATTGTACATTTCTCAGCCTGATAGCGGCGAACAAGCATTGGATATTTTGGATTATCTTGTGCGCAGCAACGCCGTTGACTTGATTGTCGTAGACTCCGTTGCGGCCCTCACCCCAAAAGCGGAATTGGAAGGGGATATGGGCGACAGTCACATGGGCGTTCAAGCACGTTTGATGTCTCAATGCTTGCGCAAGATTGTCGGTCCCAGTAACAAATCTAACACTTGCGTCATTTTTATCAACCAATTGCGCGATAAAATCGGTGTCATGTTCGGTAACCCCGAAACAACAACCGGCGGCAAGGCTTTGAAATTCTATTCTAGCGTTCGTTTGGATGTGCGCAAGATAGATCAAGTCAAGGACGGTTCGGAAATCGTTGGCAACAAAACCCGTGTCAAAGTTGTCAAAAACAAGGTTGCTCCTCCCTTCAAAACAGCGGAATTCGAAATTGTTTTCGGAAAAGGCATTTCCAATACCGGTTGTGTGCTCGATTTGGCAGTTGCAAACGGTCTTATCGAAAAGAGCGGCTCTTGGTTCTCGTATAACGGCGAGAAAGTGGGGCAAGGCAGAGAAAATGCTAAGGCTTGGTTGGAAAGAAATCCCGAAACGATGTCCGTTTTGGAAGCAAAAATCAAAGAAATTTTGCAACCCAAACCGGAAGAAGAAGTTGCCGAATAATTTTGTATTGAAAATGGCGTAGAATAACGAACGGTTGTAAGTTTGTAACGTTCGTTGCCTAAATTGTTAAATGCCCGTTGATTTGGCGTATTCGCGTGATGTCAAGGCTTGCTGTTTTGTTTTCAAGTCTAGTCGTGCGGTTTTCTTTGGCGCAAATACGGTTAAATTCGGCATTGTGACGCTTTTGCGCAGTTCGATATTTTCAAAATGCATTTATATTTGCTTCAAAACTTAACATTTTGTACGAAATCCGTCTTGTAAGTATTTGCAAGGCGGTTTTGTTTTGCAAAGTTTCGTTATGATTTTTTTGTGATGACAAAAACGTCAAATTTGCAAAGAATTTTGTCGCAAAACGTCGCATATCAATTTCGTGCAAAAAATTGCCTCAAATATTTTTCAGAAACGGCCGTTATTTTCGGGATAGGTATTGACATATTTGCAAAAATCTTGTAAAATACTATGGTAAATTATTTAATTTACAAAACTCAATATTGGAGGATACAACAATGGATCTATTATTGTTCTTCCAAGCCTCAAATATTCTATCTTGGTTAGTTCCGGTAGTTGCGATTGTCGCATTGCTTATTGGCGCAGGTATTGTAGCAGCAATTTTCTTGCACTTGCGCAGAAAAGATGAAAAAACAATTGGTACAGCAAAGGCACAAGCCGATTCCATTTTGGAATTTGCAAAAGGCGAAGCATCGTCTTTGAAAAAAGAAGCCATTAAAGAGGCTAGGGAAGAAACTCAAAAAATCAAAAACGAACAAGAACGTCAATTTCGTGAACGTAACGGCGAATTGCAAAAGCAAGAAAACCGTATGCGCCAAAAAGAGGAAGCTTTGGATAAAAAAGAAGAACTTTTCCTCAAAAAATTGGATAATATCGACGTTCAGCAAAAACAAGTTTCCGATAAGCAAGCGGAACTTAATCGCCGTCAGCAAGAATTGGAAAAATCGGAAGAACGCAAAATGCAAGAATTGCAGCGTGTTGCCGGCCTAACAAAGGAAGAGGCCAAGCAACAGTTGGTTGATTCTATGCTTGCGGATGCTCGCAGAGAGGCTGCAGGCTTGGTTCGCAAAATTGAAAACGAAGCCAAGGAAAACGGTGAACAAAAGGCACGCAACATTATTGCGGCAGCAATTCAGCGTTGTGCTGGCGATCAAGTAAGCGAATCCACCGTTACAACGGTTGCCATTCCTAACGACGAAATGAAAGGTCGTTTGATTGGTCGTGAAGGGCGCAACATTCGTGCATTGGAAAATGCCACCGGTGTTGAACTTATCATCGACGACACCCCCGAAGTGGTAATTCTTTCGGGATTCGATCCTGTTCGCCGTCAAATTGCTCGTATTGCAATAGAAAAACTTATCACCGACGGACGCATTCACCCTGCTAGAATTGAAGAAATGGTGGAAAAAGTCAAGCGTGATATGGATATCACTATCAAAGATGCAGGCGAAGCGGCATCTTTCGATACCGGCGTGTTTGGTTTGCACCCGGAAATCATCAAATTGCTTGGTCGCTTGAAGTATCGCACAAGCTACGGCCAAAACGTTTTGAATCACTCAATCGAAGTTAGCTATATCGCCGGCATAATGGCTTCCGAACTTGGATTGGACGTTGCTCTTGCAAAGCGTGGTGCATTGTTGCACGATATCGGCAAGGCTGTCGACCAAGAAGTTGAAGGCACGCACATGCAAATTGGTGCGGATATCGCCAAAAAGTATAAGGAAAGCAAAGAAGTCGTTAACTGCATTGCATCTCACCACGGCGATGTGGAACCCATGACTGTTGAAGCTGTTATTGTTGCCGCTGCAGACGCAATCAGCGGTGCAAGGCCCGGCGCAAGACGTGAATCTGTCGAAAACTACGTCAAACGTTTGGAAAAATTGGAAGGCATTGCAAATTCCTTCGAAGGCGTTCAAAAATCCTACGCTGTTCAAGCCGGCCGTGAAATTCGCATTATCGTCAAACCGGAAGTTATCAACGACGAAACGACCGTGTTACTTGCAAATGACATCGCAAGAAAGATTGAGAGCGAATTGGAATATCCCGGTCAAATCAAAGTCAACGTTATTCGTGAAACTCGTGCCGTGGACGTTGCAAAATAGTCCAAAAACACTCCTAAACACCTTGTAAGCATCAACTTGCAAGGTGTTTTTTTGATTTTATCAATGTTGTGTTGGTAAAATTTGCTTTAATCTCACAACTGTTTGCGCGGCTTTCGTTTGCGGTAACAAATGCTTTTTAATGTTATTTTTGTGGTGTGCAATTTCGGTATTCAATACTTGTCGTTTTTCAAAAACCGGTAAATATACATTAGTTTTGTTTATATAAGATAATGGGAAAATGGTCGTGTGGCTATTGTACAGTTGTTGTCTTTTGTTGACCAGCAATAACATACAATTTTTTAGTATTTATTTAGTTGGTAAATTTTATTATCAAAACTTTGTTGTTTTGCAAAATGGTGAGTATCGTTCAAGTTTCTTTGTCAAGGTTGCGTAGTTGTTGTATTTTGTCAAAGCATTTTCGCACAACGTTATTGTTTTGTTATTTTATGCAATTTTAATATCAAAACTTATTGTTTACCCAAATTACAATTGTAAATTTTTATTATGCGCCACGGACAGCACGATAATTATCGTGCAGTTGCCTTTTGTTGACAAGCCTGTTGGGTAGGTGTAATTTGTCGTCGCTTTTGCTCTTGCGTTGGTAGGCCTTTCAGCAGTGAAATTCATCTTGCATTTGCGGTAATTTTGGATTGATTTGCAAATAATTTTTGTTAGTTGTTGCGTTTTGGAAGCATATGTGCTAAATGTTTTCACGGAGGTTTAGTGCTTATGAAGAACTTGAAAATACTTGTTGTTGCATTGTTAGTGTCGCTTTCGCTTGTAATCTTTTCGGCTTGCGGTCACCCCAAATGTGAAAGTACTTGCCCAATATGCCATCTTTGCACAGACGATAATTGCCAACTGCACACTGATGCCAGTCAACATTGTCAAGGACACAGTGCCGTTGAACAAGTTGCTGTTACAAGCATTTTGCAAAACAACGTTGCTTTCCAAAATATGAATGACTCGGCGGCAAACATTATCGACAATGAAATTCAAGAAGCAGTTGCAAAACAACACAACGTTGATAAAAGCGCTGTAGAAATTGTTAACGTTGATTTTGATGATGATTACGAAACCGCAACAGTTCTCGCAAAGGTTGACGACAAAAAAGTTGTTGTTGATCAATATGAAACTGACGCAGTTGCTGAATATAGAGACAGCGATGCGGAATATCTTGTGCTTAGCGAAGCAGGATATAAAGCTGACGACAAAGTTGCCAAAGAAAAGCAAAGCGAAGTTGACGCAAAGTTTACTGCAGCCGTTAATGCAATTCTTGCAAAGCTTTCAAACCTCAGCGAAGAAGCAACACTTGTGAAAGCAAACGAAATCTTCAGTGAATATGCTTCAGACGAAGTGATTCCTGGATTTGATGGCATTTTCGGATGCGACGAATTCTTCTTGAGCGGAGTTAGAGAAGACGGAACAGTTGTTGCGTTTACATATACAAAGGGAAGCAGCAACGACCCACTTAGACTTCAAGGATATCAAGACCACGTTTTGAAGGTTGAAGGCAGAGAAAACATGACCAATGCCGAAATCATGGCACAAATCAAAGCCGGCAACTTTACAAAAGAGACACGCACAATCGACCCAAGCAAAACCTACACTGCTCCAGCACTCGAAGAAAAGCCGGTGGTGGAAACAACAACTGTTGGAGAGATTTACGACGCAAACTTTGCAAACGTTGATTTCAGCGCAAAGTTGGAAGAAGCGTTCCAGAATATTTGCTCAAGAAGATTCCCAAGCAGCATGACAACAGAGCCTATGTTCTATGCTCAAGACGGAGAAACAGTTTCGTTGTATGTGAATGTAAATGATGGACAAGATTTGCTTTATAAATTAACTTTTAATTCAAGTTTCGACATTACTGAATTAGATAAATTAGACAAAAGCGAAATTTTAACCAAAGCAGGATTAACAGCAGCTACTGAAGTTGAAAAAACAAATAGTGAAACAACAAAAAATAAAATCGCGGCAGTAGTTGAAGAAATAAATTGCAACATCGACGTGATTGCAAATTTGAAAAATTCGCAAATAACGAGAGATGGAATCATAAACAACACAGAAGATAATATTGATTTCAAAGCATTTGGTGAAAAACTTTGCCCGGATAAAGAAGTCATTGCAACATACGTTGGGGCGCAAACAGGCAAAACAAACGACAGCGCACATGAATTCAACACTGGTTATTATACACAATTTAAAGTGGTCGTTGTATATTTAGAAAATGAAGAAGTTGTTGTTGAGAATAAATTGATTTATGCTCCATACTATAACGATTCAACTAATGAAAGTATATATAATTCGCTGCTTAATGGTGAAGAAAATAAAAATTATAAGATTGCATCAAATGAAAAAGAAACAATCAAAAATGCAACAATTGCAAAACAAAAAGAATCTGCAAGCGCAGCGGCAGAATATGAATTCTATTTTGACGGCTTAGACGAAGAAAGTGAAAGAATCGGCGTTGAAGCAGTTAAAGAATATTTAAACGGAATGGAAAGATAGAATAAAAAATTGCTCTAAACAAGAGCAATTTTTTTGTTGGAATGCAAAATAATTTGTTTTTTTATGTAAAATGATATATCATTTAGAAAAAATAAAGCATGTTTGTGAATATCATTTTCTTGATAAAGAACGAATGAGCCTGTAGGGGTTTAAATGAAAAAATTTTCAAAAAACGCAATTTTGCTTTTATTGTGTCTCTTGCTCAATAGCATAACCAGCATATTCATATATACATATTTGTTGGCCTATATGCTCGACATATCTAGCAACGGGATTGTGAACGTTGCAATTTTTTATGTGGTTTTGCATGTTTCAATGACTATTCTTTCTTGGGTGTTTGCTCCAATCTTTAAAAAATTCAACAAAGCTTTGGCTTTGAAAATCGGAATTGTGTTTAAATTTGTGTTTGTTGTGACCGTCGTCTTGCTTGGCGAATCAATACTCAAATACGTTTATTTAATTGCAGTTGTAAATGCTTTTTCTGAAGTTCTGTTTTGGGGTGGGATGATTTTGTGTAATTGTGCCGATTAAATGTGGAAGGCGGCTATTACCGCACGACGCGTAAAAAGAATGTTGAAAACAAAATAACAAGTTCAGTGCGCTTTGTAAGCAGTGGGGGCAAGATATTTCACTTCAATGCCAAATAATATAGTCAAATGTTGAAGTGCCAAAATTTTACCCCAACAAAAAGTAGTTTGAATTTGTTGGGTTTTTGCCGTCCTGTGAGTGTGCTCTTGCAGTAGTAATCAAGTAAAGTTCTTTCAAATACCACGGATTGTACAAACCTTATGTGTTTTGTGTGGTACAATATTAAAGTTTTTGATGTAAGTAATTTTGACGTTAGGTCAAATATTGTGGGTAAGAAGTTTTGCCCCAACATTAAACAGTTTGAATAGTTGTGTTTTTGGCAGTTCTACATGGCGCTCTATGTCGGATGATTTTCATTAGTGGATTTTTTTTCAAATCTTTAAAAATTAAGAACTCAACATACGTTTCGTTGTAGTGCCTATTTTGTAGCCGTTTATGCAAAGACAAAATAGCACTTCGGATATTTGGGTTAAATTGCAAAATGCTATTATGTAATTTTTGTATTCTATACGTATGATTTATTTTCACCAAAATTGTTTATTTATCTTGTGTTTTGGAAAAAATTTCCGTATGAGAATCAAGAAAAGTACGCAATGCGGTACGGTTTTGGAAGAAAGAGAAAGTCGTGCGCCAAAACAGTTTGATTTTGAAAACATGGTGTCGGAAAACCAAACGCGAAATTTGGAGGAGTTGTAATGCAAACGGCAAAAGCTGAAATAACAAAAGAAAACTACAAACAGTATGTGTTTGAAAAGATGCCCAAAAGTTCACATTGGAAAAATATGTTTTGGGCGTTTTTGATTGGCGGTGTAATTTGCACGATAGGGCAAGGGTTTGTTGAATTTTACAAGATTTGGTTTTCGCAAGAGGATGCGTCAACGCTTGCTTCGGCTACGTTGGTGTTTGTTGCGGCAACACTTACCGGCTTTGGTGTGTACGATAATATTGGACGGTTTGCCGGTGCAGGTTCCACGATACCTATCACCGGGTTTTCCAACGCCGTCGTTTCGCCGGCACTGGAATTTCGTGCCGAAGGGTACGTTTACGGTGTGGGGGCAAAAATGTTTCAAGTTGCCGGGCCCGTCATTGTTAACGGAGTTTCTATTTCGGTGATAATTGCCGTTTTAACTTTGATTTTTGGGGGTGCGTGACAAATGTCGTACTACAAAAAACGGACGTTGTGCTTCAAAAATGCAAACGTGTTGGAAGGTTATACGGTTGCGGGCCCCAAGGAAAAAGACGGTAGATACGGCCAATATTTCGATTTGGCGTTATCGGACGATATGTTTGGGCAACAAACTTTTGAGCGTGCGGAGCGCAAAATGTTTGAGCATGCAATAGACGGCGCAATAGCAAAAGCCAATTTGTGTCCCAACGAAATTGATGCGGTTTTGGGCGGCGACTTGCTGAATCAAATAATTTCGGCATCGTTTGCGGCGCGCAAACAACATGCGGGCTTTTTGGGGCTGTACAATGCGTGTGCCACCTTTGTTGAAAGTTTGATTCTTGGTGCATCCATGTTGAACAACGGGTTAGATAAGGTTGTGTGTGTTGCCGGTAGCCACTTTTCTACGGCCGAGCGTCAGTACAGGTTTCCGCTTGAATTGGGCGTTTTGCGCTCCCCTGTAACGCAGTGGACGGCAACCGGTGTTGGTGCAACGGTGCTAGGTGGAACTTCGGAAGTTGTTGTTCCCAAAATTACGCGTGCAACTATTGGCCGAGTGGTTGATTTTGGCATACTGGATGCAAACAATATGGGCGCTGCTATGGCTCCGTCGGCGTGCGACACGCTTGTCACATTCTTTTCGGATACGCTTGCTTCCGTGGATGATTACGATGCTATTTACACCGGCGATTTGGGCAAGCTTGGTTCGGAAATTTTGCTGGATTTGGCATTGCAACAAGGTTTGGATTTGAGTAACAAGTTGAAAGATTGTGGCGGCACTTTGTATTTTGACGAACAACAAACGTACCAGGGCGGTAGTGGCGCTGCGTGTTCAGCGCTTGTATTTAACAGCTATGTTTTGGGGAAATTGCGTAAGGGCGAGTATAAAAAGGTACTGTTAGCCGGCACGGGCGCATTGATGAGTCCCACAACGTCCTTTCAAGGAGACAGTATTCCGGCAATAACACATTTGGTGGAGGTTTCGTTGTGACAATTTTTCTAACCTTTTTGAAAGCATTTTTGGTTGGCGGCGGAATTTGTCTTGTTGGGCAAATTATAATCAACTGGACGCATTTAACAAACGGCAAAATATTGGTGCTGTTTTTGATTATAGGCGCAGTTTTGGAAGCTTTCGGCTGGTACAGCCCGTTGATAGAATTTGCCGGGGCCGGGGCAAGTGTGCCTATTTCAGGATTTGGTTGTGCGTTAGTGAAAGGGGCTGTCGAGGCGGCAAGGAAAGAGGGGTTTTACGGCGCGCTAAAAGGCGGTTTGGCAGCTTGTGCTACCGGTGTGAGTGTTGCGATAGTATCCGGATATTTTGTATCCATCGTGTTCCGTCCGCGCACGAAGAAAAAGTAGCGCTAATTTTACTTGTAAAATGGTGTTGAGTGGCGGCTACTTTGGGAGTTTATGCAGTACGATGTATTCGTGCGAGCGTGTCGAAGAAAAACGGATAACGATATTTGCGATAACTTCCGTAGTTGTTTTTAATAACTATTCCATTTGCAACTTTTCTAAGCGGTTGTTATTGTGAATGGAGTTGTGCGCATATACAATTGTGACGGTGTGCATTATTGGTTTATATGAGTGCTAGCTCAAACTGGAACATACTCCTTGATGTTTTTGTACTGTTCAAATGCTAGTTGTGTGAAAAGTGTAACAATTTGCCGCAATGATGAATATAATGTGGCATCGAGTTGTGTATGAACGGATACGTCGTAATGAACAAGAACGAGTTGAAAAGGCGCCACAAAAGGCGTTTTCGCATGCTTGTCGTTGTTCTGGCTGCCGTTATTGTTGCAATTATTTCTCTTGCAGCTTGGCTTTATTGGCGTTCAATGACGCCAACTATTTTGGAAATTGCAAAAGTGCAAGTGCTTTCGCAGTCTACGCAAGCAATAAACGAGGCGGTTTTGTCTTTGTTTTCCGACGGTGTGTGTTACGGTGACTTTGTAACGGTAGAGAAGAATGCGCAAGATGACGTGGTGTTGCTTGTCGCTAACAGCGCGAAAACCAACAAGTTGGCACGAGATGCCGCCGTGTTGGTGCAAGTTAAATTGAACAGTCAATTTAATGATACTTTGAAAATTCCGCTTGGTACGCTTTCGGGCGTGCCGTTACTAAGCGGCAAGGGGCCATGTGTTGAAATAATAATTTCTACGCAAAGTTCCGTCACGTGCTCTTTTGTTTCGGATTTTATTTCCGCCGGCATTAACCAAACATTGCACAGAATTTATTTGAATGTAGACGGCACGGTTGATTTGATTGTTCCAACTCTTCATCATACGGTGCAAATTTCAACGCCGATTCTTGTTTGCGAAACAGTGATAGTGGGCGCTGTTCCTGAAACGTATTTGCAAGGCGGTTTCATGGTGGGTGCCTCTGAGACGCTTTTGTGTGTGTTTTGATGCCATATTTGCGAAATTTTGCGTTTTATAAAATATTATTACAGACATAGCACGATGATTTTGTGGCAATAAGGTTGTTTTTTTGAGAAAGAACTAGCTTGCGCATTTATATTGAAATCTCGGATGCAGAGAGATTGGGAGGAGGATGGCCGTTGCTAAGTATTCTGTGAACAGTTTTATGCAAGGTGGCACACGTTGCGTGTGATATTGAAAATTCAAATCCCAGTGTTTCAAATTGTATAATAATTGGTATTGGGTGTAATTGTTAAACGTAGTCCTTTGGGCTTTTATTGTTTTTTTTCGTTATTTTTTCATCGTTATTTATTTTGGGGGTTCGGCTGTAGTGCATTGTACTTCGTACTATATTTTTGTTGTACGCAGTCGTTTTCTTTGCGGCGTATTATATATAATAATATTTCTATATTACCGCTAAAACCGTTGTCAATTTTCGCAAATTTTGGTATACTGGTAAAAACGTTGATCGAGTTCAAGAGTTTGCGGACAACAACTGTAAAGCGACTGAAGGGTGGTGTGAGCTTCGGCGTTGCGCAAAAAGATATTCGCTCGGGAGTTCTTGCGGTGAAACCTAGTAGCCGTTTGCGGGTTGTCGCCGTTATACGACCACGAGGAAAAACTTTGTTTTTCGAAAATAGGTGGTACCACGAAAATTTTCGTCCTATTGTTAGTAGGGCGTTTTTTATTGTTAAGGAGAAAATTTATGGACAAAATTACTGAAATTCAAAAACTTTGTCTCGAACAACTTTCAACTTGTTCTGATCTTGCGTCGCTGCAAGATTTGAAAGTTAAATATTTGGGCAAAAGCGGCGAACTCACTTCTTTGTTGAAATCCATCAGAGATTTGCCTGCCGAAGAAAAACCGTCGTTTGGCGCAAAAGTCAACCAATTACGCAATTTGTTGGAAGATTCTTTCGATGCAAAAAGCAAACAATTGAAAGAAGGCGAAATGCAACGCAAATTGCAAGAAGAAAGGGTGGATATCAGCGTTTCCGCAATGCAAACGTGGGGCGCACTGCATCCCGTCACGTTGGTGGAAAACAAAATTAGTGAACTGCTCATTTCCATGGGCTTTGAAGTTTTGTCCGGGCCCGAAATTGAAACGGACTACTACAATTTCCAAGCGTTGAACATTCCTGCCGATCACCCTGCACGCGATATGCAAGATACTTTTTATCTTTCCGACGGTATTTTGTTGCGCACTCAAACTTCGGCGGTGCAAGCCCGTCTTATGGAAAAGCAACAACCGCCCATCAAAATGATTTGTCCGGGCAAAGTGTTCCGTTCGGATAGTGACTCGTCCCACTCGCCCGTGTTTCATCAAATGGAAGGTCTTGTTGTGGACGAAAACGTCACGCTGTGCGATTTGAAAGGCACTTTGGAATATTTGGCAAAAAATTTGTTTGGCAAGGAGACGCAAGTTCGATTCCGTCCATCCTATTTCCCGTTTACGGAGCCCAGTGTAGAAGTTGACCTAACTTGTAGCAACTGTGGCGGCAAAGGTTGTTCGTTGTGCAAGGGCACGGGCTGGATAGAGGTTTTGGGCGCAGGTATGGTTAATCCAGCCGTGCTGGAAATGAGCGGAATCGACAGTGAAAAGTACACGGGCTTTGCGTTTGGTTTGGGAATTGAACGTATGGCAATGATAAAGTACGGCATCCCCGATATTCGTTTGTTCTACGAAAATGACAAACGTTTTTTGAAGCAATTCGGTAAATAAGGAGATTTCTATGAAAGCACCTCTTTCTTGGATTAAAGATTTTGTTGACATCAACGTCGATATTGACACTTTGTGCAAAAAAATGGTGGATATCGGGTTGGAAATTGAAGAAGTTATCTATCTTGGCGAGCATGTGACAAATGTTAAAGTGTGCCAAATAAAGGAAATCTCTCAACACCCCAATGCTGAGCGTTTGCTGTGTTGCAAGGTTGATATCGGCACTGAAATTATCCCCATTGTTACAAACGATCATCACGTGCAAGTGGGGGATAAAGTTCCCGTTGCATTGCACAACGCCAATCTTGCCAACGGTTTGCATATCACCAAAGGCAAAATGCGCGGTGAAGAATCGTGGGGGATGTTTTGCGGCGCGGAAGAATTGGGCATAAATTCCGATTATTACGTGGGCGCAGATACAGACGGCGTTTTGATTTTGCGTGATTCCGCCGTTGTTGGTGAAGATATTCGCAAAGAAGTTGGCATTGACGACTACGTACTGGACGTTTGTGTTACTGCAAACCGTCAAGATTGCAACAGTGTGTTCGGTCTTGCTAGGGAAATTGCCGTTGCGCTTGGAACTACTTGCAAGCAACCGGACGTGTCCTACACCGAAAGCGACGTGTGCACAAACAGTCTTGTTGACGTAAGTGTTCGTGACTTGGATGTTTGCTCTACCTACTTTATGCAAGGCGTGACGGACGTTAACGTTCAAAAATCTCCTGTGTGGTTGACAAGCCGTTTGGCGAAGGTCGGTTTGCGCGGCATCAACAACATGGTTGATATAACAAACTACGTTTTGTTCGAAATTGGTCAACCCATGCACGCTTTTGACCATTCGGATATTTCCGATAGTGCAATTGTCGTTCGCAGAGCCACTGACGGCGAAAAAATTGTTCCGTTGGATGATAAGGAGTATGTTTTGACCTCGGAAGATATCGTTATTGCCGATAAAACCCGGGCAGTAGGCCTTGCGGGCATCATGGGCGGTGCAAATTCCGGCATTAAAGATACTACAAAAACTGTACTTTTTGAATCCGCATCGTTCGCTCGCGGTAATATTCGTCGTACTAGCCGTCGTTTGGGGCTGCGCAGCGATTCTTCCGCTAGATTTGAAAAAGGCATTGATTCTTGCACGAATTTGTTGGGCTTGAAGCGTGCGTTGCACCTTGTGGAACAGCTTGGGGCTGGCAAAGTGGCGAAAGGCGCATATTCTCTTGGAAAATTGCCGGAAAATAAAACTATTGTTTTTGAGCAATCTCGCATTCAAAAATTGCTGGGTATTGTTATTGACGAGCAACGTATTGTTTCTATTTTGGAATCGCTGAACATCAAAACAACCGTTGAAAACGGCGTTGTTACTTGCATTGTACCGCCTTACCGTGACGATATTTTCCGCGATTGCGATATTATTGAAGAGCTTATCCGTGTGTACGGCTACGACAATATCACAGGCACGTTGATGGAAAACTCTCACATAACTTGTGGTGGAAAAACGCCCGAAGACAAAAATTGTGACAAAATTCGCACGGTTTTGAATGGTTTGCGTTATGACGAATGTATTTTCTATCCGTTTGGAGGAAAAGCACTGTTCGAAAAGGCTTCTTTGCAACCGATTGACGAAAGCCAATATATCAAGCTTATCAATCCCATTGGCGAAGAACTTTCCATGATGAATCTTTCGCTTGTCCCCAACATGTTGCAATGCGTCGCATTGAATTTGTCCAGAAATCTTCACGATTTGAAACTGTTTGAATTGGGCAAGGCTTATATTGCAAAATCGTTGCCGCTAACAGAGCTTCCTGACGAAGAGAAACGCTTATCGGTTGCTGCTACGGAAATTTCTTTCGAGCAATTCCGTGATGTGGTTTTGCAAGTTTTGCACGCTTTCGTTGACGGTGGTGTCAAGTTGGTGCGTTCTCAAAACGCCTCGTTGCACCCCGGCATTTCGGCCGATGTGTATGTGGACGGTGAATTTTGCGGTAGTTTTGGTAAAATTCATCCGCAAATTGCCCAAAATTTTGATATTAACGTCGATTGCTATATTGCCGAATTGGTGTTGAACAACTTGTTCAAGCACAGTCGTGGTGAAATAAAGTATCAAGCGTTTGGTAGATTCCCGTCAATAACCAGAGACTTTGCGTTTGTTGCCGACGAAGACATCATGGCTCAGGATATTTTGGATGAATTTTTGAAGTTGCCTCACGTTTGTGATGCAAAATTATTTGACGTGTACCGTAGCGAACAGCTTGGAACAGGCAAAAAGAGTTTGGCGATATCCGTCGAATTCCGTGATAACAACAAAACTTTGCAAGATTCCGACATTGAAAAACAAGTTGGAAAAGCACTTAAAAATATCAAAGAAAAATATAACGCCGTGTTGCGTTAAAGGTGAAGTTTGAATACCGAAAAATACGAAATTTTGGCACCGGCCGGCAGTATCGATCAGCTGATGGCAGCGGTAAATAATGGGTGTGATGCCGTCTATTTGGGGCTTGATTCTTTCAACGCAAGAATGAAAGCGCCCAACTTTACTGCACAAAATTTGCGTCAGTGGGTGGATTATTGCCACTTTTTCGGTGTTCGGGTTTACGTAACCGTAAACACGTCAATCAAAAACACGGAGTTCCGTCGTGCAGCCGAAACAATCTGTGTCGCCTATGATTGTTTTGCTGACGGTGTTATTGTGACCGATTTAGCATTATTGCGTTACGCTGCAACCTTCCCTAAACCGTTCAATGTTGTGGCAAGTACGCAACTTAACGTTCACGATAGGTACGGTGCGGAATTTGTTAAAAATCTCGGTGCCGATACGGTGGTGTGTTCGCGTGAGTGCACATATGAACAAATTTCCGAAATTGCATCAACGGGTATAAAGGTGGAATGCTTTTTGCACGGCGCTTTGTGCGTGTGCCAATCGGGACAATGCCTTTTTTCCTCCATCGTCGGCGGAAACAGCGGCAATAGGGGGTTGTGTGCGCAGCCTTGCCGCAAATTGTACAAGTCGAACGTGGGGAAATACACGGACGGTGGCTATTTGCTTTCAACAAAAGATATGTGCGGTTTGGATTCGGCACAAAAGTTGCTTGAAAGCGGTGCAACAACGTTCAAAATTGAAGGGCGAAACAGACGCCCCGAATATGCCGGCGCAACGTCAAAAGTGTATTCGGAACTGTTTGCTAACAATTTTAACCGCACTGATGAACAGTTCAATTTGCTTGCGGAAATGTTTAACCGAGGAAATTTGCCGTCATGCAACTACCTAACGGGTCAAAATGACGGTCTAATTTTCCCTGATGCACAAAATCATATTGGCGTGCATGTTGGAAGTGTTAAAAACGGATGCGTGGATTGTTTTGTGTCGCTGAAAAAGGGCGACGGATTGAAAGTGTTTGACGGTGGCCGAGAGTTTTGCGGTGGAGTTGTGTTGGAGGACGGAATTGGCATTGTTCGTGCGCAATTTTCCGGTAGTGTCAAAAACGGCATGACTGTTCACAGAACGACCTCAACTGAACTTTGCAGTCAAATTTTATCCGCTCGCCGTCGTTTGCCGCTGAAATTAAAATTTACTGCTTTTTGTGGCGAACCTTGCCGTTTAACACTTACTTCAGACGGTATTTCGATCACTGTAAAATCGGAAGAAAAAGTGCCTTCGGCAATATCTAGACCCACAACCAAGGAAGATTTTGTTGCGCAGTTGGAAAAAATTGGCGATTTTCTATTTGAATTAACGTCGATAGATGTGGAATGTGGCGAAGTGTTTATGCCTAAATCTCAAATAAATGCACTTAGGCGTGACGGACTGTCGTTGTTGGCCTCCGTTATTATTGGCACACATCATAAAAAATTCGTTGACCGCACTTCAAGTGATGCACCAATTCCCACAAAATCCGGTGTTGTCGCAAATACTAAGCCTTGTTTGGCTGTTTTGTGTCGCACACGGGAAGAGGTTGATTCGTGTCGTGATGTTGCGGAGTATGTTTTGTATAAGCCGAATTTTATCGATGCTGAAACTGTGGCAAATTTACCCTCAAATTGCTATGTGGATTTGCCGCCGTTTTGCGATTGTCACTACGTTAAAAAGTTGCTGGACGCGCAGCGTTTCGGTATTGTTTGTAATAACATTGGGCATGTGCAGTTAGCTCGTGAGATGGGCATTCCCTACGTTGCCGGGTTCGGGCTGAATTTGTTCAATGATGAAATTGTTGCGGAATTCTCGGATGCTGACAGTTTTTTGTATTCGCAAGAGCTAACTTTATCCGAAATATCCGCGTTTCAAAACAAAAGCGGGCTGGTTTTTGTTGACGGGAAAATTTCTCTCATGAAATTGGTGCACTGTCCCTACAAAGTGGTGTTTGGCGGCAGTTGTGCGCAGTGTAAGGCGGAAAAGCAGCTTGTGTATACCGACGAATTGGGCAACAGTTTCGAAATCGTCCGCAGAAAAGCAAACAAATGCAATTTTGAATTGTACAACGGTAACAAATTGTCCGTTGCGGATAAGTTGTCAGTTGCCGGGCGTTACTGTGTCGACTGCGACGAGAAAGTAGTCGCTCACTATGCTAACTTGAATAAAGGCATTTTTGACGGTTATGTTGAAACGAAAAATTACACGCGTGGCCGTCTGTATAAGAAAACCATATAACGTATTGTGCGTTATCGGTTTGATACAGGAAAATCGCGTTTTGTTTGCAAGGGGCTCGAACGCCGCTGTTTTGCATAATTAAAGTACAAAACGCCAGTTTTGAAATCTTTCGCCACAAGACAAAAGATCTACTTTGTGTAGTATATATTTGAATTATGATAAAAGAAAAAACACTAAAAAAATTGCAATATGGCGATATTTTGCAACAGGTTTCAACCTTTTGTATAAGTGAAGTTGCCAAACGAAAAGTATTGCAAATATTGCCAGCGGAAAGCTTCGAAGATGCGCAAGCGCTGCTGTTGGAAACGAAACAAGCCTACAATTTGTTTCAATATGAAACGTCGTTTGACCTTGCTGTTGACGATGTGGCTGAAATTTGTTCCTTGGCTCGCGTTGGCTACTGTCTTTCGATGGGGCAGCTGTTGCAGATTATGCGCACCCTTCGAACAGCGAGAAATTTGCAGTCGTCGTTGTTTTTCGACTACGGAATTGATGTTTCGGCATTGCAAAACCGCGCTTATGCGTTGTTTGTTGATAAAGATTTGGAAGACGATATAGATTTTTCGATACTTTCCGAAGACGAAATGAACGATAAGGCTTCGGATGAATTGTTTGCCATTCGCAAAAAAATCAAGGCAATTAACGCTGATATTAAGCAAAAATTGCAAAGTTACACCAAAAACAGCGAATTATCCAAGTACTTGCAGGATAGCATTGTTACTTTGCGTGGCGATAGATATGTTATTCCTGTAAAGCAAGAGTACAAGTCGTTTGTTAACGGCATCGTACACGATCAGTCGGCAACGGGCGCAACGTTATTTGTGGAGCCAATGGCAATTGTGCAGTTGAACAACGCTTTGCGTGAGGCTACTTTAGCGGAAAAGGCGGAAATTCAGCGTATTTTGCAAGCGTTCACTGATAGAATTTCGCCGATTGCGGAGCGCATTCGTGTTTCCGAAGAAACAATCAGCGATATTGACGTGATTTTTAGTAAGGTTAAGTATGCGCTTGATAACAAGTGTACTTTTCCTGAATTGAATAACAATGGAATTGTTGATGCAAAAAAGGCACGTCATCCGTTGTTGGACAGGAAAAAAGTGGTGCCCGTTTCGGTAAAATTGGGCGAAAACTACGACGTTATCGTTGTCACCGGGCCGAACACCGGCGGAAAAACCGTCACTTTGAAAACTCTGGGATTGATGAGTTTGCTTGCAATGAGCGGTATGTTCGTGCCCTGTTCGGAAGAAAGTAAGTTTGCGTTTTTTAAGCAAATTTATTGCGACATTGGCGACGAACAAAGTATAGAACAAAATCTTTCCACGTTTTCGGGGCATATCACTAATTTGCGTGACATTTTGAACGAATGCGGCAATGGTGACCTTGTTCTTATCGACGAGGTTGGTGCCGGAACGGAACCGAACGAGGGCTCGGCTTTGGCGCTCGCCGTGACGGATTTTTTGCGTAAAAGCGGTGCAAAATGCGTGATAACAACCCATTATGGCAAGTTGAAAGAATATTCTCTCACAACTCCGCGTGTCGAAAATGCTTCCATGGAATTTGATCTTGCAACGCTGGCACCTACCTACAAATTGATAATGGGTGTGCCAGGAAGTTCCAATGCCTTGGCCATTGCTGCGAAATTGGGGCTGCGTTCGGACGTGATAGAATTTGCGCACAACAACGTTTCGGATGAAAAACTTGCTTTCGAAAAAGTTTTGCAAAATGCCGATACGATACGCAAACAGTACGAGGCTCAGTTGGAACAAGTTGCCGAAGATAGAAGAATTTTGGCACAAGAATTGGAGAAAAACAAGAAACTTAACGGTAGTTTGCAAAGCGAACGGGACAAGTATTTGCAAAATTCCAAATTGGAAGCAAAGAGAATTGTTGAAAAAGCCCAAGAAAAGGCGAATGAAATAGTATCGGAATTGAAGCAAATTTTGAATACTGACGTTACGGACAAGGACTTGTTTGCCGCAAGAGCGAAGGCGAAAGAACTGAAAAACGTTGTGACTGAAGAAGATGCCGATGATGGTGACGAGGTTGTGTTCACCGGTAACAAAGTTGATTTCAACAAATTGCATGTCGGCGACGTGGTGTTCTCCAAAAAGTTGGACGTCAAGGTAAAGGTGGCGGAAATCAAGGGCTACAAGCGCATTCTTGTCAAGTTCGGCGCAATATCTTCGGAAGTTTCCGCCGACGACTTGTACGAATGTGTTTCCGAGCAAAAAAGGAAAATTTCACGCTATCAGCCGCGTTCGGATAAACCTAAAACGGAAATTAACACGCGCAGCTTTAATAATGAAATTAACGTTATTGGACAGCGTGTGGACGAAGCGGTGGCGAATGTCGATGCGTTTATCGAACAATCCGTTTTGGCCGGAATTGGTCAAGTTTGGATAATCCACGGCATGGGCACCGGGCGTTTGCGTTCAGGAATTCATCAATATTTGCGTTCTAACAAAAATGTTTTGGAATTCCGCTTGGGTAAGTATGGTGAAGGCGAAAGCGGTGTGACTGTAGCTACTTTGAAGTAACGTAACCCAAAAAATCGATATTGTATCGGAAAATCAAGTTTTGAAGAATATTATGCTTGAAATAATATCATAAGAAGGTTGTAAATGATTAAGTATTTTGATAATTGTGCAACAACCCGTGCCGATGACGACGTTGTTGAAACGTTGGTGGAATATTCCACAAAAAAGTTTTTCAATCCATCCGCACGCAGCACGTATAGCATGGAAGTTGCAAACGATATTGCTGCGGCACGCAGTGAAGTGGCAAAACTTTTGGGCGCAAACGTCAATGGCGTGTACTTCACGTCGGGCGGAACGGAATCGGATAACATTGGTATTGTTGGCACTGTTCGTGGAAAAAAGGGCAACGTAGTTGCAACCGCTTCGGAACATTCGGCCGTCTACAACGTGCTGATGGATATGCAAAACAAGGGCATAGAAGTGCGTTTTGCCAAGGTGCAACGCGATGGACATATCGACGTTCAAGACTTTTTGTCCAAGGTGGATTCTCAAACGGTTTTGGCTTGTTTTATGCACGTCAATAACGAAACGGGAGCCATCAACGACGTAAAACTTTTGAATGATGGTGTAAAGGCCGTTGCGCCCCAAGCAATCACGTTTTGCGACGGTGTTCAAGCTGTCGGCAAAATTTCCGTAAATATCGCTAATCTCGGCGTGGATGTTTACACTCTTTCGGGGCACAAATTCCATTCCCCAAAAGGTGTTGGCGCACTTATCACTTCAAATTTTTTGCGCCCCAATCCCATCGTTTTGGGCGGCGGACAGGAAAAAGGTTTGCGTTCGGGCACTGAGAACGTCGGGGCAATCATTGCAATGTCGCATGCATTGCGCACGGCAGTAGGCAATGTGCAAGCAAACTCCCTTCGCTACGAAAAGTACAAGCAAATTATTCGCAACGCTCTTGCGCCGCTTACCAATTGGCGTGAAAACTGCACGGAAAATTGTTCCCCTGCCATAATGTCTTTGGCTTTTGCCGGCATCAAAGGCGAAGTGCTTTTGCACATGTTGGAACGCTACGAAATTATCGTCGGCACAGGCTCGGCGTGCAGTTCCAAAAACAAGCAAAGCCGCATTGCCAAAACTATAGGCTTGCCCGTCGATTATTCCGAAGGTATCATACGCATAAGTTTTTCCAAGTACAACACCGAAGAAGAAGTGTGTCTTCTTGCTGAAAAACTTGCCGAATGCGTCGTATCGTTGCGCAAAACTATGCACGTGTTTTAATCAAACTACATTTTTACGGAGACTGTCATGAAAGTTATTATCGTTCGTTATTCCGAAATTCATTTGAAAGGCAACAACAAGGAGTATTTTGAAAGTGCCCTTATTTCCAACTTGAAATTTGCTTTGAAAGATTTCAAATTCGATTTTGCGCGCAGCAACGCTCGCTACGTTATTCGCAACTTCGACGAATCGCTCTTGCCGCAGCTTATCGATGTTATCAAAAACGTGTTTGGCGTGCACTCGCTAAGCGTTGCGGAAGAAGTACCATCCAACTACCAAGATATTCAACGTGCCGCATTGGCAGTAGCGCCCGCAAGCGGTTCTTTCAAGGTTAATACCAACCGTGCCGATAAGCGTTTCCCCATGAAATCCATGCAACTCTCGGCTGAAATCGGTGGCGACATTTTGGAGCAAAACAGCAAACTTACCGTCGATTTACACAATCCGCAAGCTGTTGTCAATATCGATATTCGTGAAAACGGCAAAACTTTTGTGTTCAGAGATATCATCAAGGGCGTGAACGGTATGCCCGTTGGTACCGGCGGTAAAGCAATTGCAATGCTTTCGGGCGGTATCGATAGCCCCGTTGCAGTGTATCTTATGGCAAAGCGTGGAATGACCATTCGTGCCGTACATTTTCACAGTTTCCCCTATACAAGCATGCAAGCACGCCAAAAGGTGCTGGATCTTGCCAAAATCGTTAAAAAGTACACCTTGCACATGACCGTTGATGTGGTAAGTTTCACTGAAATTCAAACGGAAATTCACGAAAAATGCCCCGAAGAATATATGATCACAATTATGCGCCGTTTCATGATGCGCATTGCCGAGCGTTTGGCTAAGTCAAACGGTGCCGGCGCAGTGATAACCGGCGAAAGTTTGGGGCAAGTTGCAAGCCAAACTTTGGAAAGTATCACTAGCACAAATTCCGTTGCTACGTTACCCGTTTTCCGTCCGCTTATTGGCTTCGATAAGGACGATATCATCGAAATTTCCGAAAAAATCGGCACCTACGAAACGTCCATTCTTCCCTACGAAGATTGTTGCACAATTTTCTTGCCCAAACGCCCCGTTACGAAACCTCGCCTATCAACCGTGGAAAAAATCGAGAGTGTTTTGGACGTTGAAACGCTTGTAAACAATGCGCTAGCAAATGTGGAAACAATTGTTATTGACTAATTGCATTATGCCCACTTGTTTCGTTCGTTAACGAACGAATTTTCGGTGCGAAAATTAACTTCATCTACAAAAGTAAAAAGGAGCTCACCTGGGCTCCTTTTCTAATTATCAAATATTTTTTTAACTTCTAAAATTTAATTCAAAACTAGTTGTGACGAATTAAAACGCTTCAATGCCAAACGGTTTGCAACAGATGGTGTTTTAAGTGAATGCGCCACAACGTTTATTGTCGAAACATTATTTTTAACCGTTTCAAGGCGCTTTTGCCGGTTGTCAACATTTTTTTCATTAGTTAATTTTATTTTTGCCAATTTTTCGTATTCGTGTTTTGAAGAGTGTAACGCTTGTCCTTTTTCGTCACGTGTTCAAAAGTTGCTTCATCGTGCAATTCGCCACAACGAACAGTAATATTGTTAACCTTTTGCATGGGAACGATGAATTCAAAAACCTTGTCGCAAGTTTTTGTCGCAATCACTTGTCCGTCCACAAGCAGTTCCAAGGTGGGGCAGTTGCTGTAAGCTTTAATTTTCAATTTCTTGCCCGTGCGGCGCTCAAATCTTTTGCCACACAAGTGAACGAACGGCTCGTTGCTCCAATATGCTTTGTAAAGGTAGAATGCATCTTTTTTCAGTTGACGGTCGTAGGTTACAAGTCCTTTGTGGTTCATGCCCGGCTCTCCGCCTTGGTTTCTTGCATCGGCGGCAAAATCGAACATGTTCCAAACGTTAGTCGTCCACAAGTAGGTGGTGTGTTGGAAAAATTTCAGCATATATTCGTGATATAAGCATTGATATTCTTCCGTGTTGTCTCCGCGTTTGGGGCGAATGCTGTGCAAGTTTGGCATACTTTCCGCTCCGTATTCCGAAAGTCCAATCGGTCTGTTCGGAAAACGCTTTCTAAAGTACCAAAACCAAAGGTCGTTCAACCAAAAGAAGGGCACGTACCATCCCAAATATAAGTTCCATGCCACAACGTCCGTCAAGTGAGCAACTTTGTTGCCCGGTGCGCACATGGAATAGCATGCAAGAGTCACAAGCCTTGTTTTATCCAAACTGTGGCAAAGGTCATTTAGTTTCACGTGTTGAGCCAGCATATCCTTTTTGTGCTTGCCAAACATAGTGATTTCATTGGAAATTCCCCACACAACAATGGAAGGATGGTTGTATTGTTGGTTCACCAGTTCGGTGATTTGCAATTCCGTGTTGTCGTTGGCTTGTGGCATATGACGGGAAATGTAGGGAATTTCCGCCCACACGACAAGTCCGTTTTTGTCGCACAAGTCGTAGAAGTAATCGTCATGCTGATAGTGCGCCAGTCGCACTGTGTTTGCACCTATTTCTTTTATAAGTTGCATGTCCTCTTCGTGGTCGCAAGTTTCCAAAGCGTATCCCTTACCCTTTCTGTCTTGGTGCCGGCACACACCTCGCAACGGGTAACTTTCACCGTTCAAAAAGAAGCCGTCTTTTGTCACTTCGAAGGTACGGAAGCCAAACGCCGTTGAAATTTCGTCGCACAACGTACCGTCACGGTACACTGCTGCAGTTGCAGTGTAGGTGTACGGATCTTTCAATCCGTGCCACAAACGTGGATTTTGAACAGTCAGTTGCGGCGTATCGCCTTGAGCAACTAGTGTTTCACCGTCAAAAATGCTGTAAACGGCATTGCCTTCCCCAATTATTTGTACGGAAAATTCCACGTTCCACTTGTCTTCATCCTGCTTTGTGGGGGTAACTTTTAATCCGTTGCTTCCGCCAAAATCGGGGTTGAAGTGGGTTGAATGTGCAAGTATTAAATTAACGTCACGGTATAGTCCGCCAAAAAAGGTGAAATCTGCCGTTTGAGGATATACGTTTTCGTTTTTGGAGTTGTCAACTTCAATTGTTATTTCGTTTTCTTCCTTCAAAAATTGTGTTACATTCACGCGAAAAGCCGAAAATCCGCCTTGGTGGGTCGCAACGAGTTGTTCGTTTACAAAAACTTTGGCGGTGGAGTTGGCTCCTTTAATTTCTAGGTACACAACGTCGGCGTCAGGTTTCACCAATGTCTTTTTGTACCAATGAGTAGCTCTGCGGTAGTTGTCGCCACCTGTGCAGCCGTCTTCGCTGTTCCATGTGTGGGGCAAATTTATTTTTTCCACATTGCCGTCGAAATCGCTAAACAGCCAGTTATCGTTAATATTTTGAACAGTTTTCATATTTTCTCCGTTTTAATAAACAAAATCGGATAGCCGTGTTTACAAGTCTATCCGAATTATATGATAACTTAATGCCGTTTGGAAAGCAATTGCATTTTTTTTACAAAACTATTGCAAAAAACACTTTTTTTTGAACGCTGTTACACTTACATTGTGTTTTTGTTTGTTGGTGCATGCCCGATAATTTTCACGTAGGCGCGGTAGAAGGTGGAATAATCCTTGAAATCGAACATTTCGGCAACCGCAGATTTTTTCTCGCCGGCCAATATCATTTGGTGGGCGGCAATAATTTTCTTGTGTCGCACATACTGCATAATGGGAATTTTCATTATGTGTTTGAATTCGTTGGAGATGTACGATTTGGAAAAATTGAACTGTTTGCTCAGCGTTTCAATCGAAATGGAAGATTGCAAGTTCTCGTCGATGTATTGCGTCAGTTGTGCAATAAAACCGTTGCTGTTTGTTGCTGTTTCGTTGTTTTCTTTGCACAGCAAAATAAGCAACTTTGTCAACTCGCACGTGAACAGCGTGTAAATTTCTTCGTCGGCAAAGTTTGCGTGATAAGAATCCAACTGGCTGAATAGCAACGAGTACTTTTTCACGTTGCCGAAAAAGCAGTTTTGCTGTTTTAGCCGTGGAATTAGCCACCGCGGCAAAACCGAATCGGGAAATTTCAAGACGTACCGATCGTACCGACACTTGTCGTTTACTTGCGCAAAGTGATATTTGCCCGGACGTATTAAAATAAGGTCCCCTTCTTGCAAAAACTTGGATTCCGATTCCACGTTGTACTTCACATCTCCTTCAATAAAGTACAAAAGCTCGTTAAAGGGGTGCAAGTGTTTGTTATAGTCGTTTTCCGGTTCGCTGGCTTTGCCCAATTTGTGTGCAAAGTCAATATTATTGTAGGTGAAATTAAACATGCACACATTATAACAGCATTTTTGCGATTGTACAAGCATTTGTAGAAATTTTGCAATATAATTCAATAAATTTTGCAATGGCACACAACTACGATGCTGTGGTATAATTTGACAGAATAAAATGACAAGTTGTCGACTTCTGTCAAAAACGTCTTGTTTTTGCTGTTTTTGCTCATAAAAATTGGCCAAATTTGCAAAAAT
This sequence comes from uncultured Oscillospiraceae bacterium, assembly GCA_964483825.1. GTDB lineage: Bacteria > Bacillota > Clostridia > Christensenellales > CAG-314 > Fimimonas. Next base: position 61,772 of record CAZADD010000002.1, read on the forward strand.
TTGCACTTTTTCAACAAAGTCGAAATTTGTGGAGGTTAAAACGGACAGCCAAAAGGAAACAAACATGTTGTATAAAACTGGTCGGAAGATGATCTTGATGCGGATTACAAGGCAGCAAGAGATGCCGTAACCGGATTTGTTGCAACAATCGGCGATAACCTCAATTTGACGTTTGCTCTTGAAAAGGGAAATGCTGTAACATCGTTCTTTATGTTTGGATATGACAGCAATAAAACGGTAATCACTGGTTTCGGTCTTGTACAGGGCGGAGTTATTCCTTCTGACGTTGCAGCTCTTATTGAAGCCGCTCAATTGGCAATGAGTAAGTAATCATATTTTTTCTCTGCAAATTCCTCCCCGACAATTTCGTCGGGGAGAAGGATTTGCAACCATACAAGTGCGCAATGCACTTTTTCGACAACGCATTGCAGACTTGTGAAAGTCTACAGGAGTTTATATGAAAAGAAAACTTTGTTTGGCGCTTTGCGCTTTGTTTGCAATCAGTTGCTGTTTGTGCTTGGCGGCGTGCGGTGGCGAAACCATTGTTTTGTACGTCTATTCACAGCCGTTGGATATCCACACGGAACTGCAAAACTACTACTTGGAGTTTATGTTCAACGAAGGGTATTCGCCGGATGCGGACGTGGATGAAGTGAAAGGTACGGCAGATTTATCCAAACCGCTTGCTGTCACTTTGAAATGGACGGATAAGAAAAACGGCGACAATTTCACGGTGGAAATTTCAGAAACGGTAGATTTTGCTCAAAAGCAAACCTTTTCCGCAAGCACCGACAGTTTGGAGGTTTATAACCTCAAAATTGCAACCACTTATTTTTGGAAGGTGTTGTGTGGCGAAAGAAGTTCAGCTGTTGGCACATTTTCCACGGCGGAAAACGGACCGCGCAACATTTATTGGGACGGCGTTACAAACGTTCGAGATATAGGTGGATGGATGACTATCGGTGGCAAACGTATCAAACAAGGCTTGCTGTATCGCAGTGCAAGGCTGAACGCAAGTTATGCACCGGGGAAAGAATCTTCCAAAACAGAACCGAACGAAGTCATATCTGAAATCACGGCTTTGGGGGGCGCGCAAGCAAAGGTTTTGGGAATCAAAACGGAAGTAGATTTTCGCTTGGACAACCGCAATGGCTATCCTGCAGGTGTGGAATGTTACAGCATGATAGACGGCGTCACCTACGTAGCGTTGCCCATGAACGGCAATGCGGCGGCAACAGGCGACAACGCCGCACAAATAAAAACGCTGATGGAAATGCTTGCAGATGAAAGCAACTATCCATTGGTGTATCACTGCAACATCGGCACCGATAGAACAGGACTTGTTTCCTACCTTTTGGGGGCTTTGTGCGGCATGAGTGAAGAAGATTTGCTCAAAGACTATTTGTTCAGCAATTTTGGAAATATTGGCGAATTGAAATCTCCGTCAAACAGCAAAAATACCTTTTTCGGATTGCACGATTACGCCGGCGAAACGCTTCAACAGCGTGCGGAAGCGTACTTCGTCTCCATTGGCGTTGACGTGCAAACTTACACAGCCGTACGCAACATTTTGTTGGGTAAATAAAATTGGAACGTCACTCTAGAAAAACTAAAACGCTTGCAAAGTTTTGTTTATTGCTAGTTGTTCCAGTGCTGTTCGCATTTTGCGGTTGCAGTGAAAACGAGCGTTGGCGCAACGTCCGTTTTGCAGTGGGTACCCGGCACCAGCTATTTCAACGAGGTCGTTCGCAGATTGAACGCTTGTTTGGACTATTTGGAACAAAACAATGTTGAAGTTGGCACGTGTTCATGGTGTGGTGTCAAGGTGAAAGCGACAAATCTAACTGGAAAAACGGCAATTTCGATTATTTCGGCTACGTGAAATCCATTGTGGACGGTTTGCAAGACGTGGTGACGGTAGGGGAATTTCCAAGTGCTCTATCGTTACGCCTAGCGAGTACGCAAAGGGCGCTCTTGATGCAACTAAAAACGACTTGGTGAACCACATCATTCAAGATACGCTTGCAGACGACGATTTTGTGCTAGCATCGAAGAAGTTCCGCAATGTTCCCGATCATATGCGTGACGATCCGCACTTCCGTCAAGGTATCTACAACGTGACGGGCTACGATGCAGGATAAAACACAGCGGAATATTTTTTGACAGGTATTCAACCCGATTGCAAAGAATTTATTCTCGGTGAGGACGTAACGTTGGCTGAAAAATTCGGTATCACGCCAACGTATACTTCCATTTAACAAAAGTTAAGGGGCAAAAATAAAAAATGAAAATGACTTTTCGTTGGTACGGCAAGAACGATTGTCTACCGGTACAGTACATAAAACAAATTCCCGGTGTAAGCGGTGTGGTAACGGCCGTGTACGATGTTCCCGTTGGGCAAGTTTGGAGAGAAAGCGCCATTGCCGAACTAAAAAAGCAATGTGACGAAGCGCATTTGGAAATGGAGGTTATCGAATCCGTTCCCGTGCACGAAGATATCAAACTGGGCAAACCTACTCGCGACGCACTTATAGCAAACTACGCCCAAACAATAAGAAATTTGGGGAAATTCGGCGTTAAGTGCATTTGTTACAACTTTATGCCCGTGTTGGATTGGTTGCGCACGGATTTGAAGCGTGTTGCGGACGACGGCAGCACAAGTTTAAGCTACAATCATCAAATTTCAACTTCGTTAGACCCGAAAAACTTGCATTTACCCGGCTGGGCCGAAAGTTATTCGTCGGAACAACTCAGCGAGTTGATTGACGAGTATAAATCGGTATCACACACTCAACTTTTTGAAAATTTAATCTACTTTTTGAACGGTATTATGCCGGCTTGTGACGAAACAGGCATAAACATGGCAATTCACCCCGACGATCCGCCGTGGGATATGTTTGGATTGCCGCGCATTATCACTTGTCGCGAAAGTTACGTTAAACTTTTTGACGCAGTGCCAAACAAGCACAACGGAATAACCTTTTGCACCGGTAGTTTAGGCGCTGGTCGTTTCAACAATTTGCCGGAAATGGCTGCGGAATTTGCCGATAGAATCTACTTTGCGCACATTCGTCAGTTGAAGTACGTCGGTGAAAAAGATTTTTACGAAGCAGGGCACCGCACTGCGGACGGCGACTTGAATATTGGCGAAATAGTAAAACAGTTGGTTCAACACGGTTTCGATGGCTATGTGCGTCCCGATCATGGTCGCAACGTTTGGGGCGAGGACGGAAAACCAGGCTACGGTTTGTTTGATAGGGCGTTAGGCGTAACCTATTTGAACGGCTTGTTTGAAGCGTTTGAACAATCAAAGTAACATTTTGCACATTTTTGCCCGAAATTCGGGTGTGATGAATATAGGAAGTGAATATGAAAGTACCTTTTTACACAGAAGATTTGAAAAACAAGGTAGTGGTGATAACGGGTGCAGGCGGCGTAATTTGCAGCGGCTTGGCGGACGCAATCGCCCAAAACGGCGCAAAAATTGCGTTGTTGGATTTGAACAAGGCTGCAGCTCAAAAGGTAGCTGACGAGCTTTGTCAAAAAGGGTACGTTGTCCGTGCTTACGAGTGTAACGTGCTAAACAAACAAAGTATCGTCGAAGCTCGCAATGCTGTAGTGCAAGAATTGGGCACGGTAGACGTGTTGATTAACGGCGCAGGGGGAAACAATGCTCGCGCAACGTGCCAAAACGAATATGCCTCCACAAGTGATATCGAAGGAGACTTCTTTTCGTTGGATCAAAGCGGTGTGGAATTTGTGTTTGGATTGAATTTTACCGGCACGTTTTTGCCGACGCAAGTCTTTGCCAAGGATATGATTGGAAAAAGCGGTTGTTCAATATTGAACATAAGCAGTATGAATGCGTACACGCCGTTAACAAAAATTCCGGCGTATTCCGCTGCAAAAGCCGCCGTGAGTAATTTTACACAATGGTTGGCAGTACATTTTTCAAAATTGGGCATTCGTGTTAACGCTATTGCTCCGGGATTTTTTGTTTCGGCACAAAACAAGTCGTTGTTGTTCAATGCCGACGGCACACCCACACAGCGCACGGCAAAAATTCTTGCCGCAACGCCTATGGAAAGGTTTGGTGACTTTTCGGAATTGACAGGTGCAACGTTGTTGCTCATTTCTTCCAGTGCTTCATCGTTTATCACGGGAGTGGTGTTGCCTATCGACGGCGGTTTTTCGTCGTACAGCGGTGTGTGACGGAGGTGCAATATGCAAGATAGAGTTATTCCGGTCGTTGTCATTGGCGACTTGCAAAAAACAGAAAGTATCCTAAGCTCTTTGCGTGAAGGTGGGGTTAACTGCGCTGAAATAACGTTCCGAACAGCTTGTGCCGCCGAAGCCATTTCTTTGGCTACGAAGCTTTTCCCCGATATGAACGTGGGTGCCGGCACCGTTGTCAACGCACAACAAGCAAAAGCTGCCGTAAAAGCCGGTGCAAAGTTTATCGTTTCGCCCGGACTTAGTATAAGCGTTGCCAAGGTGTGCCAAAAACACAACTTACCTTACTATCCGGGGTGCGTAACACCAACGGAAATTATGGCGGCATTGGAATTGGGAATTAACGTCATCAAGTTTTTCCCGGCCAACGTCTATGGCGGTTTGAAGGCGTTAAAAGCATTGTCGGGGCCCTTTCCGCAAGTGAAATTTATTCCTACGGGCGGAGTGGATTTATCCAACTTGAAGGAGTTTTTGGATTACGACAAAATCTATGCCGTTGGCGGTTCATTCATGATGAAAGGCGACGTTATTGAAAATTGTCGTGAAATATGCAAAATTATCGATGCTGCTTAATAAGCGGCATAAGCTTTGACAAATATAAATTTGGAGAGTACAATATGAAAGTAGTTACTTTTGGAGAATTGATGCTTCGTCTTGCGCCACAAGGCTATTTGCGTTTTGCTCAATCGGATTGCTTGGAAGCAACCTTTGGCGGCGCTGAAGCAAACGTGGCGGTTTCGTTGGTAAACTACGGCATGCCGGCCGCTTTTGTCAGCAAGTTGCCGCAACACGAGATTGGACAAGCTGCCGTTAACAGTTTGCGTAAATATGGTGTAGATACTAGTTTTATCGTCCGAGGCGGCGATAGAGTGGGAATTTACTATTGTGAAAAGGGCGCAAGTCAGCGTGCAAGCAAGGTTGTATACGATCGAGCCTGTAGCGCAATTGCCACGGCAAAAAAATCCGATTTCAAATGGAAACAAATTTTTAAGGGTGCCGATTGGTTCCACTTCACGGGAATTACCCCCGCATTGAGCGGTTCAACGGCTGCGTTAACGCTAAAAGCCGTGCAAGTGGCTAAGCAAATGGGATTGACTGTTTCTTGCGACTTGAATTTCCGCAAAAAATTGTGGAGCAAGCAACAAGCGCAAGCCACAATGAGCGAACTTTGCAAATACGTTGATTACTGCATTGCAAACGAAGAAGACGCAAAAGACGTTTTTGAAATCGAAGCGGAAAACACGGACATTACGAGCGGCAAATTAAACGAACAGGGATACGTTTCCGTTGCCAAAAAACTTGCAGAAAAATTCAATTTTAAGGGCGTTGCAATCACTTTGAGGGAAAGTATTTCCGCAAACGATAACAATTGGTCGGCAATGTTATTCACCGACGGTAAAGCGTATTTTAGCAAAAAGTATCCTTTGCACATTGTGGATAGAGTGGGCGGCGGCGATAGTTTTGGCGGTGGACTTATATTTGCCATTAAAAGCGGGTACGAACCTCAACGTGCAATTGAATTTGCCGTTGCGGCTAGTGCACTTAAACACACTGTGGAAGGTGATTACAACTTGGTGTCGCTTTCGGAAGTGGAAACGCTTGTGGGTGGAGATGCTAGCGGTAGAGTACAACGCTAGGACAATTTTCATTGTTTTGAGAGGTACGTGTGAAAAAGGAAATATTTAACAGCACACTGTTAAAAAGTAGGGTTAAATCCGTCAACGTCAAATGGACGGAACTTGTTTTCGGGTATTTTATCGGACCGTTAGGCGCATTGCTTGCCAGCGGTGTATTTAGTAGTGGTTTGCTTAACAACTATTATACAGACGTTTTGTTCGCAGATTTGTTAACCAATGCGGAATGGAAAATGGCCGTAACGGCATTTTTGTCGCTGTTGCCGGTGTTATCTGCCGTGTTCATTGTATTGGGCAACTTGTTTGCAGGACAATTGATTCAAAAAACAAACACCGCAGCCGGCAAAGCCCGTGTATGGATTTTGCTATCATCCGTAGTTATGTCGGCGGTAAGCATTTTGATGTTTGCATTGCCGCTTATGTTCGAACCGACGGAAAACCCCATTGCCACAATGGTTTGCACGGCTTTGGGATACAATTTGTTCTACGCAGTAGCATATCCGTTGTACTACACGGCAAACAGCTCGCTTGTGCCCGTTTCCACCAGGAACGGAAAACAGCGCAGCTTGCTTGCTTCGGCGTCTAACATGGCCATAACGGCGGCAGTGGGAGCAGGCGGAATGGTAGTGCCTGCTTTGCTGGGATTTTTGGTTAAGGAAACGGATTCATCGGCGCAGAAGCGCACTGTGTGGTTTTTCATTTTCTTGGCGATAGGTATCATTGCGTTCTTTGCAATAATCTTGCAATATTTCTTTACTCGTGAAAGAGTAAACGAAGAAATTGTAACGTCCGACGATACAAAAAAACAAAAGGTTTCCATGAAACAACAGTTCAAGGCTGTTTCCGGGGATAAGTATTGGTGGATAATATTGTGCTTTTGTGCCTTGTTTCAATTTGCAGGCTCAATGAAGAACAACGCTCTTGCACAGTACGTCAAGACGTTGGATTGTTCGTTTTTAAGCAGTTTGGCAGCAGACGGTGATCTTTCAAAATTGGCGATGTCGCTAATAAACATAATTGGTGCAGTGCCGATGACGTTGGCAGTTGTGGTTGTTTGGCCGCTGTCCAACAAGATAGGTAAACGTTTTGTTGTCTTTGCGGGTTTGTTGACTAACGTAGTGGGCAACGTCATTTGTGCGGTAAGCGGCACGAATTTTGTAGGTGTGGCCGTGGGGGTGTTCTTCAAAGCATTTGGCTCGGCACCGGGTTGCTACATGTTGCTTGCTATGATTTCGGATACGTTGGATCACGCCGAGGCACGCAACGGATTCCGTTGTGACGGCCTGACAATGGGAATATATTCTTCCGTGATGATAGTAACCACGCCTTTGGCTGTAAGTTTGTTTAATGCTTTAACACAGGCCGGCACAAACAGTGCAATGTCCTCGTTTTGCTACATTTGGGTTGAATGCGTACTATACGCCGTTTGTGCGGTGTTGATGCTGTTCAACGGCGTGGAAAAGTTCTCTAAGCAAGATAGAGAAACCATTTTGAAAAACCAAAAATTGGCGGCGGAAGCAGCAGGTATTGAATGGATTGATCCGGCCGAACGTTTGCGCCTTGAACAGGAAGAAGCCGATCGCCTTGCCGAAGAAGCAAAACTTGCCGAACTTAAGGCAAAATGCAATAGAAAAGGCTTGGATTTTCAAGCCGAGTTGGAAAAACTTGAAAAACGTAAGGCAAAAAAGAAGTAAGTTTGTTGAATTTTTGTCTAAAAAAACACCCCGATGTAAATTGGGGAAAGGAAGGTCTGTATGAAAAGTCTTTCGGTGGCGATTCCTTGCTATAATTCCGCCGACTACGTCAATCACTGCGTTGACAGTTTGTTGCGCTGTGCGGAAGACGTTGAAATAATAATTGTAGACGACGGAAGCACCGATGCAACACCTCAAATCGCCGATAAGTACGCCAAAGATTTCCCTGAAACCGTGAAGGTGGTGCATCAGCCCAACGGTGGGCACGGTGAAGCAATTAACAGCGGCCTAAAAGTGGCCACAGGGCGTTATTTCCGGGTGGTTGATAGCGACGATTGGGTGGATGAAAATGCCTTGAAACAACTGATTGAAAGCATCAAAAGACACGACGTGGATATGTTCGTCACCAACTACGTGTACACTCACACCGATGGCACTGCCGACCACGTGATAGAATATGGCCACGAATTCAAAAACGGCAAAGCAACCGTTTGGAAAGATACGCGCAAATTCAGGCTGAGTAGATATCTCACGCTGCATTCGGTAACTTTCAATACGGAATTGTTGCGCAGTTGCGGTGTTGTTTGCCCAAAGCATACTTTTTATGAAGACAACTACTTCGTTTACGTACCGTTGAAACATGTGCAAACGTTTTGCTATTTGAATGTGGATTTGTACAGGTATTTTATTGGGCGAGAAGGCCAATCGGTGCAAAGTGACGTGCTGGCACGTAGATATGCGCAACAACTGTTTGTTAGCGAACAGGTATTTTGTAAATACAACATGGCGGAAGAAATACACGAAAACAAAAAGCGCGGAAAGTACTTGTACCACGAGTGCCGCATGCTTATGTCCATTGCGACTGCCAGTGCACGGCTGAACGGATCCGAGCAAGCGGAAAAGGATATTCGTGAAATGTGGATACGCTGTCTGAAACACGACAAGCGTTTTGGCAAAAAGATGCGTTATTTCACGCCAATTGCCCTTCAAATGTTCAAGGGTAGGGGCGGACGTCGTGTTGCAAATTTCCTTTACGGTGTCACACGCAAAATTGTGAAGAATTAGTAAACTTATACAGGCGTGAGCCTTTACAAAAACGTTCGTAAGGACGTTTTTGTTTTACGCAAACTACGCAAAGGCAATCTAACCAATAATCGAATTTTACTGTACGTTATTGTTTTTGTACCGGCTGCGACGGAATAGCGAACCGGCGAAGCGTTCGCGTCACAAAGCAACTTGTTGCGTGTGAGAATCGCCCATGCTGGTGAAACAAGCAATAAAAATGCCCTGGACGTTTTCACTATCCAAGGCTTGGCAGGGGAGACGCGATTCGTAAGGAGCAATCTAATCAATAATCGAATTTTACTGTACGTTATTGTTTTGGTACCGGCTGCGACGGAATAGCGAACTAGCGAAGCGTTCGCGTCACAAAGCAACTTGTTATGTGCGAGAATCGCCCATGATAGAGATGCAAACAAAAAAAAATGCCTTGGACATTTTCATTATCCAAGGCTTGGCAGGGGAGACGCGATTCGTAAGGAGCAATCTAACCAATAATCGAATTTTACTGTACGTTATTGTTTTTGTACCGGCCGCGACGGAATAGCGAACTAGCGAAGCGTTCGCGTCACAAAGCAACTTGTTGCATGTGAGAATCGCCCATGCTGGTGAAACAAGCAATAAAAATGCCCTGGACGTTTTC
>CAZADD010000003.1:0-35822 GCA_964483825.1 uncultured Oscillospiraceae bacterium
GTGGCATATTTGTGCGCCGGTTGCAGCTGTGTTATGTTTTGTGTCGCGGTGCAACCATATTAAAATTGCGTTTTGTGTAAAGCATGGGTGTAAGTGTATTCAAATTGAAGCGTGGTGGCGCAAATGTGATAAAAATTTGCAGCTAAAAGTGTAGCAGCATAAGCATGTATTTTTGAGTGTTTTTTGTAAAATGTTGCATAAGCATTCTTAAATAGTTGATTTTTCATGAATTGGATTTAATGCTTGTAATTACTTTCAAAACAATACTTGCCGTTTTATTTCGGTGAAGTAGTTCATTTCTTGTTTCTTTGGGTTGCTGCGTGCTGTCGATGCGTGCCGTGAGTGTTCCAAAGTGTTTGTGTTCAAGTGGTGTACTAGTGTTTGTTTCGAAATTGTTTTTTGTGTAATGTTGTGCACATGTATTTTTCAATAGTTAATTTTCACAAACTAAATTTAATTCCAAAAATTCTTTCCAAATTCACGGCTTAATCTTTGCGTCGTTGCACATTGCTTATTTATGCTTTTTTTGCGATGTGCTGTCCGGTCGTTATGGAAAAGTGTCAGCATTATGCTTTTTGTTTATTGTGGCGGTGCAAGTGTGGTGAAAATTGAGTCGTGCCAAGTGTTGTGCTACAAGTGTTTGTTTTGACATTATTTCTTGTGTGAAGCATATTGTATTTACTCTTTTTCAACAATCTAATTTTCCAACTGAACATGTTCACGACTTTCAACAAAATTTCGCTATTGAACAATGTGTGTATTTTGCATTTTCATTTGGGATTTTCAGTGAGCGTTATCGAAAACTTCGCAACCGAAAAGTTTTCGGATAAGTTGAAATCTATTGTAAAATTTCCGTCGGTGTGGTAAAATTATACTAGGTCGTATCGCTTGTTGCGAACGATACTTCGAATTTTTGTATCTTTTGCCAATAAAAGATATTCGCACCGCATTGCGGACGAAATTGAGGTTTTATGGTGAATAAGAGTAAAGCGTACAGAGTTGCCGTATATGCCAACATGTTTGCTACCATTTTTGTTGCAATGATGTTAGACAGACTGATTGGTATTGGTTTGCCTACTGCAACGGCGGCGTGCGTACTGTTGGTTACGTTTTCTTTTTGTTATTTGGAGAACCGTTGGACGAGCGGCGTTTGTGCCTGTGCACTGTTCGGTTTGGCATCTTTTGTTAAGGAATTTATTTTTCCGTCGTCGGTAGCTGCGTTTCCTGTTTATATTTGGCCTATTATCACAATTTTGCCTAGAATTGTTATGGGGTTTGTGGCATTTGCTGCTTACCGTGTTTTGCTTCGTTGCACAACTAAGCTAAAAAGGATGCGTTTGCGCCAAGTACTGTGTATGTCTGTGGCGACTTTTTTTGGATTACTTACAAACACAACTTTGTTTTTAACTACTTTGAACCTTTGCAAGCAAATTGCCGGCATGGATTATTCTTCGCTGATAACGACAATCAAGGTGGTTTTGTACACGAATATTCTTCCCGAATATCTCATTTCCATGATCTTGTCGCCCTACGTTGTTCTTGGCGTTCGTCGCGGTTTGAAATTGGGCATTGACGGCAACAATTTGAAGAGAAACAACACGAATGAAAAAGCTGAAAATTAAGGTGAAAATATGATTTTGACGGTAGATATAGGAAACACAAATATCAAGATTGGTTTGTTTACGCATGACGGCAAATTGGCAAAGTCCTTCAAAATGTCGTCGGACGTTAAGCGTACTTCCGATGAATATATAGCACTGTTGTTGCAGCTGTTAAGGTATTCCAAAATTGACGAAAACAGCATTGACGGTGCAATTCTTTCGTCCGTTATTCCGCAGCTAGATTACACTTTCACAAACGTCATCAGCCACGTTTTTGGCATCAAACCGCTTATTGTGGGCGTTGGTGTTAAAACCGGGTTGGCAATAAAGTACGATTTTCCCAGAGAATTGGGCAGTGACAGAATTATAACTTGCGTAGCGGCCGAAAAGCAGTACGGCGCGCCGTTTGTTTTGGTGGATTTTGGCACGGCAACCACGTTTAACGTCGTTAACGACAAAAAAGAATTTATTGGCGGAGCAATCACGTTGGGATTGAAATCGACCATTGAAAGCTTGTCTCGTTGCACCGCAAAACTGCCCAGTGTGGAATTGGAAATTCCGTCCAAGTTTGTGGCACAATCCACAAAAAAGGCCATCCAAAGCGGTGTGGTTTTTGGCGTTGCGGGGCAAGTTCGCTACATGATTGAGCAAATAAAGAAAGAAACCGGGTTGAAAAATGCCAAAGTTATTGCTACCGGCGGTTTGGCGGAAGTTGTTAGCGGTGTGGAACCTATTTTTGATCACATCGATCGTCAACTTTCCTTGAAAGGGTTGTACGAGATATACAAATTGAACTCTTAATTGCACGCACAGTGCTGCAATTTGTGCTTTTAACGATGGCGAAAATTTGTGACTAATTGGGGAAGATATGGATTTCAAGTTGCATTCAAAATATAAACCTTGCGGAGACCAACCGCAAGCAATAAAGTCGCTTACGCAAGGCTTGCAAGACGGTTTGTCCACGCAAGTACTGCGTGGTGTGACAGGCAGCGGAAAAACGTTCACAATGGCAAACGTCATTGCCAATTCGAACCGTCCTGCACTTGTCATTTGTCACAACAAAACGCTAGCGGCCCAATTGTGCAACGAATTTCGTGAATTTTTTCCTGAAAATCGCGTGGAGTTTTTCGTTTCGTACTACGACTACTATATGCCGGAAAGTTACATTCCTTCAAGAGACTTGTATATCGAAAAGGAAATAGATATTAACGACGAAATAGACAAATTGCGCCACTCGGCAACTTGCAGTTTGTTTGAACGAAGGGATACCATCGTTGTGGCAAGCGTTTCGTGCATTTATGGCTTGGGTGCCCCGGGGGAATACTATAAAATGAGCTTGTCCGTTCGTCCCGGAGATTGCGTTTCGCGTGAAGAAGTTATCAAAAAGCTTATTTCCATTCAATACGAGCGAAACGACATGGACTTTCATCGCGGAACTTTTCGGGTGCGTGGCGATGTTTTGGAAGTTTTCCCGGCTTCGTACAGCGACCATGCCATTCGGTTGGAATTTTGGGGTGACGAGATTGAAAAAATATCCGAAATTGATGCCTTGACAGGGAACACAGTTGCAACTTTGTTACATGTTATCATTTTCCCTGCCAGCCACTACGTTGTGGAAGGCGTTACTATGGACGGTGCTTTGCGACAAATTCGACAGGATATGGAAAACGAGGCACAAAACTTTTTTGATTGCAACAAACTTATTGAAGGACAACGCTTGAAGCAAAGAGTTTCCTACGATTTGGAAATGATGCAAGAAATGGGGTACTGCAGCGGAATTGAAAACTATTCTCGCTACTTTGACGGTCGTGCCGTCGGGCAACCTCCCTACACATTGTTGGATTACTTTCCCGAAGACTTTATTACCTTCATTGATGAAAGCCACATGACTATACCACAAATTCGTGGGATGTTCAACGGCGACAGAGCACGCAAAATGAACTTGGTGGGATACGGTTTTAGGTTGCGCAGTGCATTCGATAACCGTCCGCTGACTTTTGATGAGTTCGATTCTAGGTTGGGGCAACTGGTTTGTGTTTCGGCAACTCCTGCCGAATACGAATTGAACCGTGCCGATAACGTTGTGGAACAGTTAATTCGTCCAACCGGATTGTTGGATCCTTCCGTTGAGGTGCGTCCTGTCAAAGGGCAAATTGACGATTTGCTGGGTGAAATTCATGCCGTTACCGATGGCGGCGGACGAGTTTTGGTAACAACGCTTACTAAACGCATGGCGGAAAGTTTGACGGATTTTCTTGCAAAACAAGGCGTTCGTGTTAAGTATATGCACTCGGAAATTGACACGCTAGAACGTGTTGAAATAGTAAGCGGACTGAAAAAAGGTGAATTTGACGTTTTGGTGGGCATAAACCTTCTTCGCGAGGGGCTGGATATGCCGCAAGTCAAGTTGGTTGCCATTTTGGACGCCGATAAAGAGGGCTTTTTGCGCAGTGACACCGCATTGATACAAACTATCGGTAGAGCGGCACGCAACAGTGACGGTCACGTCATAATGTATGCCGACGTTATCACGGACAGCATGAAACGGGCCATAGGTGAAACGAATCGGCGCAGACAAATTCAAAACGAATATAACTTGGAACACGGCATTGTTCCCCAAACCATTCAGCACTTTGTTGAAAACACACTGGAAATCACAAAGAAAAACGACGAAGTGAAAAGTGTTAAGGATTTGGAACGTGAAGTTGCAAATGCTACTGCAAGAATGAAAACCGCAGCCAATCAATTGGATTTTGAAAAGGCAATTGCTTTGCGAGAAGAAGTGATGCAACTTACCAAACAATTGGAGCGACTTCGCAAGAAAAAGAAATAAATTGACGCAAAATACGTTTCTATATTCATTTTTCTAAGTTTATGAGGTACTATGAAAGAAATAGTAATAAAAAATGTCAAGGAAAACAACCTCAAAAGTGTCAGTTTGAGCATTCCACGAGACAAATTGGTGGTGTTCACGGGGCTTTCCGGTAGCGGCAAGTCTTCGCTGGCTTTCGACACTATCTTTGCCGAAGGGCAACGCCGCTATATGGAAAGTTTGTCCAGTTACGCCCGTCAGTTTTTGGGGCAAATGGATAAACCGGACGTTGAGAGCATCGAAGGTCTTTCCCCGGCAATAAGTATAGACCAAAAAACAACGTCGTCCAACCCTCGTTCGACGGTTGGCACCGTCACGGAAATTTACGACTATTTGCGTTTGCTTTTTGCGCGTGTGGGAATTCCTTATTGTCCGCATTGCGGCTTGGAAATTGCCAAAAGCGGAGTGGATCAAATTTGCGACCAAGTTATGTCGCTTGCCGACGGCACAAAAATTATGATTTTGGCCCCCGTCGTGCGAGGTAGAAAGGGTGAATTTCAAAAACTTTTCGAACAGCTGCGTCGACAAGGATTTGTGCGCATAGTTGTGGACGGAGAATTGCGCACACTGGACGAAGAAATCAAGTTGGTGAAAAACGTCAAACACAATTTGTCGGTGGTGGTCGATAGGCTCGTTGTCAAGCCGGAAATGAACACTCGGCTGTCAGATAGCGTCGAAACGGCGTTGAAGTTGGCCGAAGGTCTTGTGGTTGTTTCGGCAAACGGAGTTGAAACGACCTATTCCAACAAGTTTGCGTGTCCTCAGTGCGGTTTTACGCTAGAGGAAATGGAACCGCGTTCATTCTCTTTCAACAGTCCGTTTGGTGCTTGTCCCGATTGTTTTGGATTGGGGTTCAAACAGGAATTTGACGAACGTTTAATTTTGCCGGACACGTCTAAAAGTTTGCACGAAGGTGCAGTAAAACTGTTGGGATTTAATCTCGGTGCAGCAAGTTGGATGCGAAAAATTTTCGATGCACTGTCGCTAAAATATGGTTTTTCTTGTGACGTTCCCGTAAGTGAACTGTCAAAATCCGCGTACAACACAATTATGTACGGCAACGGTGGTGAAACATTAACTTGTCATTTGGATGACGGACGAACCTACAATACCACATGGGAAGGAATTATTCCCATGATGACACGCCGCCATGCCGAATGCAAAAGCGATTGGACACGCCAAGAATACGAAAAATTCATGGTGGATAAACCGTGTACAACGTGTCACGGCAAGCGTTTGAAAGAAGAAATTTTGGCTGTTAAGGTTGGCGGCTTGAATATTTGGGAAGTTGGTGAACTTTCCGTTGCAAATTCGTTGAAATTCTTTTCGGAACTTGTGCTTGACGAAACTCGTCAAAAAATAGCCAACATGGTGTTGAAAGAAATTTGTGCAAGATTGAAATTTCTTGTGGACGTTGGGTTGGGATACTTGACTCTTAACCGTGCAGCAGGTACGCTATCGGGTGGAGAGGCACAAAGAATTCGTCTTGCCACTCAAATCGGAAGCGGTTTGACGGGCGTGTTGTACATTTTGGATGAGCCCAGCATTGGTTTGCACCAAAGAGATAACAGCAAACTTATTGCCACATTGGAGCGTTTGCGTGATGTTGGAAACACGTTGATAGTTGTCGAGCACGACGAAGACACAATTCGTAGCGCCGATTACGTGGTTGATGTCGGCCCCGGAGCCGGTGTTCACGGCGGTGAAATTGTGTGTTCAGGCACTGTGCAAGATGTTATCGATTGCAAAGAGTCCGTTACCGGCAAGTACCTGAGCGGTGAACTTTATGTACCTGTGCCACAAGAGCGCAGAAGGGGAAACGGCAACTTTTTGACTGTTCACGGTGCACGCAAAAACAACTTGAAAAATATTGACGTATCCATTCCGTTGGGAACGCTGTGCTTGGTGACGGGTGTTTCCGGTAGCGGCAAAAGTAGCTTGATTAACGAAGTATTGCTGCCGTATCTTTCGGAAAAACTTAACCGCTCCCGTGCCGAGGATATTGCTTGTGACAGTATTAGCGGCGTTGAATATTTGGATAAAGTTATTGCTATCGACCAAAGTGCCATAGGGCGCACGCCTCGCAGCAATCCGGCTACGTACACCGGCGTGTTTGGCCTTATTCGCGACTTGTTTGCGGCAACTCCCGATGCAAAAGAACGCGGTTACAATTCGGGGCGTTTCAGTTTTAACGTGAAAGGCGGGCGTTGCGAACATTGCGACGGTGACGGTATTTTGCGCATTGCAATGAACTTTTTGCCCGACGTTTACGTGCCGTGCGAAGTTTGTCACGGAGCACGCTACAACCGTGAAACATTGGCGGTTAAATACAAGGGCAAAACTATTGCCGACGTGCTGGATATGACCGTTGAAGAAGCCGTTGGATTTTTTGAAAACATTCAAAGCATCAAAAACAAAATTCAAACGCTTTACGATGTCGGGTTGGGCTACATTAAGCTTGGACAACCCGCAACAACGCTTTCCGGCGGTGAAGCGCAGCGTGTTAAGTTGGCAACGGAACTCTCCAAGCGTAGCACCGGCAAAACCGTCTACATTTTGGATGAACCTACCACAGGGCTTCATTCGCACGACGTGTCAAAGCTTATCACGATTTTGCAACGGCTTGTTTCGGCCGGTAACACAGTGATAGTTATCGAGCACAACCTTGACGTTGTTAAGGTTGCCGATTATATCATCGATTTGGGGCCAGAAGGCGGCGATGAAGGGGGCACTGTCATTGCGCAAGGAACGCCGGAGGAAATTGCCCAAACTAACACTTACACAGGACAGTTTTTGAAACCCATTTTACAAAAAGCACGCAAAATTAACTAGGAGCACTATGACTAAACTACTACTTATAGACGGAAACAGCGTTTTGAACAGAGCGTATTTTGCTTTGCCTGCGCTAAACGACAAAACAGGCAGAAATGTCAATGCCGTGTACGGATTTTTGAACATTTTGTTCAAGGCCTGCCAAGATTATTCGGCCGACAAATTGGTCGTTGCATTCGATATGCACGGACACAACTTCCGCAAGGACGTTTATGCGGAATATAAGGCCAACCGCAAGGGTATGCCGGACGATTTGGCGGCGCAAATGCCAATTTTGCACGATATTTTGGCAAAAATGTCCGTTACCGTCGTTGAAAAGCCCGGTGTAGAGGCTGATGATATCATTGGCACGATCACACTGGATAACGGGTACGAAAATTACATCGTTTCCGGCGATAGAGACATGCTTCAACTTGTTTCAGATTCCGTAACGGTGTTGCTTACCAAAAGAGGTGTTACCGATGTGGAAAGCGTAACTCCGGAATTTTTGAAAAAGCAATACGGTTTCACGCCGGAACAAATAATCGAATACAAAGCGTTGCGTGGCGACACTGCGGATAATATTCCCGGTGTAAAAGGTGTTGGCGAAATAACAGCAACGTCGCTGCTAGAAAAGTACGGCGATATCGACACACTTTATGCTAACGTGGAAAGTGAAAAAACTTCGTTAAAAGAAAAATTGCTTGCCGGCAAAGATATGGCCTACATCAGCAAGACTTTGGCAACAATTGTGCGCAAAGCGGATATTCAATACGATTTGGATAGTTGCGGATTGTATACGCTCAATCAGGAAGTGAAGGATACTTTGGAACAGTTGCAATTTCGCACCCTTATTTCCCGTTTGCAATTTGACGAACAGGTAACTCAAGCTCAAAAGCGAGACGTTCAAACTGTTACCGTAACAACGTTGGTTGAGTTTGAGAATATCGTTGCGGATTTTTCAACAAAACCGTGTTTTTCCTTTCATTTCGACGGCAAAACCGTCTTTCTTGCTTGCAACGAAGAACAAGAATTCGTTGTGGTGGTGTCGGAAAGCTTTTTGGACGAACTGACGGAACAAATTATTTTTGATAGGCTAAAACCTTTGTTGAACAACAGTGCGGATAAAATCGTTTACGACCAAAAGACGTTGAAACATTTGTTACGCGGCGTCGGTGCGGGAATTGCTAACGTAAAGTACGATCTTTCGTTGATGCAGTACTTGGTGGAGTACCGCTCCCACAAAGATTTGGCCAGTCTTGCCGATGCCTATGGCGTCGGTTGCGGCGGAGCAGGTATTTTTGCGTTATCCCAAATATTGAACGGTCAACTTGTTGAACACGGCGTGTTGCAGTTGTATCAAGAGGTTGAATTGCCCATTTCCGATTTACTTTACCGAATGGAAACGGAAGGTGTCGAGGTGGATTGCGTATTGCTAGAAAAAATGTCTCGTGATATGCACACTTCGTTGGACGCATTGACGCATGAAATTCACGAAATGGCGGGCGAAACGTTCAACGTTAACAGCCCCGTTCAACTTTCCAAGATACTGTTTGAAAAACTGGAATTGCCGCACGGCAAAAAGAACCATCGTGGGTATTCCACAAGCAACGAAGTTTTGGAACCATTGTCGGATAAGCACCCGATTGTCGCAAAAATTTTGGAATACCGAAAGGTTTCCAAACTGCTGGGTACTTACGTGGACGGTTTGAGGCCGTTGGTGCGCCATGGGCTTGTTCACACAACGTTTAACCAAACGCTTACGTCAACGGGAAGGCTTTCCAGTTCCGACCCCAACTTGCAAAACATTCCCATTCGTGACGATATCGGCAAGGAAATTCGCAAACTGTTCAAGCCAAAATACGGTGTGTTTGTGGGCGCAGATTACTCGCAAATAGAGTTGCGCGTGTTGGCGGCACTTTCGCAAGACGAGAATTTGCTTGCCAGTTTCAAAAATAACGAAGATATTCACACCAAGGTCGCATCGGAAATTATGGGAATTCCTGCCGAACTTGTAAACAAGGATATGCGTCGAATGGCAAAAGCCGTCAATTTTGGTATAATCTACGGAATAAGCGATTTCGGCTTGGCACAAAACGTGAAAATCAGTCAAAAGAAGGCTAAAGAATACATTCAGCTGTACTTTGAACGTTTCCCAAAAATCAAGGCGTTTTTGGACGGTTCGGTAGAGCAAGCAAAAACGTTGGGATACGTGACGACAATTTCGGGGCGCAGACGTCAAATTCCGGAAATCAAATCATCCAACTTCAACTTGCGTTCCTTTGGTGAGCGTGCTGCAATGAATATGCCATTGCAGGGAAGTGCTGCCGACATAATGAAAGTTGCCATGCTCAAAGTGGATAGCGCACTCAAGGAACACAACTTGAAGAGCAAAATAGTTTTGCAAATTCACGACGAAATAATTGTGGATTGCTATCCCGAAGAAGCAGAAGCTGTGAAAAAAATTGTCAAGGAACAAATGGAAAATGCCGTAGAGTTGGCTTGTCCTTTGGTTGCGGAAACCGAGGAGGGAAAAACGTTGTATGAAGCGTAAAGTTGTTGCGCTAACAGGCAAAATAGGTAGCGGAAAAAGTACCGTTGCAAAAATTCTTGCCGAAAAACATTTTCCCGTTGTGGATTGCGACCGTTTGTCTCGCCAGGTTGCACAGGACAAAAACGTTTTGTTGCAAGTTGAAAATTTGTTGGGTGCAAAAAGCGTTGTGGACGGCAAGCTTAACCGCAAGTTTGTTCGTGAAACGGTATTTGCCGACGAAAACTTGCACGAACGGTACAGTGCAATTTTTTGGAATAGGATAAAACAACTGCTGGATGAGAAAATTTCCCAAACGGAAGGATTGGTTTTTGTTGAAATTCCCGTTATTGATGCGTTTGAGTACCACTGGGATGAAATTTGGTGCGTGGAAAGTTCCGTTGACAGCATTGTTCGTCGTGTGACCGAGCGTGACGGCGTGGATGAAAAAAACGTTTTGTCCGTACTTAAAATGCAAAACACTTGCCATTCAACCAAAACAATTCTTAACAATGGCACATTGGATGAATTGCAAATAGCGGTGGAACGTGCCCTGCAATGTTCAATATTGGAATAAAACTGCTTGCAAAGTTATTTCTTTGCGAGCAGTTTTGCATTTTTCATGTTTTGAAATTTCAAGTAGAATGTGTTGTTTTTGACGTTGTAATTTTCTTACTTTTCTCAACTTGAAATCGTTTGACATTGTCGGGCATTAGTACTAAAATGTCAAGGATTTGAAAAAATGTGCGTTGCAACAGGAGGTGAAAGAGGGTGAATGCATTGTTGCTTATTGCAGTTGCGTTAATTTTGGGCTTGCTTTCCACGCGTATTATGAAAATTATCGGGCTACCCAATGTTACCGGGTACCTTGTAGTGGGGCTTATTATTGGGCCGTACGCTTTGGGGCAATTTGTGCCTTCGGCTGACGAGGCATTCGAAAGTTTGTCCGTTATCAGTTCCGTTGCATTGGGCTTTATCGGGTTTTCCATTGGTGTGGAATTCAAATTGTCACATATCAAAGAAATTGGTAAAAGCGCAATCGTCATCACCTTTTGTCAAGCGTTGCTTGCAACAATTTGTGTGGACGTTGTTTTGCTAGCTGCCGGCGCATTGTTCCCTTCGTTGGGCATGGCCGGTTACGAAGCAATAGTGTTGGGTTCCATTGCTACGGCAACGGCACCTGCGGCAACGCTAATGGTGGTGCGTCAGTACAAGGCAAAGGGCATTGTGACGGGAACGTTGCTGCCGGTGGTTGCGTTGGACGATGCCGTGGGTTTGGTTGTGTTTGCAATTTCCAACAACATTGCAATGTCTTGGGCAACAAGCGTTGCTTCGTCCGGGGCGGCAGCAGCAATAAGCATTTTGGATATTCTTGTTTGGCCGTTGGTGGAAATTGCGGCGTCGCTGATGGTTGGGGCGTTAATTGGTACGTTACTTTCGGTTATTCCAAGGTTTTTCAAGTCGCGCGATAACCGCTTGATAGCATCGTTAATTGCCGTATTTTTGAGTTTGGGCATTTGTCAACTGTTTGAGTTTTTGAAGGAAAGTTGTGGATGTCCGTTCAAACTGTCCGATTTGCTTGTTTGCATGATGACCGGAGCTGTGTTTGTAAATTTACGCAACGAGGCAGTGCAAATGATGGAAGGCGTGGATCGTTGGACGCCGTCCATTTTGATGTTGTTTTTCATTTTGTCCGGTGCGGAATTGAACCTTGGTATGTTCAATAATTGGGGCATCGTATGTTGCATTGTGCTGTACGTGTTGGCTCGCTGTTTGGGAAAATATTTCGGCACGGTGCTTGGCGCAACGGTTACAAAAAGTGACGAAAAGGTGCGAAAATACTTGGGCATCACGTTGTTTCCGCAAGCCGGCGTTGCAATCGGCATGGCAACCATGTGTAAAAAAGAATTTGTAAGTTTGGGCAACCGTTTTGCGGATAATCCTGAAATGGCCCAATCGTTTGCGGATATCGGCTCAAAAATTGTTACTATCACAATGTGCGCCGTGTTGATTTACGAATTGGTGGGCCCGATTTTGACAAAATGGGCATTAACACGGGCCGGAGAAATTGATCCGTCGTATTCCCGTTTCAAAAAGAAAAGGGCACTTGCGACGGTTGCTCCGCAAAATAGCGTTTCGAATAATTTGGGTGGTGAAAATGATGAAAAGTAGTTCCACGATGTATGAACTTATGCGCCGTTCGGAAATGCAAGACGACGATGGCTTGGATTTGTGCGATGCTGAACGCAAGGACGAGCGCAGCGATGCACAAAAGTTCAAGGAAAAGTACAAAGATTTTTACACAGACATAAAGACTGATATCAGCGAAGATTGGTAGCGTGTTTGTAAAGAGGTGGTGAGTTTTTCATTGCCTCTTTTTTTTGTTTAATGGCAGTGTTGCGTGTGAAAAGTTGAGAATATAATGGCCACGCAGTAACCGTTTATGCACAATATTGTTAAAACGAGTTGATTATTGTTAAATTTTGTTTCAGTTATTTGTGTTGTTGGGTACGTTTGCATTGCAAGGTGTTTATTTGCAAGATTTGTGTGTATGGAAGGTGAGTATTTGATGGAAAAACTGTAACTGTTTGCGTGTGATATTGTTGCCGAAACGAGTTTACTATTGTTTAATTATGTTTCAAACTATTTTGTATTGAGTGATGCGTTCGCATTGCAAGGTGTTTATTTGCAAGATTTGTGTGTATGGAAGGTTGAACATGTAACGGCAAATCTGTAACCGTTTGCGTGTGATATTGTTGCCAAAACGAGTTGATTATTGTTAAATTTTGTTTCAATCTTTTTGTGCTGCGCAGAGCGTTTGTATTTCAAGACATTTATTTGCAAAATTTTGTGGTGTTTTGTTCGCAAAATTAAACAAAAGTGTTGAAAAAATAGCAAATTCATAGTATAATTATAATTCGGGTGGCTTTATTGGCTGTTCGAAAATAACATTTTGGAGTCTGACATGACGATATTGGACGTTATTGAAAAGAAAAAGAATAAGCAAGAACTCACCACCGAAGAAATTCGTTATTTTGTAGACGGTTTCACAAATGGTAGTATTCCGGATTATCAAGCATCGGCGCTACTGATGGCAATTTTGCTGAACGGAATGACGGATCGTGAAACGTTTGATTTGACCGATTCAATGTTGCACAGCGGTGATATTGTCGATATGTCCCGTTTGGGCGGTTTGGTTTGCGATAAGCATTCTACCGGTGGCATTGGCGACAGCACAACGTTGGCGTTGGCTCCCATTTTGGCATGCTGTGGCGTCTACGTTGCAAAAATGAGCGGTCGCGGATTGGGCTTCACCGGTGGAACGATAGACAAATTGGAAAGCATTCCGCATTTCGACACGGCGTTATCGGAAGAAGAATTTTTCGAAGTTGTGAAGCGTGTAGGTTGTGCGGTTATCGGTCAAACGGCAAATTTGGCCCCTGCTGATAAAAAACTTTACGCCTTGCGTGACGTTACCGGCACAGTCAATTCTATTCCGCTTATTTGCAGCAGTATAATGAGCAAGAAACTTGCATCCGGTTCGGACGTTATTTTGTTAGACGTTAAGTACGGTAGTGGCGCATTTATGCCCACTAAGGAAAGTGCGCTGGAATTGGCTCAAAAAATGGTGGAAATCGGTAGTCGTGCCGGCAAGAAGATCGGTGCGCTTATCACGGACATGGAGCAACCTCTTTCGGACTTTGTTGGCAATGCGTTGGAAGTGATTGGCATTATTGAAGTGTTGAAAGGTGCTAAAAGTCGCTTGTACAGGGAAATTAGGGAAGTTGCCATCAAACTTTTGTGTTTATCGGGCAAATTCAACGAAAAAGAAGCTGAAATTGCTTTCCAAGATGCTATCGACAGCGGACGTGCATTGCAAAAGTTTGCTGAAATGGTGGAAGCTCAGCACGGTGACGCAAGTTATATTTTGCATCCCGAAAAATTTGTGCTTGGCACTAAAGTTGAAGTATTGGCACAATCGGACGGCTACGTTGACAGCATAAATGCCGCTGATATTGGCAGATCCGTCACTTTGCTTGGTGGCGGAAGAATGAAAAAAGACGAGGCAATAGACTTTTCCGTCGGCGTTGTGATGAAGGTTGAATTGGGCTCGGCTGTAAAGAAAGGCGACGTGTTGTGTGAAGTTTATCACAACGAAAAAGGGCTGAGCGACGCCGTTTCGTTGCTTGGCAAGTCTATTCGTATCGGCGCAAATAAGCCTGCGGCACACAAAATTGCCTATGCTTACGTATCTAAGGACGGCGTAACGCTGTATTAATTGTTGAAACATGGTAAACATTCTTTTGAATTACTACAACTTTCACGAAAGTTGGACGGAAGGCAAATTGGACAAGTATTTTCGCAATAAGCGAGTGTTGATTGTTCCGTTGGCGTTCCGTGAAAGTCAAATTTGGGATAACGACAGTTGGCTAACGCTCTATGGAAAGGGCGGTGAAAAGTACGATAATATTTTGCGCCCGTTTTTGTACTACGGGCACAGTGAAAGTGACGTAAAATGGCTCAACTGTTACGATAAGACTGCGGATTTTCACCGTTTAATTTCGGAAGCGGACGTTTTGTTCTTTACGGGCGGAATGCCTGAAAAAGCTGTTCGCCGCTTGCATGAGTTAGGCATTGTTGACGACGTGAAAAATTTCCGTGGCGTTGTTGCGGGGGCATCGGCAGGTGCAATGTTGCAGTTGCAGCAGTACCACATTACTCCCGACGAAGACTATGCCGAGTACAGTATTGACAGTGGGCTTGGGCTGGTTGGTGGCTTCGATTTGGAAGTTCACTACCTTAACACACCGTTACAAAATGAGTGCACCAAGCGTGCAGCTGGTCAACTGGGTTTGCCGGTGTATCAAATGTGGCACGAAGGCGGCATAATTGTTGAAGACGGCGTTATCACTACACTTGGCAACGTGCAAAAAATTGATTGTTAAGTAGGAGTTTGGAATGGCAAAAAAGACGGGCTTTTTCAAATCGATAATGCAACGTGATCCTGCGGCAAGAAACGCATTGGAAATTTTGCTGACGTATCCCGGAGTTCACGCTTTGATTCGTTACCGTGTGGCTCACTTTTTCCACAAAATTCACTTGAAATTTCTTGCTAAGGTTGTTTCCGCTTGGAGTAGATTTTTGACCGGTATTGAAATTCATCCTGCTGCAAAAATAGGCAAAAACTTGTTCATAGACCATGGACACGGCGTTGTGATTGGCGAAACCGCCGAAATTGGCGATAATTGCACGATATACCAAAATGCAACATTGGGCGGTACCGGCAAGGAGCACAACAAGCGGCATCCTACTTTGAAAAACAACGTTATCGTTGGTGCAGGCGCAAAGGTTTTGGGCAACATTACCATTGGAAACAACGTTAAAATAGGCGCAAATTCCGTTGTATTAAAGGATGTTCCCGATGATTGCACTGTGGTGGGCGTTGGACGTATTGTAAATGCAAAATCTGTCGTCGAGTGCCCGAAAAGTTGCGAAGAATGTGTAAACAAGGATGTATGTTTTCAACAATAAATTCAGTTTAACATAAGAAAAGTGTTATATAATTATTACGATAAGGAGAACTATTATGAAAATCAAAATTACTGCTGACAGCACTTGCGATTTGTCGCCGGAGCTAATTGAAAAGTACAATGTTGGCATTATGCCTTTGTTTGTTGCGTTGGGGAACCGCAATTTGTTGGACGGGGAAACAATCTCGCCTGATGATATCTATGCGTACTATCAAGAAACAAAGCAACTTCCCAAATCGGGCTCACGCAGTATTGATGATTACGAAGCGTTTTTCAAATCGTTTTTGGATGGCGGATATGATGCCGTTATTCATTTTAACATTTCCGGTGAAATGTCGGCATCATACAATAGCGCAACGACGGCGGCATCTAGATTGAAAAACGTGTACACGGTGGATTCTCGCAGTTTGTCGACGGGTACAGGTTTGTTGGTGCTGGATGCGTGTGATATGGCAGCTTGCGGAATGAAAGCGAAAGACATTGTTGACAGAGCAAACGGGCGTAAAAAGTCCGTTAAAGCGTCTTTCATCATCAATTCGTTGGAATTTTTGTTTAAGGGCGGTAGATGTTCTTCCTTGGCGTATTTTGGTGCAAATATTTTGCACATTAACCCAAGCATTTTGGTTACCGATGGCAAAATGGATACTTGGAAGAAAAGTCAAGGTCGTTACAAGCGCTGTGTTGATAAGTATGTCGGCGTTGTTCGCGAAACATTCAATTGTCCTGATAAAAAACGCTGTTTTGTGACGCACACAAAAATGGACGACGATATTGCACAAAGTGTTGTGGAAACGGTAAAATCTTGGGGAATTTTTGATGAAGTGTTGGAGACAACGGCAGGTTGTACCGTTACTAGCCACTGTGGTGCAAACACAATCGGAGTTTTGTTCATCAACGACGGTGGCAAGAACTAATGTTTTGTGCGCAAAAGTTCCATAATGTTTGTTGTTGAATATGGGTAATTTTGACTGTCCCGTGAGAGTTTCTTGGGGACAGTTTTTTTGTTAAATTTCTCTGTCAAATTCGGTACAGGTTTTTGTTGTGTACTAAATAGTTTGCCTCAGTTAGAGTTTTGTGCAACCTGGTACGCCGTAAAATAGCTTTGGGGGAGCTGTTAAATGTTGGTAAAAGAGTTATGTCTCAGCGTTAAATGGGTTTGAAATAGGTGAATGTGTTGTTTTGCGAGAGTGTTGCGGAGTAGTTTCTTTGTAGGAATAACGCCAAATTTTGGGTGTTAGAATCTTTGTGCCGTCATTAAGTGTTTGTAGTGGATTTTGTTGCTGTGCCGCTTGGCGTTTGCGAGTTGTTTTCAGTTTGAAAATGTTTTGAATTAAATGGAATTCAATATTGTGGAATTGTGTTAAAGTACTTTATTCTGTCGTTTTTACGTTTGTGATTATTTTTCTTTTATGAGCCATATATGCAACGCCCAAATTATATCATCGGTGATAGTATGTAGGTGTGGATTTGTTTTGTAACAAACGAATAATGTTTGTGTAACAGTCGTTTTGTTTTATCGTGAGTATTTTGGGGTTATTTTGAATAATTCCGTCGGTTGTTCGCTCAAATAGGCGTTTGTGTGTGGATTGGGCATACATTTTATTTGTTCACAATACAATATATTGATATGATAAAAGCTAATTTCAAAAACGTTGCATTTTCGCTTGCCGTGTTGTTTGCTGTGCTTGTCTGTTTTATTGTTTTGGATGGTGCAATGGCGGTCAATGCAGCTAATTCGAAAACGTTGCTGCGAGTAACTGTAGTAGATTTGTACGATCAGCCCGTGCATGGGGCGGAAGTGTCTGTTTGTGACTTGAAATTTTTAACAGACAACAAGGGGCTTTCGCCAACAATCGAGTTGCCTGTTGTTGAGAACGGTTATGATTCGTCAATCACAGATTGGTTTGCGGTGAATGTTACCGTTACAAAGGATGGATACGTGCCGACCGTGGTTGTAAACTGTGTTGTTTACTGCGATGATACGCGCAAGCTTACGGTAAAAATTTATCCGAAAGATGGCAGCGACTTGCCTTACGTGTGTTATGTGGAAAGTCCTCCAAGCGACTATTTGAAAAGTTTAATTGAAAATTCTTGAGTCTAGAAATTCAACATTGTTCGAATGTGTAAGAAATATTCGGTATGAACAAACACCGTGCGAAAAATGAATTTTTATTTTTGTGCAAAATAATAGGGGCTGACGTGTAGTCAGCCCTTGATTTTGTTTGCTAGCAAAACTATTGGATTTTGTTAAAAAATATTGTGCAGTCAGTTGTTGCGCCGTTATTGTTTGGAATTGTGTCTCAAACTATTCTTTGAAGAATGTCGTACAGTTGGCCGCAGGTAAAACGGTTACCAGTCGAATTTTTGAAACACAATTGCTTCGTAGGGGCGCAAAACGGTGTCTTGCAAAAAGTCTGCGCTATCGTTGTAGTTGCTTGTTAGTTTTTTGTAGTTTTGTTTTGTAAGTTGTGGCGGAACTTTGAATTTTGTGTTACGCAATGAGAAGTTGAGCACGACGACGATGTTTCCGTATTGACTTTCCCGCAAATAAACAAGAAGTTTTTTGTTTTTGGGACACAAATCGGTGTAAGCGCCGTAGATAAATGCTTTGTTACTTTTGCGCAATGCAATAAGTTTTTTGTAGTAGTGCAAAACGGAATCGGGATCAGCTTCGGCGGAAGCGGCATTGATTGTGGTGTAGTTGGGGTTAACTTTCAGCCAGGTTGTTTCTCCGTCGGTAAATCCTGCGTTTTTCGAATCGCTCCATTGCATTGGCACACGGGCGTTGTCACGTGAGCAGTAGGCGACGTTTTTCATTGCTTTTTTCTTTCCAAAAACCTTGGAAAGCAGTTTGTAGCTTCGCACCGATTCTACGTCTTGATAGTCGTTTATGTCCGACATTTTTGGGGACGTAGTGCCAAATTCCTGACCTTGGTAGATAAACGGTGTGCCCGAAAGCGTCATTAACAGCGTAGCAATCATCTTTGCGCCTTCCGTGCGATGTTCCGTTGCCGAGCAATACCTTCCCACAATTCTTGCTTGATCGTGGTTTTCAAAGTACAACGTGTTCCACGCTTTTTGATACAAACCGTGTTGCCAAGTTGTGATGCACTTTTTCAGTTGGCGCAAATTGAAAGGCTTTACAAGTTGTTTGATTCCGAAGTAATTGTCTGCCGAAACGTGATCAAAGGCGAAAACGGTGTCTAACAGCGGATTATCTTCGCTTGTGTAACGTAGTGCCTTTGCTACGTCAATAAACACGCTTTCTCCAACGGTAAAGGCATCGTACTGAGCGAGAACTTCTTGCAGTTGCCCTAGCAATTCTTCCATGCGTGGGCCGTCCATGTAGTGTTCGCTTCCTGTTAATGCAATGGACGGCTTGCCGTTGGGTAAACCGACTGTTTTTGAAAGCAAAGTTATAACGTCACATCGGAAACCGTCAACTCCTTTATCCAGCCAAAAGTGCAAGATGTCTTTTATTTCTTCCATAACTTTGGGATTGAAATAGTTCAAGTCGGGTTGGTTTTCGTCAAACAAGTGCAAGTACCACTGTTGTGTCGTTTCATCGTACTTCCAAGCACTGCCCAAAAAGAAACTCGTCCAATTGTTTGGCGGCCTTTTTCCGTTTTTACCCCGCCCGTCTTTCCAGTAGTAGTAATCGCGGTAGGGGTTATCTTTGGACGATCTACTTTGCAAAAACCACTCATGCTTGTCGCTAGTGTGGTTAATAACCAAATCCATGATAACTTTTATGCCACGCGAATGCAAAAGACTTAGCATTTTGTCAAAGTCTTGCATGGTGCCGTATTCTGGGTTTATTGCCTTGTAGTCGGAAATGTCGTAACCGAAATCCGCATTGGGGCTGGCATATAACGGCGAAAACCAAATTGCATCGATGCCTAGGTTGCACAAATAGTCAATTTTGGAAATAATTCCTTGAATGTCACCAATACCGTCAGAATTGGAATCTTTGAAACTGCGTGGATAGATTTGATAGAACACACTTTCTTTGTACCATTTGTTTTGCATCGTAAGCCTCATCGTTTTTGTTTTATTATATCGCATCGTTTTACGCATTTCAATACTAACGATGAAATTATACTTAATTTTTTTGAACTTATGTGCAGTTTCCCGATGATGTGAGAGTTGCTGATAAGATATATAATAAATATTAATATTTTTGTTTGCTAATACTACACAAGAACCACAATATGTGTTAAAATAGAACGCGTATGGGAGAAAGATTGTATGTTCAAAGATGTTTCGCAATTAACAACTGAAGAAAAAGTGTTGCTTACTTCCGGCGACGGACAATGGAAAACGCATGCTGTTGCGGATATTCCGTCCATTGTCGTTTCTGACGGTCCGCACGGTCTGCGCAAACAAAACGACAATGCTGATATAAACGACAGTGTGCGTGCCACTTGTTTTCCCACTGCCTGTGCCGTTGCTTCGTCGTGGAATGTGGAGAACGCCAAACTGGTTGCGTCCTGTATTGCCGATGAGGCGGTAGAACAAGGCGTTTCAATTGTACTTGGCCCCGGAATTAACGTGAAAAGAAGTCCGTTGTGCGGGCGCAACTTTGAATATTTTTCCGAAGATCCTACGCTTGCCGCACACATGTCCAATGCCTACGTTATTAGTATGCAAGGTCGTGGCATAGGCTGTTGCTTGAAGCATTTTGCAGTTAACAGTCAAGAGACTCGCCGCATGACAGTGAATGCTTTTGTTGACGAACGTGCTTTAAGAGAAATTTACTTGTCGGCATTCGAATACGTTGTTAAAAAAGCTCAACCGTTTTCCGTCATGGCAAGTTACAACAAAATTAACGGTTGTTCTTCTACGGAAAATCACAAACTACTAACGGAAATTTTGCGCAACGAATGGGGATTTCAAGGTGCGGTGATTTCCGACTGGGGTGCGTGTTACGACACACCCAAGGCAATTTCCGCCGGAATGGATTTGGAAATGCCCGGTGACAGTGCGGGATATCACAGAAAAACAGCGGTTCAAGCCATCGCAAACGGTGTTTTGGATGAGCAAAAACTTAATGAGGCTGCCGAGCGAGTTTCGAAATTGGTGGAGCGTTGTGCACAAACGCAAAAGTCCGTTGAAACGACTGTTGCGGAGCGTCATGAAGTTTGTCGCAAAGTTGAAGCCGATAGTGCCGTTTTGTTGAAAAACGACAATGCTTTGCCCCTTTCGATAAACGACGATTTTTGTGTTATCGGTGAACTGGCCACCAAGCCCAGGATTCAGGGGGCCGGCAGCAGTCATATTAACACAACATGCAAAAATTTCTTACAAGTGCTTTCCGATAACGGAATTCCTGCACCTTATGCTAAGGGGTACTGTGTTGGAAAAGACGTAATTAATTCCAAATTGCAGTCTGAAGCGGTTGCATTGGCTCAAAAACATAAAAACGTGCTGTTCTTTGGTGGTTTGACGGATAATTTCGAAGGTGAAGGCTACGACAGAAAGCATCTGGGAATTCCTCAAAATCAGCAAAAACTGCTATCAGAATTGCACAAGACTAATGCCAACATAATATTTGTGGCATTCGGCGGTTCGCCCTTTGAAATGCCGTGGTTGGATGACGTTTCGGCGCTATTAAACATGTACTTGGGCGGTGAAGCCGTTATGGAAGCGGCGTTCGATTTGATTTTTGGTAAAGTGTCGCCTAGCGGTCGTTTGGCCGAAACATTCCCTCTTAAATTGCAAGATACGCCGTGCTATAACTATTTTGCTAACGATCGATTCTTCGATGAACACCGCGAAAGCGTATTTGTCGGATATCGTTACTACAATTCGTTTAACGTTCCGGTGCTGTTTCCGTTCGGTTACGGGCTGTCTTACAGTAAGTTTGAATACTCCAATTTGAAGGTTGTTCCGGTTGAAAACGGTTTCACGGTTAGTGTAGACGTTAAAAACATGGGGAATCGTGCAGCGGAAGTTGTTCAGCTTTACGTCGACAATTGTTCGTGCGGTCTTGTTCGTCCTAAACGTGAATTGAGAGCATTCGCAAAAA
Source organism: uncultured Oscillospiraceae bacterium (assembly GCA_964483825.1). Taxonomy (GTDB): domain Bacteria; phylum Bacillota; class Clostridia; order Christensenellales; family CAG-314; genus Fimimonas. Next base: position 21,374 of record CAZADD010000003.1, read on the forward strand.
TTGAGTTGGATGAAGAACAGTCGCAAACAGTCACTTTCAAACTGAATGAGAGAGACTTTTCCGTCTACAAGCCAAACTGTGGTTTTGTCGCCGTTAACGGTAGGTATGGAATTTCTATTTGTCAAAACGTTGAAGATGTGATTTTGACGCAATCTGTTGACGTGATTTTTGGCGAAAACTTGGTTGGTGACGATCAACGTAGCTACCCTGATTATTTCAAAAAAGTGGATGGTACGTTCACTATCAGTGATGATCAGTTCGAGGCGCTTTACGGTTACAAAAAGCAGCCTGTTCAGTTGCCTAAACGTGGCGAATTCACGTTGTTGAACACTTTCGAAGATATGCAAGACGTGCACTTGATACGTTTTGTTATGTGGGCGATAAAGAAGATTTTTGTAGCAAAATCTGCAGGCAAGTCGGAAGATGACCCCGTTGTGCAAATGACGTTGCATGGGTCATGGGAAACGCCGTTGATATCCACTATGTCGGTGGGCAAAATTGATGCAAGATACGTGAAATTTTTGTTGCATCACGCAAACAGAGAACACTGCAAAGCCTTGCGTGCTTTGTTTGATAAATATACAATTGATTAAATTTTGGGGTGAAAAAATGAGTTTGAAATTTGATTACAGCAACATGATGTCTAACGTTGTTGGTGCTGACGGAATATCCAAAGAAGAATTTCTTCGTTGTGCCGATCAGGCAAAAATTGCACATAAAATTGTTGAGAATGGAAGAGGAAAAGGCATGCAAGAATGGATGCTTTCTCCGTACAATCAAGACGAAGTGGTGGCAAATATAGTTGCTTATGCCAATAAAATTCAAAATTCGTGTGAGAGTTTTGTTGTTTTGGGAATCGGTGGCTCGGCATTGGGCCCCATGGCTGTGTTTACTGCGTTGAAGCACTCTTTTTACAACGAGTTGCCGGCATCCGTGCGCAAAACACCCAAATTTTACGTATTGGATAACGTCGATCCTGAAAAAATGAATGCTCTTTTTGATGTTATTGACGTTTCAAAAACAGTTTTCAACGTTATAACGAAGTCCGGCTCAACAAGTGAAACGATGAGTCAATTTTTGATCGTATTGGATATGCTTACGGAAAAACTGGGTGATCGTGCGCATGAACAAATTGTTGCAACTACTAGCGAATTTTCCGGAAATTTGATAAAATTATCCAAACATTACGGATTTGAAACGTTTTTCATTCCCGATGGCGTCGGCGGTCGTTTTTCCGAATTGTCACCCGTTGGTTTGTTGCCTGCTGCCGTTGTTGGCATTGATATCGCCGAAATGTTGCGTGGTGCACGTGAAATGGACGAAAAATGCAAGAGTGACGATTTGTTGAAAAACCCTGCATTGGCCGGTGCAATTTTGATGAATGAATTCTACAAGCGTGGTAAAAATATTCACGTTATGATGCCTTATGCGGATAGTTTGAAGTATATTGCCGATTGGTACAGCCAGCTTTGGGCTGAATCGTTGGGAAAAGAAGTGGATAACGACGGCAAAACCGTGAATTGCGGACAAACCCCGGTTAAGGCATTGGGCGTTACCGACCAACACAGTCAAGTTCAATTGTATAACGAAGGACCTTTCGACAAGGTAATCACGTTTTTGGAAGTGGAAAATTTCCGTTCGGACGTTACAATTCCAAGCCTTTGTCAAGAGTATCCGGGCGTAAAATTCTTGGGCGGACACAGTCTTGCTGAGCTGATGAGCAAGGAACTGTTTGCCACACGCTACAATCTCACGTTGCGAGGCCGTGTGAATTCAACTATTGTTATGGATGGTGTAAATGAATATAACATTGGAGCATTGCTTTATGCTTTGCAATTGCAAACGGCATATGCCGGTGCGTTGCTCAACGTGAACACTTACAATCAACCCGGTGTTGAGGGGGGCAAAAATGCCACGTATGCACTTTTCGGGCGTGAAGGCTACGAAAATATCGCAAAAGAAATTGAAAACAACACTAAAAGTGTGGAAAAATTTATCATCGAATAAAGAGGTGTAAAATGCTACCTAAGAATCCTGCCAAAGGTATGAGGGATTTTCTACCTGACGAATTTGCGTTGCGTCAGCAAATATTATCTACAATCCAAAAAACTTACGAGAGTTTCGGATTTACTAGAATTGAAACTCCGTCAGTGGAAAACTTGCCGCTCTTAACTTCAAAACAAGGGGGCGACAACGAAAAACTTATCTTCAAAATTTTGAAGCGTGGCGAAAAGTTGGAACATTCCGACGGTGAGTTGTGTGATTTGGGATTGAGATACGACCTAACTGTGCCGCTTGCTCGCTTTTATTCTAACAACGTTGCGAAATTGCCTTCGGTGTTCAAGTCTATTCAAATGGATAACGTTTGGCGCGCCGACCGTCCGCAAAGAGGTCGTTTCCGTCAATTTATGCAGTGCGATATCGATGTGATAGGAGAGGAAAGCAATTTGGCGGAAATCGAGCTGATTTTGGCTACGACGACGGCACTTTCCAATTTGCATTTCGATAATGTTACGGTGAGAATTTCCGATCGCAGATTGTTGAATGCTCTTGCGGATTTCTGTGGTTTCACAGATGAACAAAGACCGTCAGTGTTTATTGCACTTGATAAGTTGGATAAAATCGGCGTTGTTGGTGTTATGCGTGAAATCGAAGAAATTGCGCCCGGTAAAGCTGAATTTTTCATCAATTTGATTGGCGGAATCACTGCGTCTGAAAATCCGTTTGAAAAATGTATCGAAGAATTGGGCGACGCTTTGCCAACGGAAGTGAAAGATAATTTGTCTGAAATTTTGTATGTCACCAATAACTGTGTCAAAAATGCCAAAGTGGTATTTGACGTGACTTTGGTTCGTGGCATGGGATACTACACCGGCACGATATATGAAATTTCTATTGACGGTTTGTCCTCTTCTGTTGGCGGCGGCGGTCGCTACGATAAGATGATTGGAAAAATTACCGGCACGGATGTGTGTGCATGCGGATTTTCCATTGGGTTTGAACGCATTGCAATGCTAATGCAAGAAAGAGGCGATGTATTCAAACGCAACGGCGGATGTGCTGTGCTGTTACCTAAAAATTTGTCTGAAAAGGAAAAATTGGATGCAATGCAGGCATGCAATCACTTGCGTGAGCGTGGTCCTGTCACTGTGTTGAAACGCATAAAAAACTTTGGTTATCAGTTGCATCAGTTGCAAGAAAGCGGTTTTGAAGCAATCTATGAGTTCAAAAACGGCGCATTCGAAAAGATTGATTAGTGAGTGTGTATGAGTGAATCGGTAAATATCACGGGAAATAACGCTACTAAAAGCGGCAATCGTCGTCGCAAAAGTAGGGCACCTGCTGAATTGAATTCGGTGGGGCGTTTTGCCGTGTCTAAAGATTTGGGGCTTACCGATGATCAAATTGCATTACGTCAAGAACAAGGGTTAGTTAACCTGGACACGACTCGGCGTGGAAAAAGCATTGTTGGGATAATTTTTTCCAATATTTTCACGTTCTTCAACATTATTTACATGGTGATCGCCGTTGTTTTGTGTCTTTACGGATTGGCATCGCAATGTTCGTTTTTGCCCGTTGTAATTGCCAACACGGCAATTGCGATAGTGCAAGAAATAAAATCAAAAATAACCTTGGATAAGTTGAATCTTTTAACGCAACCTAGAGCAAAAGTTTTGCGCAACGGTTCCGTATCGGAAATATCCGTCGATCAACTTGTTCTTGACGATATCGTTCTTCTTGAAAACGGTGCGCAAATTTCCGCCGACTGCGAAGTTGTCGAAGGGTTTGTTGAAGTTAACGAATCCATTTTGACGGGTGAAAGCGATGCTGTAACCAAGCGTGTTGGCGATGTTTTGTTCGCCGGCAGTTTTGTGGTTTCCGGCAATTGCACGGCCAAGGTTTGCAAGGTTGGAAAATTCAATTACATTGCAAGTTTATCCGGCAAGGCAAAACAGTACAATAAGCCGCGTTCGCAAATGTTAAAATCTTTGCGAGGCATTTTGGTGTTCGTGGCAATTGTCGTCGTTCCAATGACGATTGGTCTCTACGTTGTTAATGCTTCGTACAATTATATTCACAGCCCCAACTATTCCGAATCGATTGGCGCATTCGATAACTTTTCCCTGCTTAATTTAGATATTAAAGCGTTAAATTTCACTGCAGGGTCAATTATTTCCATGATTCCGGCCGGGCCGTTTTTGTTAACGAGTGTTGCATTGGCTGCATCGTTTTTGCGTTTGGCAAAACAAAATACCATGGTGCAGGAATTGTATTGCATTGAAATGCTGGCACGAGTAGATACTCTTTGTTTGGATAAAACCGGTACCATCACCGATGGCACGATGCGTGTGGAAGAAAGTATCGATTTGCGCCCGGCAAACAGTTCCTCCCTTACCGTAAGAGAAATTGTTTCTAGCATGAATGCTGCATTGGCTGCGGATAATATGACGAGCAAGGCATTGAAAAAGTTTTTCGGATGTCCAAAGAAGCCGGCTTTGCAGCCTGTATCGATAGTTCCTTTTTCCTCCGAGAGAAAGCTTTCCGCCGTTTCTTTCCGTGGCGAGGGGACGTACATTATTGGCGCACCGGAATACGTACTGAAAACACACAACCAACGTGTGGATGATTTAGTGAAGAAATATGCGGAACAGGGGTTGCGGGTTTTGCTGTTGGCCCATTCGTCAACAACCATTTATAACAGTGACACCTTGCCTCAAATAAGAAGGCCCATTGCCGTAATTGTCATTGAAGATCACATTCGCAATGATGCTGCTGAAACCATTGAATGGTTCGTGAAAAACGGAGTTACGATAAAAGTAATTTCCGGCGATAATCCTACGGCAGTATCCAATATTGCACAACGTGTCGGCGTGGAAAATGCCGAGTTGTTTATCAGTTTGGACGGGATGTCTGACGATGAAGTTAGGGAAGTTGCAATGAAATACACGGTTTTTGGACGTGTTTCGCCGGAACAAAAGGCAATTTTGGTAAAAACTATGCGTGAGAACGGCAGTACCGTTGCTATGACGGGTGACGGCGTTAACGATATTCTTGCCATGAAAGAATCCGATTGTTCAATATCCTTAGCCGGCGGAAGTGATGCAGCGCGCAAAGTTTCGCATTTGATATTGATGAACGACAGCTTTGCGGCATTGCCAGGTGTTGTGGCTGAAGGTAGACGAGTTGTAAATAACATACAAAGTGCAACGTCGATGTATTTCATGAAAACGGTCTATGTCATTTTGATAAATGCAATGCTGATTTTTGCACATTTTGTGTTAAACATGACAATGACCTCGCCGCTTACAAATTTACAAGTTATGTTGATGGACTGGGTGGTGGTGGCACTTCCGACAACGTTGTTGGCACTGCAACCAAACGAAAATGTTATCAAGGGGCGTTTCTTTGCTAACGTGCTGAAGCGTTGTATTCCTGCGTCGTTGACGTTTACCCTTTCTACGGTGTCGCTTTATTTGTTGCAAGCGTTGACGGAACCTGCAATTATCGATTCCGGCGAAGTGCTGGGCACGCTTGTTACGATATCTTATACGTTTGGCGGATTGTTTGCGTTGTTCTACACTTGCAAACCGTTTAACAAATGGAAAGTCGTTATGTACGTTGCAATTTGCGCGATAGTTTTAACGTGCATTTGTGTTCCAAATTTAAGCCAATTGTTGACTTATGCTACGCTTAACCGAGAGCAAATTTTGTTGCTTTTGGTGGAAATTCTTGCAATGCCGTTCGTTTTGTATGTATTGGTGAAAGTTTTTCACCGAGAAAAACGGAGCAAACTTGGCGAAAGTTTATCAAAATAAATTGTTTTGACGGCCAAATATTGCCGTCAAAACTAATATTGAGGAAAAATGTTGTTACAATTACGGTCGGCTGAATTTAGATATGCCGATGTTACAATTTTCAAAAACGTTAATTTGGATATCAATGAAGGCGATAGTGTCGGTCTTGTTGGCACCAATGGGGCCGGCAAAAGTACGTTGCTTTCTTGTTTAGCCGAAGGCGGTGTGTTGTTTTCCGGTAGCTTGACCGTAAAGAACGGAATTACTATTGGGTATTTGAAGCAAAACGCCGATTTTTCATCCGAAAAAACTTTGTTTGACGAAATGATGTCTGTTTTTAGCTATCAAACGGGTTTATTGGAACAACTAGATACTGTGGCTGTCAAAATGGCTCAAGTTGAATTTGACAGTGTGGAATACAAAAATCTTTCCGATAAATATCACCGTTTGACTGTGGAAGCCGATGCTTGCGATGCGTATTCGTGCAAAGTTAAGGTGGACACCGTTTTGAACGGCATGGGTTTTTCGTCTTTTGCGAATAGAATTGTTTCATCGCTTTCCGGTGGAGAAAAAACTAAAGCCGCACTGTGTAAGCTGTTATTGCAACAGCCGGAATTGATGATTTTGGATGAACCGACCAATCATTTGGACTACAAAACACTTGACTGGTTGGAAAACTTTCTCATTCAAAACAAATCAACACTGTTGGTCGTTTCGCACGACAGGTATTTCTTGGATAAACTGTGCACGACAATTTGGGATATTCAGCATAAGGAAATAGTTGCTTACAAGGGAAATTATTCCAAATATAAGGTTTTGAAGGCTGAGCGGCTGGAAAATCAACGCCGTGAATACGAAAAACAGCAAAAAGAAATTGAAAAACTTAATGATTATATCGCGCGTAACAAGGTTCGTGCATCAACGGCCGATATGGCAAAATCGCGCGAAAAGGCGCTTGAACGTATAGTGCTTGTAGATGCGCCCAAGCACGAAGAAAAGCCGCCTCGTTTTAAGTTCGAGTATACGTCCGAACCATCGGAATTTCCTCTTACAATCAAAAATTTGACGCTTGGTTACGGTGCGAACGTGCTGCTTAAAGATGTGGACATGGTGGTGCGCAGGGGTAAAAAAGTTGCATTGCTTGGGTTGAACGGCACGGGAAAGTCTACTTTGATACGCAGAATTGCATCTCAAAACGTTGCGGACTTAGGTAAAATTATTTTTGGCAAAAACGTTCGAATGGGGTATTACGATCAAGAAAACCAAAATTTGGATGCTACCTTGCGTGTTTTGGATCAACTTTGGTTTGAAAACACAAGAATGTCTCAAACGGAAGTGCGTAGCATTTTAGCATTAGTTGGCCTGGGCGCCGATGACGTTTACAAGCAAGTTTCTTCGCTTTCCGGTGGTGAGCGTGCAAAATTGGGTATTTCGATGATAATGGCAAAAGATAACAACTTTTTGTTGTTGGACGAGCCGACAAACCACTTGGATATGCCTTCTCGTGAAGCGCTGGAATCGGCGCTGAAAAACTATACGGGAACAGTGTTGTTTGTCTCTCACGATAGATATTTTGTTAATAGTGTTGCGGATGAGGTTGTGGAACTTGAAGGCGGTGCATTGCACGTCTATTCCGGAAATTATGACGACTTTTTGGCAAGAAAGGCTTCCGCAGCTGCTCAGCAACCGGCAAAGCCTGTTAAGGAACATTCCGGCAATTTTCGTTCGGCAAAGCAGCGTGCGGAGCAAACTAACCGCGCCAAGAAAATTAAAGAACTTGAGACAAGAATTGAACGGTTGGAAGAAGAATTGGCTGGTCTTGACGAGGAAATGTCCAAGACGGAAGTTGTTTCCAACTACGAAAAACTCTCTGTAGTGTTAAATTCTCAAAAGCAATTGCAAAGTGAATTGGAACGTGCAATGTCCGATTGGGAAAGTTTGATTGAGTAGGGCGGTATAGTCATTTCGTACTTCTTTAATTTGAAAATCGGCAAATGAAATAATACTATTACAGGCATAGCATTGTTTCACATTGGTAATGATTAATAAAAATGTAGCAATAGTGCTATATTTCTGAAGATTATCTTGAAGTGGTGTTGCCGAATGAATTATTGAAAATTTGATTGAAATTTTGTGTATTGAGGGATTATATGAAAGTTGTGCTTGTGACAGGTGGTTCGCGAGGTATTGGCGCAGCAACCGTTAAAAAGTTTGCTCGCTGTGGTTACACAGTTGTTTTGAACTATAACAACAGCGTTGAGCGAGCCGAACAGTTGCGTGCGCAGTTGTTATCCGAAGGGTGTGACGTTCATTTGTTTCGTGCTGACGTTTCAAACGTTTGTCAAGTTGAAGAAATGTTTGCATGGGTGAAAAAGTATTTCAAACATTTAGATGTGCTCGTCAATAATGCTGCAGTTTGCCGCTCTAATACGTGTCAAGACGTATCTGAAGCGGAATTCGATATGCAAATGGATGTGAACGCAAAAGGCGTATTTTTCTGTTGTAAAAATGCCATTCCGTTGCTAAAATCCACTTGTGGCACAATTGTTAACGTGTCTTCAATTTGGGGTGTTTGCGGTTCTGCTTGTGAAAGTGTCTACGTTATGAGTAAGCACGCAGTTATCGGGTTGACAAAAAGTTTGGCATTGGAATTGGACGGTTTTGTAAACGTAAATTGTGTTTGTCCGACAATTATCAAAACCGATATGTGTGCTCAGCTTTCCGATGATGAAATCGATACCTTTTGTCGCGAAAACGGCGTTCCGCTTCAAACGGTTGATGAAGTTGCTAGTAATATTTTTAATCTTGCAGTCAGTGGTGAAACTGGCGTCATTGAGTAGTGGAGGTTTGTTATGGCTTGGTACTTGATACTGCTTATAGTGCTTGGCGCAGTAAGTACTGTGTACGTGGCATTCAGCTTGTTTGCGGCAAAAATTTTGTTGCGGCAAGCAACTCGTCCCGTTGCGCATACGTTAGATGAGGCACGTGTTTATCAAAGCGAAAAAGAAAATATCGATTTTTCAGTATATGATAACGTTTGGAAGAAAGAAAAATTTCAAGTGGACGGCGTGCACGGTAAAATTCACGGTGAAATAGTTTTTAATGAAGTTATTTCCAAACCGGCAAAGGTTGCGATTATTTGTCATGGCCACACCTGGAACAGGCTCAATTCTTTGAAATATGCAAACATTTTTTACAAAAACGGTTACAATCTTGTAATTTACGACCATGGTTATTTCGGGGAATCTGACGGCGAATTTACTTCTTTGGGAGATTACGAAAGGCACGACCTTTCCTCGGTTATAACTTACGTTCGAGAAGTGTTTGGTGAAGATGCTTTTATCGGTTTGCACGGTGAAAGTATGGGAGCCGCAACGGTGTTATTGGAGTTGGGACTGCGTGATGACGTGAATTTTGTTGTTGCCGATTGTCCGTTTTCCGATACCATGAGTTACTACCGTGAATTGTGCCGTTCGGACCGTCACATTCCTGATTTTCCGATAATAGATTTTGCCAATGCATTTTCTGTGCGTAAATACGGTTATGATTTCCGCAATGTTAGTCCAATCAAGGCCGTTTCAAAAACCAAAACGCCGATTTGTTTCATTCACGGGAAGTGTGACAAATTTATTTTTCCGTTGCACAGCGAAAAAATGTACAAAGTTTGTCAGAACCCGCTGTCGGAGTTGCACCTTGTGGACGGCGCAGCACATGCCGAAAGCTATCATGTGAATCCCGTTCAATACGATGAAATCGTTACAAAATTCACCCAAAAAGTTGAATCCACTGCCGAAAATTTGCAGTTGTCAAAATAAACAATAGGAGATAAACAAAATGGTTAAAATTTCAGAAATCAAGTACGTTCGTCCAAACAAAGACGAAGTGTTGGCAAAACTTGCCGAATTTAAAAATCGATTTGACGGGGCGGAAACTATCGAAGAGTTTTACGCCGTTCATGATGAGTACAAACAATATTCCGAAAAACTTGGCACAAACATGCGCATAGCGTTCATTCGTTTCACGCAAGATACACGTGACGAATTTTATGCTTCAGAGCAAGATTATCTTGACGAAATCAGCCCTGCCATATCCGTTGCGTATGCCGAAATTAGCAAATGCTATCTCAATTCGAAATTCCGTGCGCAGTTGGAAGAACGTTTCCCCAAGGTAATGTTCAAAAATTTGCAAATGGAAGTTGATGCAAGCGACGAGAGAATTGTGGAAGAGGAAATTGAAACTAACAAGTTGGTAACGTCCTACACAAAGTTGATGAGCAGCATCGTTATTGATTTTAACGGCGAAAAATTGCCAATGAGCGGAATTCGGAAGTACTTTACTGTAGATGATAGAGAATTGCGCAAGTCGGCATACATGGCATTTGGCCAAGCGTTGGAAGATAACAAGGAACAACTGGACGAAATCTACGATAAACTTGTGAAAGTTCGCACAAAAATGGGACGCAAGCTGGGGTTTGAAAATTATTCGCCGTTGGGTTACTTGAGAATGCAACGCAATTGCTACACAAAGGAAGACGTTGCAAAATTCCGTGCCAACGTGTTGAAATATTTAGTTCCGCTTGCAACAAAAATCAGAAATAAAGTCGGTGCCGACCTAGGAATTGAAAAACAGTATATTTACGATAACGACGTTTTCACAAAAGAAGAACCCAAACCGATTGGAACGCCGCAAGAAATTTTCGATAACGCATCAAAAATGTACAACGAAATGTCTGAAGAAACGGGCAAGTTGTTTGATATGATGGTTAAATGTGAATGCTTCGACGTTATGTCTCGTGAAGGAAAATGGGGCGGCGGTTATTGTGAAGGGCTGCCTCAATATAAGTTGCCGTTTATTTTGTCGAACTGGAACGGCTCGGCTGGTGACATTGATGTTTTGACTCACGAATTCGGACATGCATTGGAATTTTACAAGTCTTTCTTTATCGAAAGTGAATTTTTGAGTAGTGTTTCGATGGAAACGGCGGAAGTGCATTCAATGTCCATGGAATTTTTGGCATATCCGTGGTTAAAACTGTTTTTCGGCGACAAAACCGAAGAATACAAATTTTACCATATTGGTGGTGCTATCACCTTTATTCCTTACGGAACCATTGTGGACTATTTCCAACAAACGTGCTACGACAATCCCGATATGACTCCTGCGGAAAGAAATGCCTTCTACAACAAAATTGAAAAGCAGTTTTTGCCGCACATGACAACGGAAGGTGTTCCTGCCATACAAGACGGTAGACGTTGGCAACGCCAAGCACACATTTTTGAATCGCCGTTCTACTACATTGATTATTGTTTTGCCCAATTCACCGCATTGCAATTTTTGGCATTGTCGCAGCAAGACTTCAAGGGAACGTTTGAAAAGTACATTAAATTCCTTGATTTTGGCGGAACAAAAACGTTTGTGGAATTGCTTGAAGAATGCGGTTTGAAGTCTCCGTTCGAGGAAGAGAGTTTTCAACTTGTCGTCGAATCGTGTGAGAAAATTTTGGGACTGGAGTAACTTTTGGTGAGCTGGCAAATTGATTGCGTTTGCTTGAATTTGTTTTGCGACAAACGCTATTTAGTCTTATGTACAGATACAATGAAATTGAAACAAAAACCTGTCCAAGTTGTGGGCAGGTTTTTTTTGTTGTGCAGCACAAAACATCGTATGAAAGTGGTTGATTGCTAGAACCTTGTGACTATCGGTGTATTTTTCTTTGGTGTTGTTGTTTGTGGTGTTTGTTGTCAACAGTAAAACAAGGCACCAAAGGAAATTCGTGTATTTACACGCCACAAATTGTTTGTTGTGTATCGAATGGAATTGCAATATCACAATTTAATTCCATTGGGTCAAATATTGTAGCACGGGGTTTTGTTCAATGCTAAACAACTTGTGGTTTATTGTCAGCTGTATCGTGCCGACATTTACCCCAAAATCATATTAAATCTATAAAAATTTGCACTGATTGGGGGATAACGACATAAGCAGTATGCTTTTGCAAATAGGCCGTTATTACAAGTATTGCAGGTTGAAGTACTATGTTAAATGTTAGTGTAACAAAGTTTTGCATAACGCAATATTACTTGTTACCGGTTAAACGTTCTATTGATCTAACATATTGCGTAATTTGGCGTTAAAAACTTGTCGAACTTATTTTTCTTTGTGATTGTTTTTGACTTGAATGGTGCGTTGTGTGCTAGTAAATTTAGCTGTATGCAAGCAATGTCGCCAAAGTTGGCCGTCGTGCAAATAACGTTTGTTTTAATGTGTCGTAAACGTAGAATTTGCACGACTGAAAGAGTAGTTAGTCGCTAAAATTTTTGTATAATTTGAAGCGAATAAAAATAATTCGTTAGCGAGGTTGGATATCCGGTACGTGAGGCCTGTGCGGTTTTGGTGAAAGTTGAAATTCAACGAACTTTTTGATTGCATCCTCGCGTTCCGATTCGCTTAACTCCGAAATTCTATTGATGGCTTGCATTGCTTTGGGATTTGCCGTTATAATTACGCGGTCAAAGTTAAATTTATCGCATAGTTCATTTTCCAATGTCTTTTTGAAAGTATCGTACTCTTTTTTCGATGTGAATTTTTCAGTTTTTATTGCAACTACACAATTGTTTTCGTAAACGATGCATTGTGCATCGGTTACCTTTTCGTTTTTCTTAGTTAGCGTGATAATTTCGTTTTCAACGTTTGTTGCAAAACACACAGTCGTGCTCATGCTGACGGCAAACACTAAAAGCAAAACGGATAGTAACAGTTTTTTCATTTATATATTTCTCCTTTTGTGGTAGTTTGCGTGAATTTCAAAACTATATGCGTTTTTTCGTCAATAACTGTCTTTTGCAGCTTTCTCAGCATGGTATTCTAGCGTTATGGAGGGATTGATGTGGAAAAAATTTTGCCTATAGTAGTTATTTGCGTTGCCGGTATTGCGGTGTGTCTTGCGTTGCTTGGAACATGGGCGTGGAAGTGTATGCGCAAGCGTTTCCATTACAAAATGAAGAATGAGGTGTTTGAAATGGACGAAAAAACTTTGACTGTAAAATTGGATAAAAAAGATTTTCACAAGTAGTGGCCAACACTCTTGATAATTTGTGAGTTGTGTGGTATACTTGTTGCACAAGGTTCGAAAAAACTCAAATTTATCGGAGGTTAGTTATGAACAGAAAAGAAATTGCTAAAATGATCGACCACACATTGCTTAAACCTGCTACCGAAGCGCAAATTGCAACGCTTTGTGACGAGGCAATTCAACACGGTTTTGCATCCGTGTGTGTCAATCCTTGTTTTGTTAAATTCGCAGCGGAAAAATTGCACGGATCCGACGTGAAAGTTTGCACGGTTATTGGTTTTCCTCTTGGTGAAAACACAACGGAAGTGAAAGTTTTTGAAGCTAAAACGGCCATCGCTGAGGGTGCTACCGAAATTGACATGGTTATGAATCAATCTTGGGCAAAAAGTTTGCAATGGGATAAGGTTGAACGTGAAATTGCCGAAATCAAAAAGGCGTGCGGAAATCTTGTTTTGAAAGTAATTTTGGAAACTTGCAATCTTTCCGACGAACAAATAGTGGCAGCTTCCAACACATCAGCAAATGCCGGCGCGGATTTTGTTAAAACCAGTACGGGATTTGGAAAAGGCGGTGCAACAACTCACGCAGTCAAATTGATGCATGATACCGTTGCTTCACGCGGATTGAAAGTAAAGGCTAGTGGCGGCGTTCACAACTACGACGAGGCGTTGGCGATGGTTGAAGCCGGAGCAAGCCGTATCGGTGCAAGTTGCGGTGTGGAAATTTGTAAAGAGTAGATATTGAGCGTTTTGCAATAACAACTAAATAACAAAATTCTTTGGGGCGTGGTGAAATTCCACACCGATAGTTACAGCCTATGAGCGCATTTGCGCCGAACGGGTGAAATTCCCGTGCCGACGGTACAGTCCGGATGAGAAAAGAATTGATGCTGTGAAAAGTATTTGCCCTTGGGAAACCAAGGGCATATTTTGTCTGGAGTAAAAAATGAATGCTGAATTTGATGAAATAATGTGCAGTGATGATCAAATATTAACGTCGGAAGTGAGTGAACACGTGGATAGCGTAAAAAAAGCGCACAAAAAACATTTTTTCTCGGTTGGCAATATTGCCGTGATGGGAATTCTTACGGCTTTGGCATTTGTGCTTTACGTTTTTGTGAAGTTTCCGTTGCCAATTTTGTTTCCAAGTTGGTTGGATATTCAATTTTCCGATTTGCCTGCTTTATTGGGCGGTTTTGCTTTAGGCCCAGTTGCGGGATGTGTAATAATTGTTTTGAAATGCTGTTTGAAAATGCCAATGACAAGTACTGCGTGTGTGGGGGAATTTGCGGATATCATTGTCGGTGTTGCGTTTGTTTTGCCGGCATCGCTTATTTATCGCCGCCACAAAAGCAAAAAAGGCGCAATTGTGGGCATGTTGATTGGTACTGCATGTGCCGTTGGCATGTCCGTGCTTGCGAATCGGTTTGTGCTGATACCGTTCTATGCCAAAAATTTGTTTGGTGACGGCGATTATTTGACCGGGCTTTCAAAAATTGTCGGAATGGTAAACGTTTTGTACGATGGTGTTACTACGGATAATTTCTATTCGTACTATTTGCCGTTGGCGGTGGTGCCGTTCA
>CAZADD010000003.1:35922-51458 GCA_964483825.1 uncultured Oscillospiraceae bacterium
GTTACTACGGATAATTTCTATTCGTACTATTTGCCGTTGGCGGTGGTGCCGTTCAACGTTTTGCGTTGTGGAATTTGTGCAACACTAACTTATTTCACTTATAAACCGCTATCCAAAGTTTTGCACTGGGAAATTAAAACTGAAAAGAGGAATAGCGGCAAAAATTAAAATTGAACTTTTGTCGTCGTCGAAATTATGCAATAAGTGGTTTGATAAATTTGCGATATAAAGTGTGGTGTACAGCTCAGCTGTTGCAAAAAAAAGTTAATTGTATTATAATGTAAGCACTCGAAAAAGGGTGCTTATTTATTTGAGGTTTTTATGGAAGAGTTGTTGCGTGTGTTTACGCATTCTTGTGAAGAAACAGAAAAATTTGCCGAAAAATGGGGCAAGGAATTGGTTTGCGGTGACGTTGTGTTGCTAAACGGAGATCTCGGTGCGGGAAAGACGCATTTCACAAAAGGAATTGCGCGGGCAATGGGAATTGTCGAAGTTGTAACAAGCCCGACTTTTGCGTTGCACAACGTGTATTACGGTGAAAAGTACACTTTGAATCATTTTGATTTTTACCGTGTTGATGATAGCGCCGAAATTGAAATGTTGGGCTTAAATGAGTATTTTTTCGATAATAGTGGCATTTGTGCGATAGAATGGAGTCAAAACGTTGCCGAATTGTTGCCGCAACACCGTTACGAGGTTACTATCGGTAAACTATCGGATAACGAACGCGAAATAGTGATTGTAAAAGTGTAGTAATTTGCAGAGGTTTGTGATGAAAATTCTTTTTGTTGATACCACAACGCCCGATTTGGTTGTGGCCGTGGTTGAAGAAAACAATGTTAGAATGTTTGGTGTTGAGCATTGTGGTACACGCCACAGTGAAAGGTTGTGCGAATGTGTCGGTACTGCGTTGGCGGAGTGCGGTTTGTCTTTTGTTGATTTAGACGCTTATGCGTGCGCTATCGGCCCCGGTAGTTTTACCGGAATTCGCATCGGGATTTCCACTGTGAAAGGATATGCGTTGGCTGTTGCAAAGCCGTTGATTGCAGTTAATTGTTTACAGGCTATTGCTTGTTCTCAACAATGTGGGGGTAAAGGTTGTGCCGTAATTAACGCAGGTAACGGCTACTATTTTGCCGACTACTTGAGTGGTGTGGCTCCGTGTTTGATTTCGTATTCCGACGAAAGGGCGGAGGCTGCTGCACACTGTGAAAGCGCAACGGGTTACATGGATGGTGCGGTTGAGTTGATACGCAGTAAGTATGCTGCAAAAGAATTTGATGCTGAATTGTCTCCGATGTATATTCGTCGCAGCCAAGCGGAGGATAATAGAAAATGAAGAAGCTTACGTTAAATATGCAAAACATTTTTGCTTTGCAAAAAATTGAGAAAGAATGCTTTGGTAAGGACGCTTGGACCATTAATAATTTGCGTAGCGAATTTGAAAACAATTTTTCGCATTTTTGGGCTGAAGAGCGTGACGGTCAAATTGTTGGATACATTTGTGTGCGAATTATGTACGAAGAAGCACAAGTGTGTAATATAGCCGTTTTGCCGCAATACTGCCGTCAAGGAATTGCAACGGAACTTTTGCAAAAGATGCTTGCTTTTGTTTTTGAAAACGGTTGCAAGCGTTGCGAACTTGAAGTTAACGTGCAAAATACACCGGCAGTAGGACTGTACAAAAAGTGTGGTTTTGAAGTTGCGGGAATTCGCAAAAACTTTTACCGCAGAACGCGTTACGACAGTCGGGACGCTTACACAATGGTGTGCGAAATGCCGCAATTAGGTGATAATTGTTGATTTGGCAATTTTGTAAAATACTATGGCTGACATAATAAAATAAATGTGTGATATATTTGTAATATAATAAAGTGTAGCACAGGTGGGTACATAATTTTTCTGCTAAATTCGTTAGTGGTTTTTCAAATTTGTATTTGCTTGTGCATTTTTTATATTTGGTCTCAAAGTCTTGCCGTAGAAGTTTGGTTTAGAAGTGAAATGGGTTTGCAAACGCTTTTGTGGTGTGCTGGGACTGTAAACAAAGTTACTATTCTTGATTTAATTGGTTTTCTACTTTTGTTGTAAATTATCGATTTTTGTCACTTTTGCTTTGGAAAATTCATATATTATCCAAGAGTGCTCGAAATGTATTTCCGCAAGTTTGGAAATGGAAACGAAATTGTATTTTTGCACGGTTGGGGATGTGACGGCGATATCTTTTTGCCAATAGTTGCACAGCTTAGCGATTTTTCTTGCTATGTGCCGGATTTCAATGGGTTCGGTCGTTCTTCCATGCCACCCGATAGTGGATGGACGGTGGAAGATTATGCCGACCGCTTGTATCGCTTTTTTGTTGAAAACAAGTTGTTTGATACGACAATTGTTGCACACAGTTTTGGGTGTCGTGTGGCAACGGTTTTTGCGGTGAAATATCCAACTCTTGTTAAAAAATTGCTATTGGTTGCGCCGGCAGGTGTGCGACAATTCAATTTGTTGCGTTGGCTGAGGGTGCGTTGCTACAAAGTTGCTAAAAAACTTTGTGGCGGTAGAAATAGTTCTTCATGTAGTTTTGCCAGTTCCGATTACCGTGCGTGTCAACCTTGCCTAAAAAACACTTTTGTAAAAGTTATCAACCAAGATTTGCGCAATTATGCAAAATTGATTGCAGTCCCCACACTGATTGTTTGCGGTAGAGACGATAAAGAAACGCCGCTGAAACATGCTAAGTTACTTAACAAATGTATTTCAAATAGTATTTTAACTGAAATTGACGGCGGTCACTTTGCATTCTTTGCCAATCCGAATGCATTTGCTTCGACAGTTAGATATTTCGAGGGGGCGTAGGCGTGATTTTTTATGTTTTGTGGTGTGCTTGTGCGTTAACCTTGTGTTCGACAGAGTGTTTTCGCATTTTGCAAAACAGCAATTACATGCCGTGGCGTGGTTATTACAAAATAGTAGCAAGTTGGTACTTTGTTTGTCTTTGCTGTTTGGGCGCATTTTCGGCACTGTGGCAATTACATTTTCCGTATCCGGTTGTGCTGTGCGGAGTATACACACTCACTGCGATTCCAATGTTTTTTGTGCGGCGTAAAGTTCCGTTAAAATTAACTAAACGCATTTTTCGCATGTTAATTACTGAATTTGTTGTTTTGGCAATTGCTTGTTGGTTTTGCTTGTGTGTGTGGGTGATACTGTTGCCGTTGTTTGCTGTCATCGCGTGGCTGATATGCCTTCCTCTTGATTTAGCTATTTCAAAATACTATATTGCTATTGCGCAGAAAAAACTTGCTCAAAGTAGGGTTGATGTGATAGCTATAACCGGAAGTTTCGGAAAAACGTCCACAAAAAGTATGCTGACTACACTTTTGAACGGCAGTATTGCTCCTTCGGGAAGTTGCAACACGCCGTTAGGTATCGCAAAATATATTAACGGAGCTGATTTGTCGTCGGCACAATACCTAATTTTGGAGTTTGGCGCGCGTAAACGTGGTGACATTGAAAAACTGTGCAAATTGTTTCCGCCACAGCACGGAATTGTGACAGGTGTGTGTCCGCAACATTTGCGTACTTTTGGCAGTTTTTCCGGTATCGTTAGCGAAAAAGGAAAGCTAGTTGAGTATTTGTCGCAAAATGGCGTTTGCATTTTGGCAAATAATTCGGTTGACTATTATTCTCAAATAGGTTCGTGCGAAAAGGTCGGTTCGGTTGTTGGCGTGTCGCAAGCAAGCATCAATCTTCACGGCGTGCGTTTTACTGCAAAGTATGATAATTGTTTTGCGGAAATTCATTTGCCGCAAATATCGTCGTATAGTGTGGATACCTTTTGTGTTTGTGCGACCTTGTGCTTGAAATTGGGGCAAAGTTTTGAAGATATTGTGGAAAATGCAAGGTTCATTCGACAGTGTCCGCATCGCTTGGAGGTTAAACATAACGGTAGGTTTTATATTATTGACGACAGCTATAACGCTAGCGTGGAAGGCGTGAATGCGTGTTGTGACGTTTTGGAGCGTTTGGACGTGCGTAAAATTGTTGTTTCGCAAGGCATTGTAGAGTGCGGCACCGATTCTTACAAAACCAATTTTGAAACAGGCCAAAAGCTTGGCAGCGCGTGCGATGTTTTTGTCGCCTGCGGTAAAAATAAAAAGGCGTTGTGTGCTGGTGCGAGCGACGTAGGGTGTAACGTGGTGCGTAAAACTAAAAAGCTTAATGATGCGGTAGACTTTTTGCGAAAATACGTTTGTGTGGACTGTGTCGTTCTTTTTCAAAACGATTTACCTGACGTTGTCAACATTTAGGAGGGGAAAATGTCTAATTTACTTGTGATTTATGGCGGAAAAAGTTGTGAACACGATATTTCTGTTATAACGGGATGTTTGGCCAGAGGATATTTTGACGGCAAAATTATCAGCGCCTATCTTGACGAAGATAACAAATGTTATTTGGTGCCGAACAATTTCACGCCCAAACGTCACGTAAATTTGCATGTGAAAAAACAAATTGTGTTTTTGTTTGGTCAAAAACAAATTGGAATTGTCCAAGGAAAACGTTTGCAACGTCTTGATATCGACGTTGTTGTGAATTGTTGTCACGGTAGGTGCGGAGAGGATGGTGCAATTGCAGCGCTGTGTGAGTTGTGCGGTTGGCCTCTTGTGGGAAGCAGCGTGATATCTTCGGCTGTTTCAATGGATAAAATTTTCACGAAAAATGCTCTTTGTGCATTGAAATTGCCGGTTTTGCGTGGAATTCCACTGTTTGTCGAGTACACTCCAAGCGATTTGAACAAAATCTCAAAGTTGGGTTTTCCTGTGATTGTCAAGCCTGCTACGTTGGGGTCTAGCATAGGAATTTCCGTTTGTCACACTGTTGAGGAATTGAAGCAAGGGCTGGATTTGGCTTTTCGTTACGACACTAGAGTCCTTTGTGAAAAAGCTTTGACAAATTTCTATGAATTGAATTGCTCGGCAATGCGCGTCGACGGCAAAATACAAACAAGTGTTGTCGAAAGCCCTGTTTCTAGTGGCGAAATGTTGTCGTTCTACGACAAGTATCAGCGCGGTGAAAAGTTTTTAACGCAAAACCGTGATGTGTCGCAAAAGGTTTATGATAAAGTTGTTGAATTGACCGAAATAATCTACAAAACGTTTTCCTTGCAAGGTGTCGTTCGCGTGGATTATTTGGTGGATGCGGAAGCGGATAAAGTGTATGTGAACGAAATTAATTCAATTCCCGGCTCGTTGGCTTACGGTTTGTGGCAAAAACATTATTCACCAAAGCAGTTTGGGGATGTGTTGATTGCGCAGGCAATAAAAGATTTTGAACATGGTGAAGAACTGACTACGCACTTTGATTCGGGAGTGTTAAACGGTAATTTCAGCAAAAAGTAGTTTGAGCTGTACAGGGTGCGGAAAATGGTATTTTGTGTGCAAATCCGGTGATGTGTTGAGTGAGGGCTGCGTGGCGCATGTATTCAAAAGTTTGAGGAAGTTGCTTGGTGCTTGTGTGGTTTGAAAGAGAGAGGGCAATTTGTTTTTGGAAAGAACAGGTTGGTTTTAACTACGCTTTGTACAGTGGAAGGTGTTTGGTATTTGACAAAAGGCTCGGTTGTTGCCGAGCCTTTTGTGTTAAATGTTATCCCGTGATATAAAATGTGTTTTCAAAAATATATGGTTTTCGAAGTAGTATTTTTTTTGTTATTTCTATTTGATTTTTGTGGCAATTGAAAAATTGTGACTAAAAACGTAATGCAGTTAATTTTTGCACTAGGCGTAAATATGTGTCGTAGTGATTTGTCTTTAATGAAACGTATTCAAGTTTTGTGAGTGCATGCGGAACGGCGTAGTGCAAATTTTACAACAATTGACTTGGAGCAGGGGAAGCTTTTATGCGTAGTGGCGCATGACGTTAAAAGAGTAACTGCGGTTCTAGTGGTGTGGGCACTCATCGACGGTTCTTTTTGCGTGATTTCAAAAGACTAAGCCAAACGCATTAGTTGGTGCCTCAACACTCCGTTTGATTATTTTGCGCGATGGTGCATGACTTTGTGGCGCATTTGTGACAGCGCATTCATTTTGTTTTGAAGCAGTTGCAACTCGTTTCCGTTTTTGAAAAAGTCGCAAGCGCGGACGCGAGGTGTACTTTTGCTTGTGAGTTTTTGGTAAACTTCGTAAATGTCGAATTCATCTGAATAATAGTGTTTCACTTGTTGAATTCTCCTTTGATTTTTGTGTCTACATTATACAAAATAAATGTGCCAACTGTATGTCAGTATTACAAAATAATTCAAAAAATATTTCAGTAATGTTGACAAATGTCTGTCAGTGTTTTATAATTTTATTGGAGGTAGTGATATGCAAATTCCAATTTTGGTAGGTATTATGTCAACTTTGTTGGCCGCGGATTCGCCTGTGAATGCCGATGAGCTTGCGGCCAAGTATGAAATCAGCAAACGCTCGGTTTACCGCTACGTGGCAATGTTGTCGGAGGGCGGCGTGCCTGTAGAGTCGCATTTAGGAAGAGGCGGCGGCTGGGGGATTGTAGACACATATAAACTTAAGGCTACGTTTTTCACCGAACAAGAATACGAGCGAGTTATTTTTGCTTTGCAAAGTTTTTCGTTACAAGATGAAACGACAAAAATGATCATACAAAAAATGACAGGTTTGAAGCGTTCCCATGCTTCAGCAACAGTGTTGCGTTCGGATCAATTGCTAGTCGAAAGTGATGATTTCTCCGTCGGTGATTCGGTGAGTATACTTTCGGATTGTATATCACGGAAGCTGTTGTGCGATATCGATTATCACTCGAAGGCCGGTGCTGTTACGTCTCGTACGGTGGAACCGTATTGTTTAATTTTGAAAGACGGCAGCTGGTACGTTTACTGTTTTTGCCGTATGCGCAAAGGTTTCCGTTATTTCAAGGTTTCTCGCATCGTGAAGTTAAGCGTTGGTGAGAGATTTGTTGGAAGACCGTTTGCTGTTGATAGTAGTGTTATTGAAACGGACGTGCTACGAGGCAAAGAAATTTGTGAAGTCATTTTGACTTTGGAACACAAGGCATTATCTGCTTGTGAAGAATGGTTGGGAACAGGTCGTGTTGCAAAGGTTGGTGATGAATACGTAGCCAAGGCTGCGTTGCCTTACGATGAAATGTTGGTTAGCAAAATTTTGTCGTTGGGAGATGGTGTTCGTGTGGAAAAACCTGCAAAGTTGCGTCAAGCAATTTTGGATAGGTGCAAAATTGTTTCGGAACAAAATTGTGAAGAATAATTGTTTGGTTGCGTTAGTGGCGTGTTGTGACAAACCAAACAAAGGTGTTTCATATACATAAAGGCTCAGATTTGTTTTCTGGGCCTTTTGTGAGTTTAGAATTGCAGTAAAATGGTGAGTGTTGCAATTTGAGTGTTTTGTGAAAGGTATTTTGATTATGAAATACTGCGTTTCTGGATTTGCTATCCGTTAGCGTGAGTGGTTGTATAACTTTCGGCAAGTTATTTTGCAACCAAAACGTTGGTTATATTGGTATTTTAAGTGTTTGATAAAACTGCAATTGTGTGCGTCTACGATATTTCACTTGTACGACTGAATGATATTTGCAACGGTTTGTGTTCCGTAAAGGTATGTCAATTTCTTTTGCTTATTACAAAAACTGCTTTTGTTGTTATAAAGAAATTTCAGCGTATCGAATAATTTTTCGTTCAAGTCTGTTTCGTTGAGGTAAATTCCGCAACCGTGTTGTGCAAACCATTTTGAGTTTTTGACTTGTTCACCCCGTGAGTTTTTTGTGAGTGGCACGGTGACGAAAGGTACTTGTGCTAGTGCAAGTTCAGCCAGTGAAGTGCTGCCGCCTCTTGTGAGGCATACGGACGATGCTGCGTAAATGTCGGCCATATTTGTCGCAAATTCTGCTTGTTTTACAAACGGACACTTCAAACTTTTTCCTTTTCCGCAAATAACGAAAATGTCGAAAATTTCACATAAGTTTTTGCTTTCGCAAATTGCATCGTTTAATGCTTTTGCGCCCAAGCTTCCGCCCATAACCAAGAGAACGGGCTTTTTGCCGTCCAATTGCATTGTCTGAAGTCCTGCTTTGCGGTCTCCGTGCATCACGTTGCGCACAATTGCGCCCACAACTTCAGTGTTTTGCTTACATGGATATGCGCTTAAAAATCTTTTGGCAAATTTTGCGGAAATTTTGTTGGCTAGTCCTACAGTCATGTCGCTTTCGTGTATTATTACCGGAATTTTCAGCCTTTTTGCTGCAATTGTTACGGGGAGACCTACGTATCCCCCTTTGCTGAATACGACGTTGGGGGCAATTCTTTTTAAGTGATATTTTGCTTCTTTCACGCTTTCGGCAAGATTGAAAGGTATCAGCAAATTTTTCAGCGTTAATTTTCTTTGCAATTTTGTTGCCGTAATCTCGCAAAATTCAACAATTTTGTTGTTTTGTAGATAAGGTAGCGTCAATTGTTTTTCCATGGAATTTGTTCCAATGTAATAGTTTTGCTCATTCGGTAACAAGTCTATCAGCGCAAGATTGGGTGTGATGTGTCCGGCGGTTCCTCCGCCGCAAAAAACTATTTTCATATAAGTAGTATATTTGTTTTGCGCTTGATTTATTATTTGTTGGTAAAATGTCGCTAAAGTGTTTGTTGCAGGATTACTTGGTGATTTGCAAATGTTGTGTAGTGGAATCGGCATTATTATATAATATCCCAAACCGGTATTTGCGGCTTAATATTTGATAGGGAATAGATCATCGACAGTTTTTGCCGTTCAAAATGTTGAAAATAGATATTGTTTGGAATTAAAAGTATAGGGTTTGTGTAATGTGTTGTTCGTTAGCTAAAATTGTTGGTTGAAAAATTCTATTCGATATTGACAACGCCGTGATTGCATAGTAAAATTAGTTAAAAAGCAAGGAGAAAATTTTCGATGAGATATGTTTCGCATGATGGTAGAGAGGTCGAGTTGTATGTGTGGGATAACGTTAAAAATCCCAAAGCAGTTGTAAAAATTGCCCACGGTATGGCGGAACACTCTGCTCGTTACGATGATTTTGCAAAGTTTTTGAATAGCAAAGGATTTATTGTGGTGATGAACGATCATCGTGGGCACGGTTTGACGGCCGAGCAGGATAGTTTGGGCTACGAAGAAGGCGATATGTGGACCAATAACGTGCTCGACCAACTGCAAATAATAAAGTATTGCAAGGAAAAATATGCGCTCCCCGTTGTCATGATGGGACACAGTTACGGAAGTTTTATCACACAAGCCGTGATAGAAGAATGCCCCGATGTGGCAGGCTTTATTTTGTGCGGATCTAACTATATGAAAGGCGTTTCGTACAAACTTTGCAAAATGTTAGCGGCGGATATGTGTCGTAACCGTGGCGGAAGACATCCTGCGCAAACAATAGTGAATTTGTCATTTAAGGCATACGAAAATAAATTTCCCGGCTGCAATGCGTGGTTGAACCGTGACGAAGCGGAAGTGAAAAAGTACAATGAAGACGGTATGTGCGGTTACGTGTGCTCGGCCAATTTCTATCGCACATTCATGGATGGCATTTTCAAATTGTACAAAAAGGAATACTATTCGCACATTGATACGGAAAAACCGTTACTTATCATTGCGGGCTCGCAAGATCCTGTCGGTAATTATTCCAAGGGTGTGAATAAACTTGAAAAATTTTACGTTAGCAAAGTCGGTGTTAAAGATGTTGTCAAGCATTTGTACGACGGTGCACGTCACGAGATTTTGAACGAAACGTGCAAAGTGCAAGTGTACGAAGACGTTGCGGCGTGGATCGACGGAATTTTGGCTCGCTAGTATGCTGTTCGTGCGTATGAATATAATTAAATGCACATGGATAATTTGCTTATAGTGTGAAGTGTAGTGTTATGAAGTGGCTTGGAATTGTTTTGCTTGTCGCGTTTGTCGTCGCATCCGTTGTTTTTCAAAGGAAGGCCGATAACCGAAACCAAAAGGTAGAAAAGGGCGTTATTAAGCAGCCGTTGGACTATTTATATATTGGAATATTGGGCATAGCTACGTTTGTGATTATTGCTTTGATATTCATTTTTGCTCAACATGACGTGGTGAGCGGCATTGTGATACTTGCCGTGACGCTTCCGTATGTCTTTCTGGTTGTATACGCGTGCAACTGGAAAATTGTGTTTGATGAAAACGGATTCTCCTTTACTAACATTTTGGGGCGCAAAAAGAGTTATTTGTGGGCTGACGTTACGATTAATGACACGGGAAAAGGATATCGTGTGTATTTTGGGACGAAAAAGGTTGTTGCGATGTCGTTCTTGCTTGCTAATGTTCATGAATTCTACGAATGCTATACCCAAGCGTTGAAGTTGTGATACTTGGCACGGGAATGTTGAAACGTCTAGTGATTTTTAATAACACCGAAAAAGAATTGTGATTATTGTAATAGTAAAACATAAAATAGTCTGACAAAAGCATCGGATTAATTATAAATTTAGTTTCAATCATTAAAATCTATAATAGGATTTATGTTTAATGATATTTGGCTGTTCTGCGATTTATTTTGTGGAACTGCCCTTTTGTTGATTTTTATATAAACATAAAAAATAACGTTTGGTACAGTGTTGGTTGTGGGCTTTAGATATGTTTTGTCTCGTATGGTAAAATGGATAGAGTGATAGGTGTGTGGTGCGTTAATAATTAATGTGTTTGTTGCTTAGTATCGTTAGATACGGTGAAATATAATTAAACAGTCTGCGGCGGCCCTGCGATTCGTTTTGCGGAACTGTTATTTTTTTTGTTCAATTTGACTGATTTTGCGTTTGAGTTAACTTCAAAAACGATGTTGTTTGTACGTGACGGTTATATGATAGAGCCACATTCCGTTCTGGGCAATAAAATGCGCGTTGCAATATATTTTGATTGGTGGCCTCTTGTTGGAGTGGAGCGTTTGTTAAAACATATTCTAACTGAACAAGTTTGAAATTCAAATACGGTGAGAATAATTTGGTAGGTGGTGTCTAAATGTCAAATAATTTTAGCCAAAGAGGCATGTTTCTCTTGTGAGCAATACGGATATTGTGAGCCGAAAATTTGGATGTGTTAACGGTTCGTGTTTGCCGCTGTATAATTATTCGCAAATGGTCGATATTTATGCAAAATAATAAATAATTATACAAAAAATTTTGTATAAACAAAAATTTCAGCCATTTGCACTAAAAATTGATGAATAAATATTAAAATAACTCTTGCTTTTTATAAGTATATATGGTATAATACAATTAAAGCGGAAGTGAATTTTTATGCGTTGGTCGTTGAGGCTGTTTTGCTGCGAATGTGACGCCAATTCCGAGTTAATTATGTAACTATACTCACGGAGGAAGAATAAGTGACAAAAACTTACGAAGCAAAAGATATTCAAGTACTTGAGGGGTTAGACGCTGTGCGCATGCGCCCCGGCATGTATATTGGCACAACCGGCAAAAACGGTTTGCATCACATTTTGTGGGAAATTGTCGATAATGCAGTGGACGAGGCCGCAAACGGCTTTGCAAATAGAGTGGAAATCACGTTGCACAAAGATAACAGCGTAACTGTTGAAGATAACGGTCGTGGTATTCCCGTTGACATCCATCCGCAACTCAAAATTTCCGGTGTGGAAGTTGTCTTCACACAGTTGCACGCCGGCGGCAAGTTCAATAACGATAACTATGCCTTTTCGGGCGGCCTGCACGGCGTTGGTGCTAGCGTTACGAATGCGCTTTCCGAATGGCTCACTGTTGAAGTTTTCAAAAACGGTAAGCATTACGTTCAGCATTTTCACAGCCCTGTTGGCGCTAACGGCAAAATTTTGAGCGGTGTTCCCCAAGACAGTTTGACTGAAATTGGCTCCAGTGATAAATGCGGCTCGAAAATTACGTTTTTGGCGGACAGTAGAGTTTTCAAAAACGTGAAAATGGATTACAGAATGATTGCCGAACGCATCAAGGAGCTTGCTTTTTTGAACAAGGGCATCACCTTCACGTTAGTTGACGAGCGTGCCGAAAATGACGACGGCAACGAGCTTTCCGAAACGTTCTTGTATAACGGCGGTTTGAAAGACTTTGTTTTGTATTTGAACGAAAACAAGGCTCCGTTGCACATGAACACTCTGTATTGGTCGGGCAGTAACGAAACGTTGCAATTGGAATTTGCATTCCAGTACACTTCAAACTACACTGAAAACTTCATTTCCTACGTTAACAACATTCCTACGGGTGAAGGCGGAACTCACGAAACGGGTGTGAAAACAGCCATGACAAAAGTTTTTAACGATTACGCCCGTTCTCACAATTTCATCAAAGCGAAAGAAGATAACCTTCTTGGCGAAGACTTCCGTGAAGGTATAACCATTGTTATGTCCGTCAAAATGGCTAATGTGCAGTTCGAGGGGCAAACAAAATCCAAATTGGGCAACGTCGAAGCAAAAATTGCATGCGAAGCGTTGGCTACTCAAGCTTTTTCCGAGTTGTTGGAAGGTGACCCTAAAACCGCAGAAGTTATCATTAAAAAATCTATAGCGTCTGCTAAAGTTAGAGAGGCGGCAAGAAAAGCCAAGGAAGTCACACGGCAAAAGAACAGCATTTTCAATTCCACTTTGATTGGTAAATTGGCTAGTTGCACCGGTAAGGATGCATCCAAAAATGAATTGTTTATCGTGGAAGGTGACTCGGCAGGCGGTTCCGCTAAGCAAGCAAGAAACAGACGTTTTCAAGCAATTTTGCCTTTGCGTGGCAAGCCGCTCAATGCGGAAAGAAAGCGTATCGATCAAGTTTTGGCCAATGAAGAAATTCGTTCGTTGATTTCCGCTTTGGATACCGGTATCGGTGAAGAAGATTTCAATCTTGACGATTTGAAGTACGACAAAATCATCATTTTGTCCGATGCCGACCAAGACGGTGCGCATATTCGTGCAATTTTGCTGACGTTCTTCTTCAGATACATGAAACCGCTTATCACGGAAGGTCATGTATATATTGGTATGCCGCCACTTTACAAACTTTCTAAGAAGGATAAAGTTCGCTACGCTTACGACGATTATGAATTGCAAGAAATTGTTCAAGATTTCGGCAAAGGGTACGATTTGCAACGTTACAAAGGTTTGGGCGAAATGAATCCCGAACAGCTGTGGGAAACGACAATGAATCCGCAAAGTCGCACGTTGATGCGTGTCACTATCGAAAACGTTTCCGAAGCGGAACGCATGGTGACCACGCTGATGGGGGACCAGGTAGATGCCAGAAAGGCCTATATTATCGATAATGCCGATTTCAATAAAGATCACGACAAATTGTTTGACGAATTGGTGTAGGGAGATTCACAAATGAAACAACTTGATATTTTCGATTTAGAACACAATGAAATAGAAAAAATGGAGGACGGAAGTAATCTGCTTACCAAACCAATGGAAGTGGTTATGCACGAATCCATGATGCCCTATGCCGAGCACGTTATTTTGGATAGAGCTTTGCCCCGTGTCGAAGACGGATTGAAGCCTGTGCAACGCAGAATTTTGTATTCTATGTACGAGCAAGGAAACACGCCGGATAAACCGACAAGAAAGTCGGCCCGCATCGTTGGTGATTGCATGGGTAGATACCATCCGCACGGCGACTCCTCAATTTATGACGCAATGGTGCGTATGGCGCAAGATTTTTCCATGAATGTACCTTTGATTATCGGTCAAGGTAACTTTGGTAATATTGACGGTGACAGTGCGGCTGCGATGCGTTACACTGAGGCAAAATTATCCCCTGCGGCATTGGAATTGTTGCGTGGCATTGAAATGGACACCGTTCGTTGGTCTCGCAACTTCGACGATACCACAAAAGAACCGGATATGTTGCCCGGACGTTTCCCCAACTTGTTGGTGAACGGTGCAACGGGGATTGCAGTTGGTCTTGCAACAAATATTCCGCCCCACAATTTTTGTGAGGTTATTGACGGAACCATTGCCTACATTGACAACAAGAATATCAACTTGAATGCAATGTTGAAAATTATCAAAGGGCCGGATTTCCCCACCGGTGGATACGTTGTGCCCGGTGACGGTTTGCGTCAGGCATATGAAACAGGCAAGGGCAAAATAACTTTGCGTGCTAAAATGCACATTGAAGTTGCCCCCGGCGATAGACGCAACATAGTTATCACGGAAATTCCCTATGGTGTAAATAAGGCCGATATGCTTATAAAAATCGGTGCTTTGAAGGACGAAAAGAAGGAATTGTTCCAAGGCATATCGGAAATTGTCGATGAAAGTGACAAAGAAGGTATGCGTGCCGTCATTAAGCTGCGTAAGGATTGCGACCAAAAGAAAATTATTGATGGACTGTTGAAATATTCACAACTTCAAGTATCCTACGGTATCAATATGGTTGCTATTGCCGACGGTAAACCGCAACTCATGGGCTTGCTGGATATCATTGCCTACTACGTGAACTATCAGCGTGACGTGATTTTGCGCCGCAGCAAGTTTGAATTGGAAGAAGCCAAGGCTCGTGAACATATTGTAAGAGGTTTGGTGATTGCCGTTCAAAATATCGATGAAGTCATTCAGATAATCAAGAATGCATCTTCGACAACCGATGCCAAGAACAAGTTGCGTTTGACGTTTGATTTGTCCGATAAGCAAGCACAAGCTATTTTGGATTTGCGCTTGGCTCGTATCACAAAACTTGAAGTTAACAAACTGATGTTGGAATTGGATGAACTGGAGCGTACCATTGCAAGATTGACAGTTATTATCAACAGCAAGAAAGAACAAATGAATTTGATCAAAACTGAACTTTCCGCATTGAAGAGAAACTTCAAAATTGCACGTCGTTCGGAAATTTGTAAGGACGAAAAAGACCTTATCATCCCCAGCGAAACGGACGACAAGCCTGTTGAAACTGTGGTTGTCGGACTTACTGCGGACTACAAAATCAAGCGAATTCCCGTTAAAAACTTCAATATGTCCAACAAAGATGCTGTAAGTTGTGGAATGTCGGAAATTTTGACGCATGCAATAGAAACTAAAACCGATTCCAAGGTGATGTTCTTCTCTACTATGGGAAATTGCTTCAAGACGGATGTTGGCAATATTCCTGAAGTTCGTTTTAGAGATAACGGCAACACACTTTCGCAAATATTCCCCGAAGCCACTTTGGGTGAAACGGTTGTGGACGTGTTTGCGCTGCCCAAGGATGAAGAAGCAAGTGGCGAATTGCTTATTTTCACTCGCCACGGATTTATTAAGCGTTCGGAATGGAAGGAGTATCAGTTGTTGAAGTCGGCATTCCAAGGTTACAAGGGTAAGGAAGGGGACGAAGTGTTCAAAGTTGAAGTGGTTCGTCCGAACACTGAAATTTTCTACGTTACAAACCGTGGCGGATGTACTAGATTTGACGTTTCGGAAATTCCCTTGCAAGGCAGAGTCGCCGGTGGTGTTCACTGTATTAACTTGGCCGATGACGAGTACGTCGTGTTTGCCGGTCAAGTAGAAAAGGAAAGCGG
>CAZADD010000004.1:0-12701 GCA_964483825.1 uncultured Oscillospiraceae bacterium
CCAGCAAACCTTGGGAAGAAAACATCGCTATCACTCGTCAAGTTGTGGAATACGCACACGCTCGCGGAGTCGTTGTTGAAGCAGAACTCGGAAAACTTGCAGGTGTTGAAGACGACGTTCACGTAGACGCAGACGAC
Organism: uncultured Oscillospiraceae bacterium; assembly: GCA_964483825.1. Classification (GTDB taxonomy): domain Bacteria; phylum Bacillota; class Clostridia; order Christensenellales; family CAG-314; genus Fimimonas. The sequence goes on from CAZADD010000004.1 coordinate 138, forward strand.
GCGTTGTTCACCAGCCCCGACGAAGTGCAAGAATTCACACAAAGAACGGGCATTGACAGCTTGGCAATTGCTATCGGCACCAGCCACGGCGCATTCAAGTTCAAACCCGGCCAAGACCCCAAACTTCGTTTGGACATTTTGGAAGAAATCGGTCGCAGATTGCCCGGATTCCCCATCGTTTTGCACGGCGCAAGCAGCGTTCCGCAAGATAAGGTTGCTATCGTCAACCAATTTGGCGGCAGCATGCCCAACGCAATCGGCATCCCCGAAAGCGAATTGCAAAAGGCAGCAAAAATGGCTGTTTGCAAAATCAACATCGACAGCGATTTGAGAGTTGCATTCACCGCTGCTATCCGCAAGCACTTTGTTGAGTTCCCCGCTCACTTCGACCCCAGACAATACTTGGGCGACGCTCGCACAATGATGAAAGACATGGTAAAACACAAAATCATCAACGTTTTGGGCAGCGAAAACAAGGCATAACACAAAAAAAAAACACAAAAGACTTCGAACAGCTTTTGTTCGAAGTCTTTTTTTACTAAAATTTCAAAATAAAAGTTTTTGTAAAGGTGGACGGGAACTGTTCGTTCAAACACACGTTGCCGTTTTGGTAGGTGAACGGCATGCTCGCCTGTGTGCCGTCACGCAAAATTTCCGTGACGCATTGCACTTTTTGATTGATCCAAAAGTTGGTTTGAGGCAAAGTATCGAAAGTTGCGTTCACCAAAATTAGCACGGCACTACTTTCGTCCGTTTGCGAAACGTAGGCATACATGCCTTCTCTTTCCGACAAAACAGTGGTTTCGGCACAACAACGCTTGACGTAATCGGTCAACAGCGTGTAGCGCAAAGGATTGAACTGTTCCACGTGCAAATCGTCGAAAACAAAGGGCGTTACGTAGTGGCCGTTAATTTCCACGCTGCCGTTGGCCACGAAATTGCCAACGTTGTCGTACAGTTTGCTCAATATTTTTGCATTGTCGTCGTAAGTTACGTAGTATCTGTCGCCGGCTTTATCGAACGCCGTCGCACGGTATCCGGGGATTCCGTCCACAAGCACGTCACCGCATATTTCTTCGTAGCTTGTCAAATCGCTTTCCGCCTTGACAAATGCGCAAGTGCGCACGCCAACAAGTTTTCCCAATCCCCTTTTCACAAGATTGCCGACAGCACCGCCATCCACAATAACATTATTGTTTTTGAACAAACTTTGAAGTTGACTGTCACTGAAATTATCGGTGTTGTCCCCCGAAAGCACCACCGTTCGTCCGTGCAAGTCTTTGTTTGCCTCGGTTTTGGTGGAAATTCCCATTGCTGCCAAAGTTGCACCCAAGTGATAATGTTTGGGTAAAACGGAAAGAAAATTGCCTTTTTGAAATTTGCGATTGTAGCATGCCTTTTCGTCCACGGGCAACGATATTCCGCTTAAACTATCAAAACGGTAGCCGCAGTTGATAACTGCGTTCAAATATGGTTCGATTTCTAAAATAGCTTGGCCGTAACCCAACTTTTCGTTGACACCGTTACCCACAAAATCGAAAATATCGTAGGTCATGCCGCTTATTTGCAAAGGCAACGACGATTCCACCTCGAAACGCACGTACTGCGCATCCTTGCTGAACGACGAAAAGGCTGCGTTTTCCACTTCCGGCATGATTTGTGTTTCACTTGGCAACAAACCTCTGCACAAAAACGTGTAGTAGTTGAAATTGTAGTAGTAACGCTTGGGGGCTTCTTCTTCGTAGCCGGGCAAATGCAATCTGTCCAACAGCACGCCGCCTTGCGACAGTGCTTTGTGTACGCCTGCCCAATCACGCGCTTCCACTGCGTGCATTGTATGACGACTACTCATCAGCCCCACGACCGTGTCGCTTTTTGTTTGTTTTATTCTTTCGCCAATAGCACGGGCCACATCAACAATTACACGGCGATTAACGTCCAAATAAGCTTTTTTCACTTGCTCGTCCGTTTCTTTGCGGAAAAGTTTGTCCGTGAACTGTTTGCGTGTGTAGTTGGTGCCCAATTGTTGATTGAACAACTTCATGTGATGACGGCAAAAACATCCGCCGTAGAGCAAATGTCCGTGATTGTGAAAACGAAAATCGTCCTCGATCCAAAAAACCGACGGTTGAATTTGTTCAATAAGATACTGCGCAAAATCCAAATAGTAGTTGAGCCACACTTTATCTAGCGGACAAGCAACCAAATTGCTTTTGTTCCCGTCGTAGTCTACCTGCGTGACAAAATTTTGCCCTTTTTTCAAAGTGCGACATCTATCCAAATGCCCCCACTCTATCCACGGATTCAAACTGACGGATAATCCGCAACCGCGAAACACTTCTGCCGCCTTTTTCATGGTTTCTACCCACGGCTTTGCTTCTTCGACGGTCATATGTCCGACATTATATTCTTCCGCATTGATGAACAACATAACGTTTTCAAAATGGTTTTTCACGCAAAAATCCGCAATAGACTTTATGCGTTGTTCTTCGAAATGTTGCGGCACTATTTGAATGCGCAAACAATTAGTAAATTTCATATTGATATTCTCCACAAAAACGGTTTGCGTTAATCGAACAAAATTTTATCTTTGAAACGCAACACCGTTTTCAAGCAAGCACCCGTTGCCGGTTGCATTGCAGAAAATTCCGCACAGGCAAACGTGCACGGATTGGTCGTGTTTTGACGAAAAGTATCTTCCACCACGTCCACGAACAAAGCCGAACTGTTACCCAACGTGCCGCTTATGATGATTTTTTGCAAATTTATAAGATTGGATAAATTGGCCAACGCAATGCCCAAATATCGCATACGTTCGCACAAAAGTTTTTGAGCGTTACCGTCGCCTTCGTGCAACAAACGCAAAAATTCTTTCACACTTGTATTGCCGTTACCAACGGAATACTCACTTGCCAACGCACACAACGAAACGTATGCTTCCAAACACCCTTTTTTGCCACAAGAGCACGTTTCGCCGTCGGGAACCATGCACACGTGACCGATTTCTGCAACGGTGCCTTCCCCTTCCACGTTTTTTCCGTCAATCGACAGCGACATACCTACGCCGTCGTCCAAACGAATGATGGCAACGTTTTTTTCTTCGTCGATCAACTTATCCACGTTGCGATGATAGCTCATCAAACAGTCGGGGTCGTGGTACAAGTACACGGGCAGCCCAAGTTGCGTTTTCAACAACGATGCAATGGGCACGTTGTTCCAATTTTTGAACCGCTCCACTCGCAACGAAAGCCCACGCTGTGCGTCGATTTGCCCTTGCATGGATATGCTGACGCTCCACACGGAAGGGTACTTGCAAATAAATTCCTTTGCACGCAAAACAATCAATTCCAACACGTCGGGCGCATTGTAGTCGGATAACTCGCAAAACGCATCTTCCAGAACGTTCCCGGCCAAGTCGCACACCACAAAAGTTATACCGCCCACGTTGATATCTATGCCTAAGCACAAATTTCTGTTTTTGTTCACAAAAAGTCTTTCGGAAACACGTCCACGCCCTTGCGAATCTCCCTTGTGACAACAAAGAATTTGCCTTTCGGTCAACTCCGCACAAGCCGCGGAAACGGTGCCCCACGACAATCCCGTGAATCGTTGTATTTCGCCGCGACTTACTTCTTTGTGCGAACAAACACAGTCAAACACCTTGGTTATGCTGTTTTTTTTGATTTCTGCGTTAATTTTATTCATGCCAAACACCGTGATCGTTTATTGTTCGATCCGTCCGCCAACCGTCATTGCGTTTTTGAACAACGATGCTGTTTTCGCACGAACCAAACTTATTCAATGAAAAAGAGGTACCCGTCCGCAAAAAAAACGACAGCCACAAACTGTTTGTTGGGCAAAACGGTATCTCTTTTTGTAACATTATATCCGTGCAAAGGAAAAAAGTCAACACAGAGCAAACAAAATTGCCGAGGGATTAACGCACCTTCTTACCTTTACACAACAACTACCTATTGATGTTCGCAAAGATATTCCAGTGCGCCGCGAATAACCTGTTTTCCGTCCGCAGAAGCGGCAAACACGTTGGAGATGTCCCTTTTCAGTTCGTCGAAAACTATTTGACATTTCGCAACGCTACCGCCAACGTAGATTGCGTCAAAATCCATAACGGTGTTCAAGTTTTTCAAAAATGTGTTGAGCAACTGCCCTGCATTTTTCAACAAGTTTTTTGCAACGCCGTCACTTTCGGCACGGTTTGCAAGTTCCGCACAAGACAATTTTGTTCCGGTGCGCTCCAAATACAGTTTTTCCATTCCGCTACCGGAAGCGTACAGTTCCAAACAGTCCGCCCGTCCGCAACCGCATTTGCGACCTTCGTTACCCACACACACGTGGCCAAATTCCGCAGCATTGCCGTTTCCGGTGTACAGCTTGCCGTCAATAATCATACCTCCGCCCACACCGGTGCTGACACTTAGATAGGCGATATTGTTGTGGCCACGATTTTCACGCCAAATGCCCAATGCGCCGGCATCACAGTCGTTCAAAAGCCAAAACTTGCAAGAAAATTTTTGTTGCAACAGTTGCACTATCGGAATGTTTTTCCATCCCATTGTGGGCGTGTTGACAATCGTTCCGTTAGGTACGTCTAACGGCCCCGGCGAAGCAATACATCCGCACGAGAATACTTGTTCGTCCGTTGCCGCAAACAGTCTGTCTAGCCAACTGTCAACGCCTTTTTGGGGTTCCGTTGCAAAAACTTTATACGACAATTCGTTGCCCAAATCATCGTACACTGCGACGGCTGTTTTGGTGCCGCCGAGATCAACACACAGTTTATTCATTGGCGGCCTTTATCAACTTGGTTGTGCTGCCGTAAAGGTTGAAACAGTACACGTATCTGTCGATACTGTCTTTGATTTTCTTGATAACGTAAAATTCCGGATCCAATCCCAAAGCTGAAACGTTTTGGAACAACTTTGCAAGCGCTGCTTTAACTTCGGGATTTTCCAACGTGTAGTGTCCGCACATTTGCGTGATCGTTTCAACCAATTCCGCCTTTTGAGAAATTTCTTCAACGCTTGCCGTTCTGTCGTCGCCCAACATCCACTTGCGCCAACGTTGACCCAACACGGCGTGTTTTGCAATAACGCTTTTTGCATTGCTGCGGCAAGATTCTTCCACAAACTTGTTTTCCACTTCGCACAATTCCAAATATGCTTCCGTTTCCACAAGTCCGAATTCCGGTGCAACGTTCATTGCACCCAAACCGATGGCCGGGTGTTCCAACAAAATTTTGTTGGCAAGGTAGTCGCCGTTGTGTTCTTTCAGTTCCATGCCGTACTTCTTTGCAATATCGCTAAGATTTTTTGCCGTTGCCGTATCGTAGTGACCGACGTTGGAAGTTAGACGAGTCAGCGTTCCCGTTTGTCCCACAATAAACAGCGGATGCGGCAAGTTGCGTTTATCCAATTCCACAAGCAAGTTTTTGATGAAACCTTCGTAGTTTTCCGCACTTATCAAGCCTCCCATTGTCTCTTCCGTGCCCACTTCGTAGGCAAGTTCGGGCAAGTTTTGTGCTTTGCGTTCATTTTCGATACTTTCAATAAGTTCGATGGTTCTGCTCAAAACAACGTCTAACGGAACAATTCCCTTGCAATGCGGATCCTTTGTGGGGTCAATGTGCAACAGGTGAAAACCGCTGACAGCATCGTCAAAGTAGGATTGTTTTGCAATTTCCATTGCCTTATCGGTGGGCAAAGCGTCGCTACGTTCCTTGTCACGTTGCCACGGTCCGCCGTGATCTCTGCAAAAATAGCACAGTCCGTCAAAACCCACTTCACGGGCAATTGCGTCGGTTGTTTCCACAAAACGTTTTTGGTCGAAATCACACACGTAACCGCCGCCCAAAGCGTCGCTATCCACTTGGTTGCGGCTGGCAATAAGTATCACGGGGAAATCCTTTTCCTTTGCCAAACTCAACACTGCCTTCAACAAGTTTCTGGACATGGGGCCGATACCTATGTGAGTGAAACGTTGGCCGTCGTCATATAATTTTCTTGTTGCACGCATCATTTGCGTGATTGTAATTGCATTTTTCATACTATTCTTCGTCCTCCTTTGTTTGCAAATAATCGGCATACGGAATTTTTGTGACGGGTTTAATATCCAACCACGCACACACTTCCGCTAAAATATCGCCGTACCTGCCTATTGCCACGGGATAGTGATGTTCAAAGCCGCCGGCAAGTATCGTGTTGGTGAAATCTTGTGCCGAAATATCTTTTCCGTTAAGTTTAAGTTGGTTCATCCAACCGCGGCTGCCGCAGTTGCTATCCTTAACGTCGCCCATGAAACGACCGCTCAAGTTGATGTAGCCGCTCATATCTCCGCTAAAACGGAACACCGTTGCATCCACGGGATCGAACACCATGTCGCGCACCACGCCCGTTCCGCAAATTTTGCCCGGTTCGTGCTTCATTCCGCTGAAATTATCGCTGAGGTTGTATCCGCCCTGTTTACACAACTTTTGCGTCGCAGGTCCACAGTGCCACAACAAAATGGAATCGTCGGTGTTGTCGAATGCGGCAAAATCCATAAGTGCAGTGCTTTCTTCGGAAATATCCTGCAACAAAAGCATGCTGATGGCGCTCATCAAATCGCCTTCGCATGCCGCAACTATTTTGTCGTCGTTGAGCATGCCTATCGTGGAGCACACGGAATATTTGAAATCGTCTTGGAATCTGGGCCAACAACTGATTGCGATTGCGTCGTAGCGATTATCTTCAACAAGTTTTTTGTAACCCAAATACATTTTGACGCTGAATGCTTTCAACTGCTTTGCGTGATCCGTCAAACAGCGCACGCCTTGCTTTTCCATTGCGTCCAAGTAGGGTTGCACTTCTGCATCCGTAACGTCTTTTGCAAGTTTCAAAACTTCGTCGTACTCGTGATTGCGGTTGATAAACATTCCGTCGAACTTGGACAGCACACTGCGTTCGTCGAAATACAAATCGTAGAACCCCGGAGCAATTCCACCTATAAGCGCAACACGCGATTGCTTCATTTTTTTGATTGCGCCAAGTGCTTTCACCGTGATGAAAAGGCGACGGCGGAACTGTTCGTCATCTGCAAAACCGTAAAACCACTTGCATTTGATTCCGTTTGCCGCAAGATACTTGGCGTTGATGCCTTGATACATGTTGTTGCTACAAAACGAATTGAACATGACCGGGCCGCTTTTAACTTCCGGAATGGACCAAATTCCCACGTGCGCATTGCGAATTTTGTACAAAATGGGCACAAGAAATCCTGCCGAATAAGAAACGTTCAAAATCATCAAGAAATCCACCGCTTGTTGTTCCATAAAAGCAACGGCCTTGACGGCATCGTCGGCAACAATTACTTGATCGGGATAGCAAACAAGGTCGAACCCCATGTTTTGCGCATTAACTTCCATTTGCTGAATAATCTTGCGGTAAGTTTCCTCTTTGGGGCCGGGGAAACTGAGTTGACTGGTAGCCACAATTCCTACTTTGATTTTCATATTGTCCTCCGCTTCCGCATTGACGAAAAAGATTGTTTTTTAATTTTATCAATGCTTGATAAATATCATTATATCATGTTTTTTTGTGGTGTCAATGGCTTTGGAAAAAATATTGAAACGATTTTTGCACAAGGACATCCGTGTGACGGCGCAACAAACGATGGATAGCGAAAACAAGGCATAACACAAAAGACTTCGAACAAAACTGTTCGAAGTCTTTTGTTGCTAAAATTTCAAAATAAAAGTTTTTGTAAAGGTGGACGGGAATTGTTCGTTCAAACACAGCTGTTGCGTTTTTTTGCACATTGACTTGGCGAAAGTTGCATGATATAATTTAAGTGTGCTGTGCATGGCAACACCGTTGTGCGCTGAGGTGCACGGGCAATTTTGAGGTGAAAAACTGTGGAAAAAGTTCTTTTCGAAGACCAACAATACTATTTGAAAAACGGAAAATTATACGATTCCGGTTTTATTGAAGTTCCAAAACAAATTGCACAGCAAATTTTTGGCGACTACTACAAAACCGTGAACTACACCAATTTCGACGAAAAACAGCTGCTAGAACACGCAAAAAACGTCAAAACATCGGAATGTTACCATCTTTGCTTGGAAATTATCCATTTTGGACTGCAAAAATTTCCCGATTCGGAAGATTTTGCCACAACCGTTTTTCCCATGATAACCAGTTGCTACCGTGCAATAGGTCAACCGCAAAAAGCAATAGATTTTTGGATGGAAAACAAGCCTATTTTTGCCTCGTGCTTGAGCACACCGCTACTAACTTCCCTTGCCGCCGCCTACTGTGATGTGGGCAACTACGTTTTGGCAAAAAAGTGTGCCGACAAAGCCTACGCATTGCAAGGCGGAAGCAAATTTTACCAAACGGAACTTTCGCTTGTTTACGGAAGAATACGCAAGGAAACGAAATAGGACGGGGATGGGTTTTCCATTTTCAAATACACAACCGACTTGATTGTGAAAAAATTCACCAATAAGTAAATACAACATGTAAATAACAAAAAAACAGGACCGATCGCAAATTGCAATCGGTCCTTTTGCAAAACAAAAACAGTTCAATAATGAATGCCAGAAAGTAAAATTGAGCAACAAGCCACACTATCAATTTGGTTTGTAAACAATTTGAAAGAATGACTTTTTTTCCACGTTTTTGTACTGCCACAAATATTGATTTGAGATAACTTTTTCAAACAATTAGGCATTTCGCAAAACACTTACACCTGCGTTACTCTACCATCACACATATACCGCTACGGTTGTGATGCGAATTTGGGAAACTAGGCTTAGAGTTATGCTATCGGTGGGGTTGGTAAACGTTAGCACCAACATGTTTCCGTCAACATACATTTGAACGCCATCCATATTCACCGTTTCCGTCCCCTGAAAACATTGCGCCGTTGTTGTTTGTATCACAACGCTTTTCATATTTGCGCATTTCACGGTAAGCAACGAATTTGCATAGCAGCGCATGCAAGACGAATCGTATCTGGTCGTCACTGCGCTAGTGCTTGCGCCAACATCGTTTACCACCGTAACACCGTTTTCCGCAAACGTTTTTTGCACGTTGCCGCTTTGAACGTTACCGCTAATATCCGTGTAAGTGCCTTGTTTGGTTACCTCAACGTTGGGCTTGTTTGTGCAATCTAGCGTTGCCGCCAACGTTCCCGAAGGTTCGCCGTTGCCTTCCATCGGCGTGAACGAGCAAGAAATATCTTCCGTTTCGCCGCCCACATCGGCACTTTCTACCAATCTGGCGGGGAATTGACTAACGTCCACAACGGAAGTATCGGAAATGGCCGAAACGGGATAGGCGCACAACGTTGTATACGTCGAATACGTACCCAAGAAAAATTCGTCGCTTTGTTCATCCAAAGTAACCGTCGCTTGCAACTGTCCCAACTCGCCCAAAACAAACACCGTTGCGGCGTTATCCGTTAAAATTACGTTTGCCGTCAACGTTCCCCTTGCACTTAATGCACCGCTCAACGTGACGTAGGTTGCGCCCAGTTTCAAATAATACCCGTCGTTTGCTTCTTCCAACATTGCCGTTGCGCCTTCCGATTGCACGGCAGTTGTCAACAGTCCATTATCCGTTTTTGCAATGGCATACAACACCTTTTTCTCCGTTGCTTGCCACATTGCTAATTTGTACCCTGTTCCAACCGTCGGGTTCGCAACAACATCCGCCCAAAAAGATTCTTCCGAACCCGCATCCGATTCTTCCGACGGGGTTGATTCTCCGTTGCAGTTCCACACCACTAAGCAATCGGAATCGGCCCAATTCGACATCCAACCCGAAGGTTGAGATTCGGCCTCACAGTAGATTGTGATATTGCCGCAACCGGAAAATGCAAAGGCATCCACTTGCACCACAACGGCAGGAATTACCACGACGGCAAGACTTTGGCAATTGCAAAATGCTTGCGACGCTATTGCCATTACCGATTCTCCGTTATGCGTTGAAGGGATAATAAAGCTCGTTCTTGCTTCCGTGCCCAAACCCACCACGGTGTATCCGTTAGTGCCGTGGCTATATTCCAACCCCGTTGCTTCCACCAACTCGTTTTCGCCGCATTGCGTGCAAACGCCGTTTTCAAAATTGTGTTGTGCGGCAATTACAATGTTTTCCATTTCATTATTGTTTTCATCAAAATGTTTGTGACACACGGTGCAATCTTTGTGCGCCTTGGTGCCGTTTTCCGTGCAAGTAGCGGCAACTTCTTGCTGCCACTGGCCGTATTCGTGACCAAGAGCGGCAATTATTTCACTGTCACGGGAAATTTCAATGCCGCATTCGGAACAGTACACCACGCTTTCGCGACTGCCGCTGTCGGTGCAAGTTGCGTCAACGGTATTTTCGAAAACGGCAGGCTTGGGCGTGTGCTCCGCTTTTTCCGTTACTTTTGGCGTACGAGACACTTCCGCTGCGCACACGGAACAGTACACAACCTCATCGTAGGTGCCCTCTTTTGTGCAAGTAGCCGCAACAACATTTTCGATAACTGCGTCACCGGAAACATGTTGTGCCTTTTCCATTGTTTTGGGTGTGCGAACCAGTTCTTCGCCGCATTCTAAACAATACACAACTTCATCGTAGGAGCCAACTTTGGTGCAAGTAGCACCAACCTCGTTTTCCTTTACGGCATCTTTGGGAGTGTGCCCTTTGGCGGAAATTTCCACGTACGTAGTGTAATCGCACCGCTCGCACGTTTCGTAAGCTAGCCATCCAACTTCCGTGCAAGAAGGTTCTTTTGCCTCGTGCTGAACGAGAATATGGTTGGCAAAAACAGTCAAATCCGCAAGCTCGTTGCCGTTTTCGTCAAAATGTTTGTGGCAATTGATACAGGTTTTGTGCCCTTTAGTGCCGTTTTGGATGCAACTTGAAGACGTTTCCTCTATCCAAGATCCGAATTGGTGCTCAAGAGCCGCTATCAAGTGCGTGTGCCTTTCCATTTCACATTCGCAAACGGCACAGTACACAACGCTATCGTAGCTACCATCTTGTTCGCAAGACGGATCCACCTTGTTTTCCGTTTTAGGGGCCGACGGCGTGTGTTTGAGTTTTTCTACGGTTATGCGTGTTTGGGATATCACGTAGTTGCATTCCGAACAGTACACCACGCTGTAGTAAAACCCTTCTTCCTTACACGTTGCGGCAACTTCGTTTTCCTTTACCGCCTCTTTGGGAGTATGATCAACCTTGGGCAATTCCTTGTAGGTGGAATAGTTGCAAACGGCACACTTTTCGTAAGCATTCCACCCCACTTCCGTGCAAGTGGGCGATTGAGCGTCGTGCTCAACCAAAATGTGACGGGCCCAAATTACAATATCCGTAATCTCCTTGTTGTTTTCGTCAAAATGTTTGTGGCAAACAATGCAATCCTTGTGCGCCTTGGTACCGTTTGTAGTGCAGGAAAACGCAATTTCTTGTTGCCACTGGCCGTATTCGTGACCAAGAGCGGGAATTGTTTCACTGTCACGGGAAATTACGGCAGCACATTCGGAACAATATACAACACTATCGTAACTGCCGTCATCAGTGCAAGTTGCGGCAACGATATTTTCCGTGACAGCGGCACTTGGAATATGCTTTGCCAATTCGGTTGTATGCGGTGTGCGAGACAGTTCCGATTCACACACAGAACAATACACAACTTCATCGTAAGTGCCAGCTTTGGTACAAGTGGCAGCAACCCTATTTTCCACAACTGCGTTTTTGGCTGTGTGCCCGTGGGCGGAAATTTCGGTATATGTAGTGTAATCACACCGCGCACACGTTTCGTAGGCATGCCAACCCACTTCCGTACACGTTGGCGATTCGGCACCATGTTGAACTAATACGTGACAGGCCAAAATTGCAATATTCACAATTTCGTTGTTGTTTTCGTCAAAATGTTTGTGGCACACGGTGCAATCTTTGTGTGCCTTGGTGCCATTCGTAGTGCAAGTTGCGGCAACTTCTTGTTGCCAAGTTCCATACTTATGCCCACAAGCCGTTACTGTTTCAAAAATGCGGATTAGTTCGACGCCGCATTCCGAACAGTACACAACTCTTTCGTAACTGCCGCTGTCGGTGCAAGTTTCGGCAACTGCGTTTTCCGTGACGGCATCATTGGGAACGTGTTTTAATTTTTCCGTCGTTTTCAATGTGCGAGACAGTTCAGCTTCGCACACTGAACAATATACCACTTCATCGTAAGTGCCAACTTTAGAACAAGTAGCGGCAACTACGTTTTCACAAACGGCATCTTTGGGCGTGTGTCCGTTGGCGGAAACTTCAACATAGGTGCTGTAACTGCACCGTTCACACGTTTCGTAGGCGTGCCAGCCCACTTCCGTGCACGTTGGCGATTTGGCACCATGTTGTACCAATACGTGACGGGCTAAAATTGAAATATCGGCAATTTCGTTGTTGTTTTCGTCAAAATGTTTGTGACACACGGTACAATCTTTGTGCGCCACGATGCCGTTTTGGGTGCAAGTAGAGGCAACTTCTTGCTGCCAAGTTCCGTATTTGTGCCCCGAAGCGGAAATTGTTT
>CAZADD010000004.1:12801-39269 GCA_964483825.1 uncultured Oscillospiraceae bacterium
GAGGCAACTTCTTGCTGCCAAGTTCCGTATTTGTGCCCCGAAGCGGAAATTGTTTTGAAAACACGGGAAAGTTCCGTGCTGCATTGCGAACAATATATGACGCTATCGTAACTGCCGTTGTCGGTGCAAGTGGCTGCAACATAATTTTCCGTTACGGCATCTTTTGGAATATGCTTTGATTTTTCCGTCGTTTGCGGTGTGCGAGACAGTTCCGCATCACACACGGAACAATACACAACCTCATCGAAAGTGCCAACTTTGGAACAAGTTGCGGCAACTGCATTTTCGCAAACGGCATTTTGAGGCTTGTGTCCGTTAGCGGAAATTTCGGCATACGTGCTGTAACTGCACCGTTCACACGTTTCGTAGGCGTGCCAACCCACTTCCGTGCAAGAGGGTTCTTTTGCCTCGTGCCGAACAATAACATGGCTCAATGCGGTGACAGTTTCCGTTTCTGTGGCTCCGCACTTTACACACGTGCGGCTGCGCTCGCCTTCCGACAAACAGGACGGTGCAACAACCTCTTCCCAATCGGCATACTCGTGCTCGCAATCCGCATCACATGCTAGCAATACAAAAACTATGGCAAGTAGCATCACAACAATTAGCAAAACCAGCCATAATCTGCATGACTTTGTCATATTGTGCCTCCAAAATTTGCTTTAACAAACTTTTTTGTCATATTAGTGTAACAAAATTATACGACAAACAATACCTACCCTGTCAATACCTTTTGAAAAATTTGTTGCAATTTTGTGTAATTTTTTTTAGATAAGGAGCAAAATACCCTCAAATACCCTTGATTTTGATAGCAACAACCGGTTTTTCACACAAAAATATCGCAATTTTTCGGTAGAAATTTTAGGTGATACCCTTTCCGCTGATGCCATTCAACGCACAACTCCCCTTGTTTTTCAATTGATTACGACTGTAGCAACATATCAGCAATATGTCTTGTGCCCTACATTTATCGTTCCAAATTGAGGTACCTGCGTTTTGATTTTGCAATTACCGTTGAAACGTAATAAACGGACGAACACAAAACTTACCCAACCCCCTAGCAAAAACAATCAACCGCTTTTGGTTGAGATAAAACTCACGGTAATGGGCTTTTGCCGCAAGCTCAACACAAGTTCAGCCTTTACGCAAAAACACGCGTACAAAAGCGCCACAACATCAAAACATTGCGGCACTTCTTGAATAAAAAAACTTGTAACGTGTGCAATTTTTTGTGACAAACACCCAAATTGTACGCTCTATTCCGCCGCCATCCAACGACGCAAAACGTTTGTTGCATTCAGCTGCTTCAAAACGTTGTGATACTTTTCACGATACTCTTCGGCCAAACTAATATTACCCAATTCTCTGTTTGCCAAAAACAACAAGCGATAGGCATTTGCCGTGTCAATTTGCATTTCGCCCACACAGCTTTTGAGCAATTCGGCACTTTTTGACGCACACTTTTCCATTTCAACAAAGTTACCGCTATCACGATAAGCACTTGCCATAGAATTGTAGGTGCACCCCACGCCAAAATTCAAATGGATACTTTCGAACAATTCAATGGCTTTTTGAAAACCATCGAAACACGTGTCGAAACGCTTCAAGTAGGCATCAGCCAGTGCAACGTTAAAATAGCCCCATCCAAGTTCTTGAATGTGATCTTTGTTGTGCACAAGATCAATATCCAGCTTGCGACGGAAATGTATTGCGGCATTTTCGTAGTCCGAAAGAAGCCAATAGTACCAACCTCGCAACGATGACAATTCGGAAGTAGCTAGTGCTCGCTCACCGTCAGAAAAATCGCACTGTTCCAACATCTCGGTTGCCGCAATAATGCTTGTTTTCAGCCCTTCCGGATCCTCTTTGCAACGGTGGGCTGTGGCCAACTGCGAATATGCGGAAAACTTCAACTTTGCGTCCGTTTCGAAAGGCAAATACTGCGTTATTAACTCAATTATTTCGTCATGTTTGGATAGTGTGTGCAAAAGCCGCACCGTTGCCATCACCAATTTGCCATACAGTGGCGACAAACATGGAACAACTTTGAACAAATTGTCTTTCACTGCCAAAAGCCAGTTTTTCTTCTCGAAATTACAAAACTTGCTTTTGTTCAACATTTCCACAATGGCACACACAAAATTGCACACGACGTTGTCGCTATACGGAATTTTTTCCAAGCACAAATCACAAACGATTGGATGCAAAGAGATAAAGTCTGTTGCGGAATCGTGCAAAATCCAGTTTTTATCAATCAATCCGTCTACCGCATCGTAGTTTTCCAGCTTACAATAATCAAAGAAATCCGCAGCATCCAATCCTGAAACGGGCACAAACGCCAAATTATACATAACGTTTTTCTCCGTTACGGACAAATCTGCCAGTTTGAACATATCGGATATAGCATGCTCCGCCCTGGTTTGATCGGGTGTTGCACTATCCAACACGTCAACCACACTTTTTTGCAACATTTCCAACACGTCGGCAGGACGCAGACGTTTTTCTCTCATCAAATTGGAAATCAATTTGATGGAAAGGGTGTGGCCGTTTAGCTTGGATATAATATCTCTTACGATTTTTTCATTTTCAGCGGTCAACGCTCTTGGATATCCCGTCAAAAACAAGCGATACAAATCCTCATCGTTATCTAACTGTTTCAAAACATAGTTGTTGTGACGATGAGTTAGTCGGGAAGTAAAAATAATGCTCATCGGTAACGACGTGACTATTTCCAAATCTTGGTCAAATTCCGCATTGTAGTTATCCACTATCAACAAATCGTCTTCATTGCAGTTTTCGGTCAAGAAATTGCATTTTCTTTTGAAATAACTTTCCTTGTCTTCGGCACCGGCCACATTTGCAAAATTAGAAATTTTAACGGCAGTATCCGAAACGATCAAATCTTTCAAGGAAGTGTCGTAGGTTGCCCAAGATATCGTTCTAAATTCATTTTTGTATTTGACAGCAAACTGCCTGAGTAGCTGACTTTTACCAATGCCACCCATTCCGCTTACAAATATTTTTTTGTTTTGACGCAAAAACGAATAAATTTCTTCCATCTCACGCTGACGGCCAACAAATGACGAATCAGGAGTGATAGTCGCGGAAACAATTCTTGTTACACTGTCCGTTGCAATAGCTCCACAATCTTGCGCCGTTTGCTTTACGTAAAGTATTCTGTTCACCAATTCGTCAATTTTATCCGTTATTGGCGGAACGGTGGCAGCAATGCGATGTATGCGTCCCAAATAATATCTAAAATCGTTATCCAACGGGTAGTCGTCCACTTGAAAAACCATAAGTTTCATGGCTCGGCTAGAATACCTTGCAAAAGCAACGTCAATTTCGTTTTTGACGTGTTCAGAATCCATTGCGCCCTTGTTGACGATGATCAAAAAAATCAAAGCATTGTTAAGGCCTTCCATTATTGCCGAGGCATAAGCGCCCTCGCAATCCCGTGGAGCATACCAACATGTTATGCCGTGCGCCTCCAATTTTCGGCCAATCTCCTCGACTATGTGTTTTGCCGTACTTGTGTGATAAGAAATAAAAACATCTCGTTTGGTACTCATTTGTGCACTCCTATATCAAAATTATAGTACCTTTAGACAATTTTGTAAATACCCCAATTTCAAAACGAGAGAATAATTTGAAAAAACGCATTATCGCTTATTTCACTCCGCGACGATTTAGATATAATTCACAAGACAAACTAAGCCTCTTTTTCTTGGAACTATGGATGCTGCCGACTTCTCACAGTTGGTTATTGCTACAGATTTCTCCGCTGGTGAAACCTCACGGATAAATAGTCACTCTTTACTCTTCATCGCTGTCATACAAAAAAACACGCCGTGGGAATTTCACAGCGTGTGATTATTGAAATATTTACTTGGAAGAACTGTTAATGAAAACGATGACGTCATCGGGAATCAAGCCCATTTTCACTGCCCAATCGATGACGTACTTGTCCGTTTGGTAGTAGGCAAGCAATTCCTGTTTATCCGCTTCTTCCTTTTGGGCCGTTTCGTACAGTGCATTTATCTTTTCCGCCGTTTGCTTCAGGCTGGTGAGTTGCGTCAACGTTATCAGCAACATGCAAAGCAAAAAGATCAGAACTATAGTTGCCGCCACAATCAGAATGGACGTGCTTTTTTTGTAGAACAGTCTCATTTTTAGCCACCTTTTTGAAAGTAGCCACATTATACAACACCGCAAACATTCTGTCAAGCGCAGATTTGCAAGTGAGCCAAGCAATTGTTGCACCGCAAAACAGCCCCACCAATACAAACAGCCGAATTTCGCCGTCGTTTATTGCCAAATTCAACTTCCACACACAAAAAAAGCCAAAAACGCCCATTAACGCATCGGTTAGCCACACCCACTTTCCGCGCACATTTGAAAGCGCAATATTTGCGGAAGCAAGCAACGTTCCCAAACACACAAAAGACAAAAAAACGTACAGTTGGCGAACGCCTTCCCCTAACGTCAACGGAACAGCCCCTTTAAGCTTGCGGCGACACGGTAAGTTACCGATTGCAACAAGGAAGTTTCCAGCTGCACCGTGCCGGAATCACGGTCCAGTTTGACAACGTTCAAGCCGCTGCCTTTCACAGTCATAACCGTTCCGTCCAATTTGAATTGCGCTTCTTTTTCAGAAATTTCCAGCACTTGCACCACGCCGTTCACCGTGAACAAGCCGTTGCAAAAAGAAAAACCGTGTTGAGTGTTTTTTTCGGACATAAAATTGCTCCTGCCACTATCTTATGTTTTGCAAAGCGCGATTTATTCGAAACTTACGTTCTTGAACGACAATATTCTTTCCAAAATTTTTGCGGCAGCCCCAAAAAGTTGTTAACCGAGGGGGATACCTTTTATATTTGGCAACTTCCCCACAAGCACATATCCCCAAAACGTCGATTTATCCACGACAGCATTTGGAACTTTAATTGGCAAAATTCACGCCCCAAACCGTGTTACGAAAATATCGCTTTTGCCGCATTTTTTTGCATACGTATTGACGTTTTTTGATATTTGCAGGCACAAAATAAGTTAGTATATTAAACGTTAGGGACCAGACAAAATTTCACAAGATTATCCGGCAAATCGACAATCCGTTGTGAGTCAACGTAAAACTCGCCGCCGCACACAGTTGATCTTAACACCCAAAAGCGTCTCACTTACTTGCCTCCCCCAAAAAAACTCGCCAACAAAAAACTGTTTTTCGATGCAACTTAAAATTCGAAATTCAATGGGTTCTCTGCGGTGCAAACTTGCCGCCAACCTTATTGCAAGTAGCACAAATTATTTTAGCAAGAAAGTCTCTAGTCCACCATGCAAAACGCACAATCACTTGGTTTTTCGTACGCACGAAGGTGCAAAAAATAATCGCCACGGAAAAACTTCCGTAGCGACTACACGATATATTATATGCAGTTTGAAAAGTCTCTCGATGACATCAACTTTGATAAGGAAAAATTCCAAAAAACTACTTCAACGCAATTTCGTAGCCGTTGGGGGTATCCTTGATGGCGTAGCCTTTTGCGGCGATTTCGTCACGCAAACGGTCGCTTTCCGCCCAGTTCTTTTCGCTGCGAGCAATCTTGCGTTGTTCGGCCAGTGCCAAAACGTCGGCAGGCACAACTATTTCAGTTTTTTCTTCCTTAACTTTGTCGAAGTCCAATGCAAAAATTTTGTCGAAATCCAGTGCCAAACGGTACACGTCGTTGGATTTTGGCAGCTTTAACATTGTCCACAACACGCCAATTGCAAGAGGCACGTTCAAGTCGTCGTTGATAGCGTCTTGGAACTTGGTGCGGAAGTCGTCCAACACTTTGGGATCGGTTTTTGCGGAACTGTTTTTGTGCGCCACAAGTTGCGAGCACAGTTTGCCGTATGCTGCCTTGGCGGCATCCATAGCTTCCCAAGTGAAGTTAATTTTTTGGCGATACTGCACGTTAAGGCAAAAATAACGAAACACGTTGGGCGAATATCCCTTTGCAACAAGGTCGTTCACCGTGTAGGTGTTGCCCAAAGATTTGCTCATTTTGCCGCCGTCGATAAGCATAAATTCACTGTGCATCCAGTAGTTGACGGCTTTGTGTCCAAGCCAGCATTCGGCCTGTGCAATTTCGTTTTCGTGGTGGATGGGGATGTGGTCCACACCGCCGGTGTGAATATCGAAAGTTTCGCCAAGGTACTTTTCACTCATAGCGGTGCATTCGATGTGCCAACCGGGGAACCCCATGCCCCATGGGCTGGGCCACTGTTGCAAATGGTTCGGGGCCGCCTTTTTCCACAAAGCAAAATCTATGGGGTGGCGCTTGAAAGAATTTACTTCCACGCGCGCACCGTGGCGCTGATCTTCCAAATTGATGCCGGACAACTTGCCGTATGCGGGGAATTTTTCCACGGAAAAATAAATTCCGTCTTCCGTTTCGTAGGCATAGCCTTTTTCCAAAAGCGCTTGCACCACGTTGATCATTTCGGGGATGTTATCCGTTGCACGGGGGCAAACAGTGGGACGTTTGATATGCAAAGCGTCGATATCCTTCATGAATTGGTCGGTGTAGAACTTGGCAATTTCTAGCGGCGTTTTGCCCGTTTCGTTGGCGGACTTTTGCATTTTGTCTTCGCCGTCGTCGCCGTCGGACACCAAATGTCCAACGTCCGTCACGTTCATGATGGACTTGACACGGTAGCCGTCGTATTCCAGCACACGGCGCAATTCGTCCATGAAAACGTAGGCACGCAAGTTGCCGATGTGGGCGTACTTGTACACCGTGGGACCGCACGAATACATGGAAACGAAATTGGGCTTGATGGATTTGAATTCTTCTTTTTTTCTGGTGAGAGTGTTGTAAACTCGAAGTTGCATTTTTGAACCTCTCCTTTTTGTGCCTGTAACGAGTATAAAGTAAATCTTTTGTCTTACAGTAAAAGATTTGCAAAACCGTCGTTTTGATACAAAAACTAGTGTTTTTGTGCTTCCGGTATGTAAAATGGCGTTGCTTCCGCTCTTTGCAAGCAAAGCGGAAGCTTCTTGTATTATAAACTGTGAGAAGTTAACATTTTGCCTTGCGGCAAAATATTTGCAAAACCGTCGTTTTGATACAAAAACTAGTGTTTTTGTGCTTCCGGTATGTAAAATGGCGTTGCTTCCGCTCTTTGCAAGCAAAGCGGAAGCTTCTTGTATTATAAACTGTGAGAAGTTAACATTTTGCCTTGCGGCAAAATATTTGCAAAACTGTCGTTTTGCCACAAAAACTGACGTTTTTGTACTTCAGTATGTAAAACGGCGGCGCTTCCGCTCTTTGCAAGCAAAGCGGAAGCTTCTTGTATTATAATGCAAAAAACTTTTGTTGGCAAGTGATAAACCCAGTTTGAACGACAGGTTATCTTGCCCGACCGTCAAAATTGACGCAAAACGCCCGTTCCGTCCGCCAGGCTGCAAGTTGTGCACCGTTTTGGCCCTTGACTTGCAGTGTGAGCAGCACTTGCGCCACACACAGACTCAAAACAAACTTGAATGCCACGGGGACAACGACTTGCAAACAAAATTTTTCAAAAATTTGCGTAAGTCGGCACAGATTATTGCATTATTTTTTTCAATATGTTAAAATATCCGTTGATATAACAAGCAATTAGAGGTAGAACAACATGATTGACGTTAATCTTATCAGACAAAATCCCGATGCCGTGCGCGCAAGATATTTGAAACGCGGCAAAGATATCGATTTCACCGACTTTTTGAAATGGGACGAAAAACGCAAACAAATTATTGCGGAAGTTGAAGCAATGAAAGCTCAACGCAACAAGGTTTCGGCGGAAATTCCCAAACTTAAAAAAGCAGGACAAGACGTTTCCGCAACCATTGCCGAAATGAAAAAACTCGGCGACGAAATTGCCGCAAAAGACGCAGAACTTAACCAAGTGAACGACACCGTTAAAGATTTTTTGCTTCGTTTGCCCAACCTTCCCGATGAAGACCTTGAAGCCGGCGGAAAGGAAAACAACCGCCCCATCAAAACTTTCGGGGAAAAACCGCACTTCGATTTCACGCCGAAAGATCACGTGGAATTGGCAAAAAGTTTAGGACTTATCGACTACGAACGCGGAGCAAAACTTGCCGGCAACGGAAGTTGGATCTACACCGATCGTGGCGCTCGCCTTGAATGGGCACTGCTCAACTACTTTATCGACAGCCACCTTGCAAAAGGTTACACATTCATGTTGCCGCCCTACATGTTGGGTTACGAATGCGGCTTGACGGCAGGACAATTTCCCAAGTTTGAAGACGACATTTACCAACTTGCCAATGCGGAAGGCAAAAAATTCCTGTTGCCCACTGCCGAAACGGCACTTGTCAACTTGTACCGTGACGAAATTTTGAGCGAAAGCGATTTGCCCAAGAAATTTTTTGGATACTCCGCTTGTTTCCGCAGAGAAGCCGGCAGCTACCGTTCGGAAGAACGCGGAATGATTCGCGGACACCAATTCAACAAAGTTGAACTGTTCCAATACACCACACCCGAAAACAGCGACGCCGCTTTCCAAGAAATGGTTGACATGGCTTGCGGACTTGTTGAAGGCTTGGGATTGCACTATCAGTTGAGCAAACTTGCCGCCGGCGATTGTTCCGACAGCATGGCCCGCACCTACGACATTGAAATTTACATTCCTTCCATGAACATCTACAAGGAAGTTTCTTCCGCATCCAACGCAAGAGACTACCAAGCACGCCGTGGCAACATGCGCTATCGCAGAGAAAGCGACAAGAAGTTGGATTTCGTACACACGTTGAACGCCAGCGGATTGGCAACCAGCCGTGTGTTCCCTGCAATTTTGGAACAAAACCAAAACGCAGACGGTTCCGTTACCGTTCCCGAAGTATTGCGCAAGTACATGGGCGGTTTGGAAAAGATTGTTCCGCTGAAATAACATTACAAAAAAACATTACGGACGCAACAAAACGTTGCGCCCGTTTTTTTGTGCAAATTTTGAAATTTTTAACCGTAACTACGAAACAAATTTTATCCAAACAGCGGAACACACACCGTGCAATTAGCATCCATTGTCGGAAAAACGTGCCTACGTGTACCCAAAAGTTAAATTTTGTTATACACCACTATGCGTGCGTCTTTTTCCAACGGATCGGATACTTCCGGATTGACGGCAAGCAAATCTTCGGTAGACATGTGCAACCCTTTGGCCAATTCCCACAGCGTTTCGCCCTTGTGTGCCAAACAAACTTCCACGGCGGCCAACTTCTTTTTGTCGAAGAGAACGTCCTCTACCGAAACAATCAAATTGTAATCGACGTCGTGAAAAGCGTCCACTGTCACGCACAGTTCAGCATTATATTTCAAGTTTTCGCCGTCCGTAAGAGAAAATTCTTCCACCGAAACGGTTGCAAAACTTTCACACTGCGGAGCAAGAAAATCCACTTCCACCGTTTGAATAAAGGGCAATTCCAAACGGGTGCTTTCCAAACCGTTTTCCGATTTGAACAAAACGGTAGTGCTAACAACGCCTTCCACACGAGCGGCCTTTTCTAGCGAAGTGCATTTTGTAACTAATGCTTCGGTGTTAACGGTGGCAACGATTTCCTTTCCGTCCCAAGGCAACGTACCTTCGGTATTTTTGCGTGCAACGGCACTTCCGCAAGGCAACGTTGTTTTAACGTTTTGCCGTTGAAAAAGAAAGTCACAATTTGTTCCATAGGCATCCGCTACCGTTTCCAAAACGGAAGATACCGTTTGTTCAACACGCAACAAGGCGGAAATTTCCACGGAAAACTCGGTGTTGACACTGTCTTCGGCAATATCCAAACGCACTTTGGTGGCCTTGACAAAGGGTGTGACGAACAGTTGTGCATCCGAAGGAATTTCCGAAGCATCGAATTCGCTTGAAAATTCAAACGGTAAATTGTCGGTGACGACGTTGCCTTCGGATAAATAAGTGAAACGAACGGCCGCTTTGCCGGAAATGCGCAAAACACCGTCGGCGTTCGTGTAGTCGCACACGCACAAGGAACTTTCCGCCATCAAGACGGTGGATATTGTTTGCGATGCAACCAATTCTTCTTCCACCGCAAAGGGCAGGTTTTTCACATCGGCAGCGGTTAGCACTTCTATGTTTTGTTTGCGCACGAATGCGTCGTCACTATCGGCAAAATAGGTGACGTTTCTAGGCAAATACGCCCAAACCGTCACTTCCGAAAGCACCGTTATCACCGCCGTGTTGGCGTTCGTTTCCACCTTTACGTCCACCGTTGCAACGTCGAAACTGCATTTTGTTTCAACGCTAAACAAACTGTTTTGCAAACTTTCGGCAAGATCCGACGTGTAGTTGGAACCCACCGTTGCCGTGCCGTCGTCGTACAAAAATTTGATGGCTGTTTTGCCGAAAAACGTCACTTCGCCTTCCGTTGCCTCGTAGGAATTTACCACCGTGTCCACACCGACCGAAAGTACTTCCGCAATGTCGTTTTTGACGGAAATTCGCACGTTTTGCACCGTTTGCGTCTTTCCCATTTGCTTTCTTACAAAAAACGTAGCATCCTTGAATTGAACGTTTGCCATGTTTGTCTACCTCCGCTAACTGTTTTGTCAGTGTTATTATACTGCCGTCCCCATGCGTGTAGACCAACGATTCGCCCCAATTGTTATCCGTTGTTTGTCGAAAAAGGGCAAGCGGCTTCGCTTAACGCCACCTCGCCGCACAGCACGTCGCAATAGGTACAGCTCAATCTGTCGAAAAGTGCGTCTTGCAGCTCCACCACGAACACGTTGTCGTGAATTTCTTTCACAACGCCGTGGAAATTTTTCACCTTGTTGCGACCGCGGTTTAGCTTTACGTTGACAAATTTTCCAAACAGCGTTTGCACGCTGCGCTTGGCCTCGTCGATATCCGATTTTCTTTTCATTTTCACCTCGTTCCCTTCTAGTGTTGCCATTTTGCCGCCAAAACAAAACTCAAAACATTCCAAATTTGACAGCAAGGCGACACATTAGCACGGTTTCTTGCAAAGCGAACAGTCACGGCTTCCAACCGTGTTTTTACAACGATTGATAACAAACGGAAAATTCGACGCAATCGGCAACAAACTTTTGCGGATAAATTAAAATGCGACGCCCCAAGTTGCACAACTGAAGAGTTTGCACCAAATTGTTACATTCCCCCTTTCGCAATCGGCAACAAAAAACCGCTTTGCAAACAAGTTGCAAAACGGTTCGTTAAGTTTTACGTTAATTGTTGACGTTGACGAAACGGTACTAGTCCTCGTCGTCCTCTTCCTCTTCTTCATCGTCGAAATCGTCGTCACCAAAATCATCGTCGAAATCGTCAGGATAGTCGTCCAAATCCATATCGGGGTTTTCTTCGTCGTCGAAGTCGTCGTCAAAGTCGTCTTCGTCCGCTTCCAATTCATCCAACGAAATGATATCGTCGTCGTCCGTATCGACAGGATCATCGTCGTCCAAATAGGAACGCCAATCGTCGTCATTATCCTCGCTCAGTTCGTCCGGTTCCTTTTCGTGCGACAGACAGTTTTCGCACATTTCCTCGTCCATACCGATGTAGGCAGTTTTGCAAACGGGGCAAAGCTTCAACGGTTCGTCGGCATCGATGATATCGTCCAAAAGCACAATGCTGGTATCCAAGCCCAACTCCGCCTTGCACACGTCGCACATTTCTTCTTCTTGAGGAATATAGTTCAATTCACATCTGGGGCATTTTTTATACTTCGCCATTTCTTCACCTTTTTTGACGGATTTTTGTGCACAAAACAAATATCGTCTTTTAGTGCAATCAATTTACCATTATTCCATTCGGTTGTAAACTGTTTTGACCATATTTTTTCACAATGTATCAAAAAAATATTCATTTTGGGGCAAGTAGATTACTATTTTTGAAAAATTGTTCCGACGCAAACCCTTTGAATATTTTTTTAGTTGTCGAAAAGTCAATAGTTAATTGCAAAAAAATATTAAAAATAATTATGTTAGATGCATAATTTTGCTGAGGAGTTCCCCGACAGCCCTGCAAGCAAGACTATTGGAAAACACAATCACCGCACGAATTAAAAATTCTGTACGGTAAACTAACCGACAGAACAAATCTTTTCACAATTCGTTTTTTAGTTGTGATTTTTGACCGTCCGTGCGATTGACACTTTACTTGGTTAGGTGATAAAATATTGAATATGAAAAGAATTATTATCGGCATTGCCGGCGGAACGGGTTCCGGAAAAACCACCATTGCAAAAAAAATTTACCAATCCTTCAAAAAAGATGCCGTGATACTTTCGCACGACTTCTACTACAAGCCGCACGACGACTTGACCTACGAAGAACGTCGCAAACTGAACTACGACCATCCCGATGCGTTGGATACGGACATGCTTGTGGAACACCTTTCGGAACTGAAAGAAGGCCGTTCCATTTTGCACCCCACCTACGACTTTGCACGCCACTGTCGCAGTGAAGTGTGGGAAAAGACGGACAGCGCAAAACTGATTATCGTGGAAGGCATTTTGATTTTCACCGACAAGCGCATATGCGATCTTTGCGACGTGAAACTTTTTGTGGATACCGATGCCGACATCCGCTTTATTCGCCGTTTGCGCCGTGACGTGAGAGACCGTGGACGCACAATGGAATCGGTGATAAATCAATACACCAACACCGTTAAACCAATGCACGAACAGTTTGTTGAACCGTCCAAAAGAAAGGCCGACCTTATCATCCCCGAAGGCGGACACAACCTTATTGCAATTTCCATGATAGTGGACGCCATCAACAAACAACTTGCGGCAGTAGAGGGCGAAAATGCACAGTCTTAACCTGCAAGGCGCACCCAACGCAAGAGATTTGGGCGGTATTAAAACAAATTTGGGCACGGTAAAGTTCAACAAGCTTATTCGAAGCGGAGAATTGAGCCGTTTGACGGACAAAGACGTTGAAATTTTGAAAAACATTCCACTTGCAAGGGTGATAGACCTTCGCACCGACACGGAAAAACAACTTTCGCCCGACTACCCATTTGAAAACGTTTCTTTCGAAGACGTTTCCATAATTCGAGCAACGACTTTCGGCATCACTTACGAGCGTTCTTCCGGCGAAGAAATTGCCCAAAAGCTGAAAGCGGGATTTTTGCGCATGCAACAGCGCAACGAAACGCATTCCGAACACATGGAAATTTTGTACCGAAACTTTGTGAACGACGAACACTGTCGCAAAGGGTACGGAGATTTTTTGAACAAACTGGCCAATCCCGTGCAAGGAGCAACACTTTGGCACTGCACCATGGGCAAGGATAGGGTTGGCACATGCACCGCTTTGCTTTTGCACTGCTTGGGCGCATCGACGGAACAAATTTTTGAAGACTACTTGTTAACTAACGATTTGACGGTACAAAACCGAGTGCAAATTTTGAAAAAAATTCAAAATCACGTTTCGGAAGAGAGTTTGGCGAATGTGGAAAAAATGCTGTGCGTTAACCAATCGTATTTGCAAAACTTCTACAAGCAAATTGCCGAAAAATACCAAACTGTTGATAACTTTTTAACTGATTGCGGTGTGACGCAACAAACGGTTTGCAAACTGCGTGAAATTTACTTAGACTGAACAAACCCCAAAAAACTCAAAAGGCCTACGAAAAAGTCGCAGGTCTTTTTGTGTTTTAGGCTAGATTTTTACAATAAACGATAAAATAAAGTGATTGTACTATTCCCCACTGAAATATTATGCTTGCACGCAAACTGCTTCGCAAAACACCACACAGCACAGCAAAACAAAGTTGTTGCAAACCGTGTTGTGCGAAAACAAAACTAGCTGTGCATCAAATGTTGGGTGCAAGAATTTTAACACCAATGCCCAATAGGTTAAAATGGTTAAATTTAGCTATTCTGCGAGGTGCCTCGCGGTACAGTTTTAGTTAGCAAACAAGTGAAACCGCCAACTTCAACACAAATATTTGAACAAAAGCCAATAAACGAGGCCTGCGAGAAAAATCGTAGGCCTCGTTTATTGTTGTGTCGTTAAACGAACTAGTCCAAATCGTCGGAAGTTTGCGGATTGGCAAACAGTGAAATTCCGTCGTCTTCGCTGTCGTCGGAGAAAACTTCCACGTGCTTTTTCATGTCAAAAGCCGTCCACGGTGCAATTTCCGGCGGATAGGCCACAAACACCATTCTTTCCCTTGTTACGGGGTGATTGAATTCCAAACGGTATGCCCACAAAGCAAGGTTGCTACCCTTTTTCAAACTGTCGCCGCCATAGCGCACGTCGCCGAAAACGGGAGTGCCGATTGCCGCCATTTGAACCCTTATTTGATGGCTGCGGCCCGTGCCCAATTGCACTTTGCACAACGACACCGCACCGTTGCTTTCCAACACGTTGTAGGACAGTTCCGCACGTTTTGCATCGTGGTCACCGAAAGTTGCAACGTACACGTTGTTGGTGAGTGCGTTCTTTTTGAGATAGTGAACCAGCGTTGCGGATTTTTCCTTTGGGCTGCCCACCACCGTGGCAAAATAGAATTTGGACATATCGCCATCCACAATTTGCTTGGAAAGGCGTTCCGCAGCCTTGCTGTTTTTTGCAAACACCATCACGCCGCCGGTAGGTCTATCCAAACGGTGAACCAACCCCAAGTAGACGTTGCCCGGTTTGTTGTACTTTTCCTTGATGTACTGTTTGAGTAGCGTTAACAAATCGACGTCGCCGCTGGAATCGGCCTGACTGGGAATGTTTTGAGGTTTAACGACAACCAAAACACTGTTGTCTTCGTGCAAAATGTTCACGTCGTCCATTGTGAAATTTCTCATTTGATAACTCCTTTTGCTACGTAAAGTCCGCTTGCGCCGCAAGGCAAAACCGTGTTTTCATCCGTGGGGAGACACACTTCGTAGGCGGAAACTTCGCCACCCGAAGGCACCGTGCGTCTAAGCAAATTGGAAAGCACCGTCGGTTGCAACCCCGTTGTGTAGGAATTTAGCAACACAAACAGCGGATTATCCGACAAAACTTGCATGCACAGCGACAAAAAATCGTGAATGTCCCGTTCCAACTTCCACTCTTCGCCGTTGGCGCCCCTTCCGAAACTTGGCGGATCCATGATGATCGCATCGTACTTGTGGCCGCGGTTGATTTCCCGTTTGACAAACTTGCGACAATCGTCCACGATGTAACGCACCGGACGGTCGGATAGTCCCGAAAGAGCAACGTTGTGTTTTGCCACTTCCACCATGTTTTTTGCGGCATCCACGTGACACACGCTTGCACCTGCCGAAAGGCACGCCGCCGTGGCACCGCCTGTGTAGGCAAACAAGTTGAGTACGCTTATTGGACGGTTGGCGTTTTGAATCAAATCTATCATCATTGCCCAGTTGACGGCTTGTTCGGGGAAAAGCCCCGTGTGCTTGAAGTTCATCGGGCGCACAACAAAGGTCAAATTACGCCAAGACACCGTCCAACTTTCCGGCAATTTTTTGTTGAATTCCCAATGACCGCCGCCCGTTGACGAACGAAGATAGCGAGCATCCGGCTTTTTGACGGTTGCAAGCGGTTTTGCGGCATGCCAAATTGCTTGCGGATCGGGGCGCAAAAGCACTACGTCCTTCCAACGCTCCAACTTTTCGCCGTCACCGGTTGCATAAATTTGATAATCTTTCCATTCGTTGTTTAACATAGCCTTCCACTTGCAAAATGCGTGTATTTTTTTTTGTGAATTAAGTGATGCAAGAAGTTTTCTTTCCCAAACGGCACGAAACGCTACCGCCTTTCAAGAAAAACGCACAAAACACCGATTTTTGCTACGAAACGGTTGTTTTGCAAAGCGCACGCTTCTTATGTTATATATTGTACAACATTTTTAAGTTTTCTTCAACTGTTTGATTGCTTTTCACCCCGTTGACTTTTGGGACGTAACATTGTAAAATACCGTTATGAACAAAACCCATTGCACTGCCGATTTGAACGGACTGGTCGTTGTTTTTCCGTTGGACCAATCGTCCAACGCAACTTTCACCAAAAGTCAACAGGCGGAAAACAAAATTGAAGAGATTTTAGCCGCACACGGACAAACGCAAACAATCAAAAAACTGCCATGCGG
Organism: uncultured Oscillospiraceae bacterium; assembly: GCA_964483825.1. Taxonomy (GTDB): domain Bacteria; phylum Bacillota; class Clostridia; order Christensenellales; family CAG-314; genus Fimimonas. Next base: position 28,915 of record CAZADD010000004.1, read on the forward strand.
AAAACCCGTTTGCGACAACGAATTGTACGTTTCCGTTTCGCACAGCGGCAAGCTGATTGCCGTGGCCGTGGCAAACCGTGAAATAGGGGTGGATATTCAACGCAAAACGGAAGTAAACCGTTCCGCCATTGCCTTGAAATTTTTCACCGAACGTGAACAAAACTCCATTGCGGAAGAACAAAACTGCGAAGACGCATTTTTTGCCCTTTGGTGCAAAAAAGAGGCGCTATGGAAAAGTTTGAAAGATCAACCGACCACCGTGCGCACTGTGGAAACCGACGGCATTGCTTTCACCGAAAAAACGTTTGTTTTTGACGGCGAAAAATACTATTTGGCGGTAACCGACAATGCGGAAATAGTTACGGAAGGCTTTTGATTTACCATCCGTTTTCGTGCCGTTTGTTGCAATTACTTGTTCAAAAAACATTATTTTTTCACTTTTTTTGCAATACGTGCCTAGTTTTTTGTGACAAAACACAAAAAATACTGCCTCACGTTTTGCCGTTCGCCACTAGAAAAACCATCGCTACTTCCTTTCACGAATTTCCGTGCGAATACACAACGGCAACAAAACGTGTGACTGCACGGCAAAACTTCTTGCAACAAAACCGTTAAAAATACACAACAAAAGGGACTGCAAAACTTGTTACAGTCCCTTTCTTTTTGTGAAATTTACGCCTTGGTGAGATACAGCGTGAAGGTTTCGCCGTTAACTTCCCATTGCTTTTCGAACGCACCGTCCGTTGCTTCCACAACACTATCCGCCAAAGTGCCTTCGGCAATTGTTGCAGCATTGTTGCGGAACACTTCGGCAAGTTTTTCCGCCTTGTAGCCCACGATGATATGATCGGTCACCACAAAATCGCATTCCTTGCGCATGGTTTGAATTTTGGAAACGATTTCACGCACAAGACCTTCTTCGATAAGTTTGTCGTCCAACGTCACATCCAAAGCAACCGTATCGCCGTGATCGGACACCACGGAATAGCCTTCCTTGTTTTTGCTTGAAACAAGCAAATCGCCTTCTTCCACTTCCACTTTGTTGCCGTCGATATCGAACACGTGTTTTCCGCCGTTTTTGACGTTTTGAACGACTTCCTTGGCTTTTGCACCCAAATTTGCAAAATGTTCGCGAATTTTTCCCAACAACTTGCCGTACTTGGGGCCAAGCGTTTTGAGTTGCGGTTTGATTTCGTAGTCGGCAAAGCCGTCGGCGCTATCCACCAACACAACTTCTTTCACGTTAAGTTCGTTTTTGACGATATCTTTCATTTCTTCGTCGAACTCGCCGTTTGTTGCCACGTACATTTTGGAAAGCGGTTGACGGTTTTTGACGTTTGCGGCGTTGCGAGCACTACGTCCCAATACAACCACGTCTAAAACCTTTTCCATTGCCGCATTCAAATGCTTGTTGATGCGGTTTTCGTCCGCTTCGGGGAACTTGCACAAGTGCACGGATTGTGGAGCGTCTTCGAAGAAGTTTGCCGTGATGTTTTGATAGATACTTTCGGTGATGAACGGCACAAAAGGCGCCGCAACCTTAACCAACGTATCCAAAACGGTGTACAGCGTTACGTAAGCAGCTTCTTTATCCGCAGTCCAATCGCTACCCCAGTAGCGTTCACGGCAACGACGCACGTACCAGTTGGAAAGCATATCGGTGAACTTTTCAATTGAACGGGCCGTTTCGGTGATTTCGTAGTTGGAAAGTCCTGCATCGACCGTTTTTACAAGTTGGTTCACTTCGGAAAGGATCCACTTATCCATCAACGTCAACTTGCAATTTTCAAGTTGGTGTTTGGACGGATCGAAATTATCGATATCCGCATACAGCACGTAGAACGCATAGGTGTTCCACAACGTACCCAAGAAACGGCGTTGCGTTTCCGATACCGCATCGGAATAGTAGCGGCTGGGCAACCACGGAGAGGACGCCGTGTAGAAGTACCAACGCACTGCGTCTGCGCCTTGTTTGTTGAAGCTATCCCACGGGTCCACCACGTTTCCTTTGTGTTTGGACATTTTCACGCCGTGTTCGTCGCCCACCAAGCCTAAAACGATACAGTTTTTGAAGGGAGCCTTGCCAAACAACAACGAGTTTACTGCCAACAGCACGTAGAACCAACCTCTGGTTTGGTCCACCGCTTCGGAAATGAAATCGGCAGGGAAATATTGATGGAACAGTTCTTGATTTTCGAACGGATAGTGGAATTGTGCATAGGGCATACTGCCGCTATCGAACCAACAGTCGATAACTTCCGGTGTGCGAACGTACTCGCCGCCGCATTCGCACTTCCAAGTGCAACCGTCGATAAACGGACGGTGCAATTCTATGTTTTCGCTGCAACCGCACTTTTCGGAAAGTTCCTTGCGACTGCCGATAACGTGCACTTTACCGCATTTGTTGCACACCCACACGGGCAACGGAGTTCCCCAATATCTATCACGGGAAATACCCCAATCGATGACGTTTTCCAAGAAATTGCCCATACGCCCACTGCCGATTGTGGGAGGAATCCAGTTGACGGAAGCGTTTGCCTCCAACAGTTGTTTTTTCACGGCAGGGTCGGTCATCTTTACAAACCACGACTTGCGTGCGTAGTAGATAAGGGGTGTGTCGCAGCGCCAACAGTGCGGATAGCTGTGTTCGTACATGAGTTCCTTGAACAGCAAACCGCGCGTTTTCAAATCTTTCAAAATAAGTTTGTCGGCATCCTTGCAAAATACGTCGGTAAGTTCGCCGCAATTTTCCACAAACTTGCCGTCTTCGCCAACCAATTGAACAAGGGGCAAATTATACTTTCTGCCCACGTTTGCATCGTCTTCGCCGAAAGCAGGGGCAATGTGAACGATACCCGTGCCGTCCGTCAACGTTACGTAGCCGTCGTTGGTGACGTAGTAGCAATCTTGGTTTACTTGCGCATAGCCGTACAGCGGTTTGTAGTGCACGCCTTCGAAATCACTACCCTTGTTGGTGGCGACGACGGTGTAAGCGCCCTCTTCAAAGTGGTTTGCAACCAAATCTTTTGCCAAAATGTAGCGAATGCCGTCCTGTTCCACCGTGACGTAGTCGAATTCGGCGTTCATGCACAGCGCAACGTTACTGGGTAACGTCCAAGGAGTTGTGGTCCAAGCCAAAAAGTAGGTGTTTTCGCTATCCACAAGTTGGAATTTTGCAACGGCGGATTTTTCTTTCACGTCCTTGTAGCCTTGCGCCACTTCGTGAGAAGACAATGCCGTTCCGCAACGGGGGCAATAGGGAACGATTTTGAAACCTTTGTACAACAATCCCTTTTCGTGAATGGTTTTGAGTGCCCACCACTCCGATTCGATGTAGTTGTTGTCGTAGGTGACGTAGGGGTGTTCCATATCCGCCCAATAAGCAACACGGTCGGACAAATCTTCCCATTCCTTTTTGTACTTCCAAACGGACTCCTTGCACTTTTGCACAAACGGCTCAATTCCGTAGGCCTCGATTTGCTTTTTGCCGTCGATTCCCAAAAGTTTTTCCACTTCCAGTTCTACCGGCAAACCGTGAGTATCCCAACCGGCTTTGCGCAACACTTTTTTGCCCTTCATCACTTGATAACGGGGAATTAAATCCTTGATGGAGCGAGTGAGCACATGGCCGATGTGCGGTTTTCCGTTAGCTGTCGGCGGACCGTCGTAAAACGTGAAACAACCGCTACCTTGGGCAGCCGTTTGCTCGAAAACTTTGTTTTCTTTCCAAAATTTCAGCACTTCCAGTTCTCTATCCACAAAGTTCAAAGAACTGTCCACTTTTTTGTACTTAGACATAAAACCTCCCTTTCGGTTTTGCATTTTTGCTTTTTCCGATATAAAAAAATGCAGGCGTTTGAAAAAAACGCTCTGCAAAAAGAGTTTACCATTTCAAACAAGTACGTTTGCTCATTTGCACATACGTGCACTTGAACAAGTTATACCGCGCAACGTGATAACGGATTGCATGCCGTACCTGCCTACTGCTATTTCGGCAAGTCTACTTACAAGGTGATAGCTTACAAAACGTCTCTCGTGCCTTTCACCGAGGCGGCACGCTCTCTGTGCAGACGGATTTTGCAGTCTTGTCCTTGTTCGAACGTATTTACAGTGTAATTTTAACAAATATCTTGCATATTTGCAAGCAATTTTGTTTGAATAGCAAATTTTTGTTTTGCAATTTACTTTTTCACGATTATAGTGCTTTGAAAATATTGTTCCTGAAAGTGCACGGCAGAGGCAATATCTTCTTTTGAATAGTTGTTTCCCGCAGGTGCCACAACCCATTTGTTTTCCACGTCGTTTGCTCTGACTATAACTGCAACAACTTCGCCCTTGAAACTTTCCACGGCATGGTCGACGCCCAACACGTAGGCGTCTTGAGCCTCGCCGTCACCGCCGAAAACTCCGTTGACAAAACCATAGTTTACGGGATACACAATATCTTCGTGTTCGGGGTGAACGCTACCAAGAGGCCTGTCCACAGTCACTTCCACCACGGCGCCCAACACGCTTTCGAAAGTTGTCGGGTCCGATTTTCCCCACAACGCGTTGTAGCATTCGCACGCTTTATCGTACTGTTTGTAGAGCACGAAAATTCGGTAGTAATTGGGCTCGTTTGTTTTGCTGTAACCGCCAAAAATCGGTTGCAAAAAGTATTCCACTCCGTTTTGACAAAAAACTTCCGCCAGCATCCGTTCCGACAATTCCGACAACTCGACAAAAAACACAGCATCGCCGTTTTCGACGGGACGCGTTCCGCTTTCGCAGTACTCGCAAACGGCCGATACATTCAGCTTGCGGCATCTTTTACAAATTTGCATACTCATCTTTTTTCGGTGTAGTCGGGTTTCTTTTGAATTTTGCGTTTTACTCCGCTTTCGTCCACAACATAGGTGTTATCCAACGTTTGCAACAAGCCTTCGCGCCATTCGGCAAGATATTCTCCGCGCAATTTTGCTTGTTCGATTTTTTCTTCGTCGGTCAATCCTTCCGCCTTGGCTTTTCTTGCAAGTTGATTGATTCTTTCGATTTTTTCCTTGATCATAAGTTATCTCCGTTAGTAAAATTATAAAGCAATTTGCCGTGCAAGTCAACAGTTAATCGACGAAGCAATGCAAGTTCTTGCACCGTTTGCACCGCATTGGATTTTTTGAAAAATTCCTGCATTTAACGATGTAATTTTGCAATAAAACTTTTTCACGTAACGAAAAACAACAACTGCACCAAACATTTGAAAACGCAATTCCCGTTTAACGGCAAAAATATTCACCTGTATATTTTTTGTTTTGCAGCAACGCAAAAGCTGTTAAAAATTTACCACAAACCGTGCGAAATTCGTCATCAAAAAAACGGCAAAAGGTTGATTATGTCGCATTTTTTCGACAACGTAGGCAATTTTTTTCGTATTTTAGAGCAAACATTCGAACAAATACGTTTCGCCCCCACGCAAAAACAAGCAACAAAAAAGGTGCTTGACAAATTGCCAAACACCCATTATGTTTTCAAATACTGTGCGTTGCAGTTGACAGACTACGCCGGAACGGTATCCTTGTAGGTGGCTACTCCAAAGCAACCTTGTGGCACACGCTCATGCCGCTTAGTGCTGCTGTGTTCCCACCCTGACACGGTTCACGGAGTCACGTTGCACAAGACCTTGGGATCAACACTCCTTGCAAGTTCCTGCTTCCAACGCAGAAAGCCGCCTGCAACATTCGGCCCCACTGTAGCGGATTGTAGGTGACAGGGCACCGCTAGCTCCCCGCCTAGCACAGTGCAAGCATTATAACCCATTTTTTGCGAAAAAGCAAGTGTTTGCAACGACAACAAGCCGTTTCGACACCGTTTTTCAAAAAAATTGCACGTTGTTTTTGTTAGCGTTGTGAAGATTTACAATGGGTTTGTTAAAAAAAGTTGATAAACCCACCCTAAATCGAAAACAAAGTAATTTATATGGGTTTTTCAACCGCGACAAACCTATTTTTTGTTTTCATTTGGGATGTACGGTTTTATAATTTTAGACACGGTAGAGGCCCGTGTCTTTTTTGATTTTATAAGACAATCTACCGTGTGGCGGCCCTGGCAGGCAACTTTATAGTCTGCTCCACTAGATACAACGTCACTGTTTGAAATAAACACCGCCGCAGCCACGAAAACTGCACAATACCACCATGGGACACTAACGCAACGGATATCGACTGTACTTCATTTTGCAGAAATATCCAAGCCGTTACAACAAGTTGACGTGATTAGATTTGCCACAATACAAAACGTGACACATTTATATTTGACAAAACAATAATCGGCAACACCACAACTTTTTGCAACAGTGCAACCGTTTTACAGTGGGCGGCAACAAAGTGGGATTGTGCACCACACGCATTACACCATTTTGCTTATTTCCTTTTTCAGCCGCCCGATAATTTTCTTTTCCAAGCGGGAAATGTATGATTGCGAAATTCCCAGCATATCCGCCACTTCCTTTTGGGTGCGTTCGTCCTTGCCGTCCAAACCGAAACGCATTTCGATGATTTGCTGTTCACGCTTGGTTAGGCGAGAAAGTCCTTCTTCCAAAAGTTGCCGCTCCACAACCGTTTCCATGTGATTGTACACGGCATCGGTATCGGTGCCCAAAACGTCGGCAAGCAACAGTTCGTTGCCTTCGCCGTCCACGTTGAGCGGTTCATCCAAACTTACTTCTTGTTTGCGTTTGGAAAGTTTGCGCAAGTACATCAAAATTTCGTTTTCGATGCAGCGGCTTGCATAGGTGGCAAGCTTTATTTGCTTTTGCGGATTGAAACTGTTGACGGCCTTTATAAGCCCGATTGTGCCAACGGAAACAAGATCTTCCATATCCAAGCCGTTGCTTTCGAATTTCTTTGCCAAAAACACCACCAAACGCAAATTGTGTTCCACCAAAGTATCCTTTGCTTCGCTATCGCCGTTGGCAACACGGCCCAATAACTCCGCTTCCGTTTCGGCATCCAACGGATGAGGCAACACCTCCGTGCCGCAAAGATAATGCACGGCCTTTTGCGACAGCGACAACATTTCCAACAACTTTTTCAACAAAAACAGCGGTTTCATTTTTTAACCTCCTTTTACTTTTCCGTAACGGCAGTGCAAAATGCCGAATTCAAAATAACATCGTACCTTGTTTCGCCCTTCACCGGCGAAAATGCCAACAAAACGCTGTGCATTTCGCCGTGCACTTCCAACGATGCTGAAACGGCAACGACGGTTTTTCTTCCCGTTAGCGTTTGCACATCAACGGAAACCGTTTCGCCGTGCAAAATTTTTGTGGCAAAATATTGGGCAACGTGTTTGTTTTGTTTGGAAAGAAAACAAACAGGCGTTCCGTTTTGAACAACGCTGTTGCCGCTGTCGCAAAAACCGCACATATCGTAGGTTTTATCTAAATGCAACCTTACTTTTTGCAAAAACGGCGCAATTTGCTTGGTTTGCACGACAAATGCGTGCAACAGGTAGCACGCAGCCGAAACAAACGCTACGGCAAAAAAGTACACGAACAGCGGCACCGGCATGTTGTAGCAAAATCCGTTTTCCGCAACGTAGCTGACGTTAAGCAAATTGAAAATGCCAACAATGGCACCGCCGATAACAAAGGTATATGTCAAGGTGAGCAAAATATGCCAAAAAAGTTTTTTGCCCCAACCAATAGACACCAAACACATTGCACCAAGGCACACCAACTTTGCCGCATACAGCCAAAAACCCTCCAAAAACACCGTTGACAAAGCAATTGCCGTGCCCACGGCGGCACCCAAAACAAGCCGCCACCATCTGAAACGAATTTTCAACGTAACCGCCGCAAAGAAAAGCAGTAAAAAATCCATTGTGAAATTATCCAGAAAAGCGTACTCTACGTAGACGGTCATGACGGCAGTTTACACCGCAACGACGGTAAAATAGTGGCAAAGTTTGTTGCAGACAAAAATAAAATGTCGGCAAATGCGCCCAAGCCGAAACAGTACGCACAAAACGGCAAAAAAACAACAAAGCGTTTTGTTTGAAAGAAAATGCAAAATGCGACAAAACCTTTCAATGGTGACAGTTCCGCTAAAATGTCTGTTTACAATGGTTGCGGTACCGAACAAAAATGCAATAAAAAACACCCGAAATTTGTACCAATTTCGAGTGTTTTGTCGCAAAATTCGATATACGTGTGCAATTATTCCTGACTTGCGGATTGTTCCACCTCACGGTAAACTTCTCCGCTGGCGTATGGCGTGGGGTCCACTGCGACACCGTCTTTTGCCACTTCCAAGTGCAAGTGTGCGCCATCGGAAAATTCGTAGGATGCCGTTGTGGACACGGTGCCAATCTTTTCGCCACGGGCAACTTCTTGCCCTTTCACCACTTGAACGTCGCCCAGTGAAGCGTAGGTTGCCACAACGTTTTCGCCGTGATCGATTTTCACAACGTTACCCATGCCGTAGCTTTCGTACACATCCACCACTGTGCCGTCGTACATGGATACAACATCCGTGCCGTCGGCGGCAGAAAGGTCAAGCGCCTTGTGCGTGCCCCAATAGTTAAGCGTTTTGTTGAAAACATCTACCGCTTCGGAATATTGCATCGTCACCGAAACGTAGTTTACCGGCGATTGGAAATACACTTTTACCGTAGAAGGAACGGGATCGTCGGGTGTGGGTTTGACAACAGGATCGTCATCTTCACCCGGCGTGGGTTTAACAACAGGGTTATCGTCCGGCAATTCCGGGCTGTTGTTTGTCAAAGTTACCACCAACACTACCGTGCATATTGCCACCAGACAAAATATTATCAGCAGCAATGCGGCATTGTTTTTCAAAAATCGTGTAAACTTGCTTGTTTGTTTTGTAGAATTCATTGTTAGCCTCCGTTTTGTTTGTAGAAATTGTTCCCAAACGAACTAAAAATATACATTCGAACCAAAATTTTTGGCGACGGAATCAATAACCGTCCAGTATTAACGGCGAACCAATCGTTATCGTTTCCCCGTCGAAAGCAATTTGAACGTTGACTTTTTGGCCATCCACGCTTACACCGCCGCAAAATTTATTGCTGAAACCACACACCACCGTCAAACCGTCAAGAACAACGCTTTGTTTGTGCTGCAAACGCAGTCGGTGTTGTAAATTTTCAAAAGTTTGCCCGTCGCCGCAAAATTTGATACTTATTCCGTCCACTCCACTGCACTTTTCTAGCGTTACTTGCAATTCCGACACGTCACACCGCACAAAATTGCCACAACCCACGTTTGTGCAAGGCAACTGGGTTTGCTTGCAACAAATTGTGACGGTTGCGTCCTTGGGGAAAAACTGCGCATATGCCGTTAATTTCATTGGCATGCACACAGTCATTACCCCAAAAATTACTATTGAAACAGCAAACAAAAACAATTTTCTCATTTCAACAAAAGTGTTGACACTTCCGCCCACAAATAAACTTGCAAAAAATATTTTCACAACAAAAACGGTTACATTGAATTCATAGTTAATCGTAGAATAAATTATTTACAGCTGAACATCACCATGTGCGCCACGTTATCAGCCGACGAATAGTGACAACAAAAAACGCTCGCATCGATATGATGCGAGCATTTTTTCGAATATGTTTTACAAGAGAAACTTATCCGCAATACATGAACCCGGCAAACGTCACTTCTTGCCAAATATCTTTTAGTAACCGTCCGTCGATATTTGCTTTTGTTTCAAAATCGTGCCGCGAAGCGTATTCTTGACGCATATGTTCCGAGCCGAACAATATCGTATGCTTCGCCGTCAAACATACTTCGTACATTACGTTGTTGTGAGTGAACAACATTTCGCTATAAAAATACAAACCGTTAACACGTTGAACGTAGCCTTGAACGGTTGCCCGTTTTTGTACTGTTTCCGCGCCGTTGTGGGCGTAACAAGCATGGGATAGCTGATTCCCAAATCTTGTTCAAACTTTTCTTCGTCCTTGCTGAATTTCCAACCGCATTTGGGGCACTCTCCGTTTCCGTACTGATCCTGTAAAGCTGCGGCACCGCAAATTGAACACTTAACCACTTGATCCTTTACGTAAGGATCGTCGTACCGGAAAAATTTGAAATCTTTGGGATTTAGCCCCGAAACGTTTCTGTTGCGTTTTTCCCACTTGAAGTGTGCCAAATCTTTCCAATCCAAATCTTTTGTCCACTCGTAGGTTGTCGGCAAAAACTCTTTGATATTACCGCCCATTTGAGGAAACGGTTCGTCGTAACACAACACCATGCTTGGCTTTATTCGTTTCAGCATTTCGTTATAGCCCGGCATAAAGTCATCTTCGCAATTTTCTCTGCAATAGGTGGAAACGGCCACAATCGA
>CAZADD010000005.1:0-32323 GCA_964483825.1 uncultured Oscillospiraceae bacterium
GGTTTGGTCAACTTTTCGAATGTAAACCACAGCAAAAGCATAAAAAACATCGATTATTGCATAAAAAAAATGTATAACCTTTTTCAAAAAGAGTATTTACTTTTGCAAATATTTGAACTATGCTATTATAAAGCAATAGTGGAGGTATGCTTATATGGATAAAAACGTAAGAATTTGTATCATTGGCGGCGGTCCGGCCGGCACAAGTGCAGCAATGTATCTGGAAAAAGCCGGATACGAAAACTACGTCATCTACGAAAAAAGTAACCGCGTTGGCGGCAAAGCATTTTCGCCTTTGATGAAAGTTAAAAACCCCGACGGCACTTGGGAAGACAGAACCATAGAAATGGGCGCCGTTATGGGTTGCGACACCTACTTTGCGGTGCACGAATGCGAAGAATTCGGCGGCACGTCGCACTTAGACGGTCCTCCGATGGGAAGAAGATTCATGATGACGGACGGAACTCCGCAAAAATCTTCCAAAATAGCTTTGTTGAAAAAGTTTTTGAAAATGAAAAAGCTGACCAAGCTTTTGAACAAGAAATACAAAGGCTACGACGTTAACGGTCACCGTGGGGTTGCACAGGGCAGATACGAAGGCCAGTGCCCCTCTCCCGAAATGAAATTGGCTCGCATCGAAGGCGAAAACCCCAATTTGAAAGATTTGTCCATGCCGTTTTCGGAATTTTTGAAGATGAACAAGTGCGAAGACGCAACGTTGGTTTGGAAAGGCCCGTTCACTTCCTTCGGATACGGCTACTTTGACGAAATTCCGGCAGCATACGTTTTGAAATATTTGGACGCATTCACCGTTCGTCAATTCCTTTCCACCGGCAAACTGTGGACGTGGAAAGACGGCACACAATCCATTTGGGAAGGCGTGAACAACCACCTGAAACACCCCGCTCAACTTAACAGCGAAGTTACGGCCATCAGAAGAACACCGGACAAGGTTTTTGTCACCGTCAACGGAAAAGAAGAAGAATTTGACAAGTTAATCATTTGCACGCCGTTGGAACTGTTCCTTGGCTACGGCGACCCAAGAGAAGAAGAAAAAGAACTGTTCTCGAAGATCGTGCACAAAGAGTACTTCACCATGGCCGTTCGTCCCGAAGAAGGCAACTGCCCGGATATTTCCTACTACTTCTTTGAAAACATGACCAACGAAACGCGCGGACACTTGATGGTGTTCTACCACCGCTGGCCGGATGCTACCGATCAACCGCTTGTAACGTTCACGTTGCGCAACCACGAAGGCATGGAAGACGTTTCTTTCGAAGAAGCAAAAGAAACTACCCTTGCCGACATGGCAAAATGCGGACACCCCGTTGTTCACACGGAAAGAATCGACGACTGGTACTACTTCCCGCATGTTTGCAGCAAGGATTACGCCGACGGCTGGTACGATAAAGTAGAAGCAATGCAAGGCAAGGACAACACCTACTACGCAGGCGAAATAATGTCCTTTGGCGACATGGAAGAAACGGCAGAATACAGCCGCGACCTTATCCACAGATTCTTCAAGTAACGGCACGAACGCCTTTGAACCGTTTGAAAGACACAAAGTTTTTGCGGCAACGGCTTTCCCTACCGTTCAACTTGAACAAAAATTCACTACAACACAAAACGGAGCCAAAAAACGGCTCCGTTTTTTTGAATGGTTGATGAATTATGATTTGAGGCACACGCAAACAAAACAGTTGTTGTTTGCAAAACACGAAAACCGTGTCATTGATAGGAACAAAACCACCTCGCATCACATGGCTGTTTGAAAAATGCGGCTAAACAGGCCGCCAAACTCCAGTTTAATACTGTTGCCAACAGCGTGAAAATGGTTTTTTACGGCGAGCGGTCACCGTTGATACTGTCGCCGCAAAAAACCAAGTCGCCAATAATATGCGCGTGATGATTCGGAATGAGCACGCCCCTAGAATACATCCAACTTATCCTTGACAGCGACTTGAAAGGAACACCAAGAGCCCCAAGTCACCACCCTAACGGATGGCGGCTTAGGTTCCTTTTTAGTCTTGCAAAATTTTTAGATATTTATCCAATCTCGCATTGATATATTCCGCAAAGAGTTTTTCCATAGCGGACAAATTGTGCTTTGCATGGTATTCGTCAAACGCATTGTAGTAAGCCAAGCGATCCGTGAACTTAATGTCAATGGGCGGAAATCCGGCTTTCATAAGTTCCAAATTAACAAGCAATCGGCCCGTTCTTCCGTTACCGTCAATGAATGGATGAATACCTTCAAATTCAATGTGAAAACGGGCCAATTTTGTTACAACGTGTTCTTTGCTTTCGGCAAAGTCGCGCAAAAGCTGCTCTATCTTTTCTTGAATGAGATACGGCTCGGTCGGCTCGTGCTGTGCGCCCATGATGCGAACGGGAACTTTGCGGTATACGCCTCGATCGTCCTTCTTGTCCGCAAGAACAAGATAGTGAATTTCTTTGATTACACGCTCGCTGATGGGCACGTTGTTTACCACAAGCTCTCGAACATATTCAAACGCCTCTTTGTGGCCCACCGCTTCCATGTGATCTTTCAGTGGTTTGCGGTCGACGGTTAGCCCCCTGAGAACCAAATCGGTTTCACGCAAGGTCAGCGTGTTGCCCTCAATGGCGTTGGAATTGTAGGTGTATTCAACGGCAAATTCTTCGTTCAAGCGTTCCGCTTCCCCCTCGGTCAGCGGTCTGCGACTGTCAAGTTCCGCCTTTTTTTTGTCTATTTGTGCAAGAATGCTCTCTTGAGATTTGTACCTTCCGTCCGACGGTTTTTCCGCATCGGCAGGAATTTTCCACCCGCGCCCCTCTTGAAACGCTCCCGAAATTTTACCCTCGGCACAAAGCACGCGAACTCTCCTTTCGGAAACGCCCCACTTTTCCGCAGCTCTTTTAACAGTCATGAACATGCTCGTTATTCCTCCCGTTCGTGTTTATTATACCACACTTTCGGAACAATATCAATAGTAGCGGAATAATATTTTGCAAATTAGCGGAATAATAGCTCTTGTTGGAGTATCTTTCCGTCGGGTACGGATATAAAAAACCGTGCAACGTACAAGCCAAGAACGTTGCGCTTTTTGTGCGTGCAAACGACATCTTTTTCATGCTTGAAGTACAAAGCAATAGTTTTACAAGTATCTTGCCGCTTGTTTTCCGCTAGACGAACAGTTTTTTTCTTTTTGCGGCAACGGCTTTCGGCACCGTTCAACTTGAACAAAAATTCACTACAACACAAAACGGAGCAGAAAAAACGGCTCCGTTTTTTTGAATGGTTGATGAATACGCACCATGTTTTCGTGCTCTTTCCACAAAATTATTTCAACGATATTGACAACTACCCAAATTAAATGTATTATTATTTTGTAAACAAACATTAAAATCGGCGATACGGTCGATTGAAGGAGGTTTTTTCGTGTTTTGGGAAAATTTGTCGCTTCTTGCGAAAATTTTGTTTTGCACCGGCATTGGCTCCACCGCCATTTTGCTGATACAGATAATTTTGATGATAATCGGCTTTGCCGGCGATGCTTTCGGCGACGTTGACGTAGACATCGATGCCGACGGCGACGTGGATTTGGACGGTGCCGGCGACGGAATAGGTTTGTTCACCATAAAAGGCCTTGTTGCATTCTTTTCCATAGGCAGTTGGACGGGTTTTGCAATGGACGTTTCCGGTTGCAACGAAGTGCTTTCCGTTTGCATTGCCGTGCTTGTGGGGGCGGCCGCACTTGTGGGCGTAGGCTTTTTGTACAAAGCGTTGAACAAGTTGCAATCCAACGGCAATTTGAACATGGCCAACGCCATCGGAAAAACCGCCGAAGTGTATCTCACCGTTCCTGCAAACAATTCCGGCACAGGCAAAGTAACGCTGGAAGTTCAGGAAAAGTTTGTGGAAGCAACGGCTCGCACCACCGCCGAAAACGCCATTCCAACGGGATCGATAGTTAAAGTTGTGGATACCGTTAACGGCGAACTGATAGTAGAATTAAGTAAATAACAGGAGGTAACAACTATGCTCAACATTTTTGCAACCATCACCAGCGGAGCGATAGCCGGCATTGTAGTGGCGGCCGTTCTCGTTTTAACGTCGATATTTTTGATGTTCCTTTCTCGCTACAAAAAGTGCCCGTCGGATAAAATAATGGTTATCTACGGCAAAATCGGCAAAAACAGCGACGGTACGTCTCGCAGCGCAAAATGTATTCACGGCGGCGCCGCATTTATCGTGCCGGTTATTCAAGCGCACGCATTTTTGGATTTGACCCCCATTTCCATCAGCGTGGACCTTCGCAACGCCCTTTCCAAACAAAACATTCGTGTTGACGTTCCGTCCCGATTCACCGTTGGTATTTCCACCGAACCGGGCATCATGCAAAACGCCGCCGAACGCCTTTTGGGGCTTTCGTTGAACGAAATTCAAGAGTTGGCAAAAGATATAATTTTGGGCCAATTGCGTTTGGTTATTGCAACGATGGAAATTGAAGAAATCAACAACGACAGAGACAAATTTTTGGAAGCCGTTTCTCGCAACGTGGAAACGGAATTGAAAAAGATTGGTTTGCGCCTTATCAACGTTAACGTAACGGATATCAGCGACGAAAGCGGCTACATCAGCGCACTTGGTAAAGAAGCGGCAGCAAAAGCTATCAACGCTGCAAAAATTTCCGTTGCCGAAGCGGACAAAGAAGGTTCTATCGGTGCCGCAAACGCATTGAGAGAGCAAAGAATAATGGTTTCGCAAGCGGAAGCGGAAGCCATTAAGGGCGAAAACGACGCAAAGGCGGAAATTGCAACTGCGCAAGCAACGTTGAGAGAAAAGGAAGCCGAAGCAACCAAAATTGCCACCGTTGCGGAAAAGACCAAGAGTGCGGAAGCGTTGGAAGAATCCTACTCGGCGGAAAAACTTGCCGAACAAGCCCGTGCCGCCCGTGACCAAGCAACTTTGGAAGCCGACGTAATTGTCAAAACGGATATTGAAAAACGCCGCAGAGAAATAGATGCCGAAGCCGAAGCGGAACAAATTCGCCGCAGAGCACAAGGTGAAGCGGACGCAATCTACGCAAAACTGGAAGCACAAGCACGCGGCGTGAAAGCGTTGTTGGATAACCAAGCGCAAGGTTATGCGGAAATTGTTAAGGCTGCCGGCGGCGACGCAAACGCTGCAATGCGCTTGATGATAACGGACAAAATGGAAAGCCTTGTCAAAACGCAAGTTGAAGCAATCAAAAACATCAAAATTGACAAAATCACCGTGTGGGATTCCGGCAAGGGCGAAGACGGCAAAACATCCACTGCAAACTTTTTATCCGGACTTTTGCAAAGCTTGCCCCCGATGACGGACCTTTTCGACATGGCCGGCTTGCAACTTCCCGAAGTTTTGAACGCGCAAAAGAAAGTTGAAGAACCCCCTAAAACAGAAGACAACACAGAAATCAAAACAGAAGAATAGTTTTTGACAAAACGCATGAAACACCGTCGCCACAACGTGACGGTGTTTTTGTTTTGCCGAAGACTATGTTGCCACAAAAAAACAACAAAATTTGATTTTGGCAAAAAACAAAACGAATTTTTCAAAGTTCAAAACAACAAAACCCCGTCGCTGTATGAGTGTTACCCTTAACGGAGAACACGCAATGAATTGCAATCGTGTTGCATGAATTGACAGCGAGTGTCATGAATTGCAGTAAACTGCATGAATTGCCCTGTGGGCATTATATTCGTTGCAATTCAATTCATGGAGTAGGCGAAGAGCCGTCGAGAAATCATGGCGAAGCCAATTCATTATGCGTCAGCATAAATTCATCCATAAAAATGAAAAGAGCAAGAATAGAATGTTTTAATCATTGCACTCTTGCTCTTTTTGCTTGTAAATATGGGTTTGGGCTTGGCTCAATAAAGCATTCGACTAGTTAAATGCGATGCTCGCACTTAGTAAGACTTTTCAATCTCTCCGCTAAGAATATCACGCTGTAGTGCGACGGGGTTTTGTTGTGCAATTTTTTGTAGCTACTTTAACAGTTGTTTTCTCTTTTCGTCAAACTCTTCCTGCGTGATGATTCCTTCATCCAACAAGCTTTTGTATTTCTTTAATTCGTCCGCTGCTGAAAGTGTTTGCGTTACAACTGTGGTTCCGTTTTGAGGATGAGATGCGTTTTCGCGTGCATTTTCCAAGAAGTCAACAATTTCTCTCATTTCGGATATTCTTTCGAGATAATACGGCACAGAGTTTTCGTCATTGACTGCCGAACCGGAAGTTCCACGTGCTTCTACGCTGCCTGCATAGGAAAATTGAACGAATCCAACAACGCTGCGAGTTGCTTCCTTGTGTTGAATGGATGTTATGTCGGCTATTCTGATTCTTTTCACCCCGTTGTTGCCACCTTCCATTTGTTTAAAAACGAAGTCAACAACGCCGGACGTGAATCTTACGTGCGACAAGGTGATGTATTTATCGTATACTGCTAATTCCGAGCCGGTATACCCTATAAAATAATATTTAGGAACCGGTTCGTTTTGACACTCAAAAATCTTTTTGTTTGCGTATTCCAGCGCCCTACAAAAACGCACGTTGTCGGCATATTTGAAATAAATTCCATACTTGCGTCCGGCGGCAGTAAAAGTGGCATAACCACCCTTTCCGACTAGGGAAATGGCACCGCTAATAACGTTAATTTTGCTACATTGTTCATAGGGTAATTCCGTTTGACCAACGATTATCGAAGTTTCTGTTATTGAAAAGTTGTTTTCGCCGCTAATAAACGGATCAAAGATGGTGCGGCTTTCCAAGGGCTTTTCTTCAACTTCATTTTGCTCGATGCCCGCTTTACTTGGAGTGCCTTGAGGTTCTTTCGCTGCAGCAACAATATCCACAATCCAACCGACGCCAAATACCCCGAACGTTAACAAATAAAGTATGCCCAAAGCATATTGCTTTTTATGAAAGCGGTAGTAGCCAGTCCAACCAAAGAACACGGTCAATAGTAGTGTCATTTGTTTAATCTCCTTTGTTTTTTACTAATTATATCACAAAATGAGATACATGTCAATATCTCAAAAAGAGATATTTATAATAAAAATACTATGAGATTGAAAGAAATTCGTGAAGACAAACAATTGTCGCAAAGTGAAGTCGCAAAGTTGTTGAACGTAAAGCAAAACACCTATTCGCAATACGAAACGGAAAAAAGACAAATCCCCATTGCAATGCTTGTGCAACTTGCCGAGTTCTATGCCGTGTCGGTAGATTATCTTTTGGAACTCACCGACGTAGAAGATAGGTATCCCGCACGCTACTGAAATTTTTCAAAGTGTTTTGTGCAAAAGCTTATTGGCAAACCACAAAGCTTTATCATGCCGAAAATTATTGCAAAAAAAACGCCCTCTGCGAATGAATTTTGAAGGGTCGCCTTGTTTTGCTTAGTGCGTGTAGAGCGGAATAATTGCTTGAAATTTTGCCAAACTACCAAACGAAATAACCCTTCGTGAACTGCCAATGGGAAAACACTTCCGTTACAAAACAAAACACACAAAAAGTCCGTTGCACTAACGCAACGGACTTTTTGTTTTGCATGTCACCATGTATTTACATGTAGTTACTTTTCCAATTTGTTTTTCTTTTTGAAAATTTTGCTGCGGAACAGTATCAGTACAAAAACAATGAACGCCACAGCCAAAATTGCAAGGGTTATTATCGATTCCGTCACACCACGCGGGCAGTAGCCCAGTAGCAACAGTAATCCGCCGCCGAATGCAATGGCAGGCACTCCGGAAAGAACAAGGTTGGATGCCGCAGGCGTTTCGAAGCGAGGGTCTATTTCCCTTAGCAAAATCATGCCGTTGCTTGCAGTGCCCGTTAACATGCCGAACATGGAAAAGAATCCTTCGTTTTCGTAGCCCGGGTAGATAACGTTACTAACCAAACGAATATAAATGAATGTTGCAACGGTGCCCAGCGTGCAAATAATGGCAATTTGCCACCACATTTGCGAAAGTTGTTGCCAATCGATGGCGGCCACGCCGGCAATTATCATGGTATCGAACATCAAACCGCTTATTCTATCCAACATGTAACTGTTGGTAAGTTCACGGTGGATAAGTTTCTTTTTGGAAAGGAAATTCAGCACCAAGCGGCACAACAGTGCAAAAATAGAACCAAGCAGGAAGTTAAATCCCCACACCAAACTGACGTTGACAAGCTTCATCACCAAGTACACCAAACCGTAGATAACCAGCACCAAGCAAGTGCTAATCGTCACTTTATCCACCGATTCGGCATCGGGAATTTCGTTTTCGCTAACGTACTTTTCCAAAGTTTCCACGTCTTGCGCTTCTTCTTTGGTCAAAACCTTTAATTTGCCCTTTTTGCGCAAAATGTTCATGTACACCACGCCCACCACGCAAGCAACGAAGAACCCTATCGTGGCAATGGTGATGCCGAACGTGGCACCGCCTTCAAAGCCGTATTCGTTTTCG
The DNA here is from genome assembly GCA_964483825.1 of uncultured Oscillospiraceae bacterium. Taxonomy (GTDB): domain Bacteria; phylum Bacillota; class Clostridia; order Christensenellales; family CAG-314; genus Fimimonas. The sequence goes on from CAZADD010000005.1 coordinate 8,482, forward strand.
TAGATATTGCCGTAGTTAAGCGCCTGTCCGGTACCTTGCCCAAAGCCAAGCGCAAGCAAAATGCCGCCTGCCGGGAAAAAGTCGCAAACAAAGTAGAGAATTATTGTCACCGCCAAACCCAATATTGCTTGCAACGTGTAAACACTTCCTTGTAACAAGCCCGATTCTATCACCGTTTTTGTGGAAACGGTTTCCTTTTTTCTTTTGCGCAACGCCATTGCAATGAACCCTATTGCCAAGCAATGGTAGGTTAGCGTTTCCATCAGTTCCGCATTGATAAAATCGTTCACGGCAGGTATCAATTTCAAAAGCAAAACTATCGTTCCGCCTATCAGCGCCGAAGGTATCAAACTTTTGCGCATAAACGGCACTTTGCGGCGAATAATGTTGCCCACAAGCACGGCCGCCGCCAAAATGAACACTTGAATTAAGCTTGACCAAACCTCATCTGCGCCGAACGATTTAACCGTTGACATTATCGATTGACAAAGCATAAAATACGTCCCCTCCTTTTGCGGCAATTTGTTCGCACAGCACGTTGAAAAACAAAACGTACTTCACGGGATTGAATTTTTTGTTGCCTATAACTGCAAACGACTTGCCGTCGGCGTTTACAATCAGTTTTCGTCCGCCCACGCATGTGGCACTGGTGACGGAGTTCAGCGAAATTTCCGTCGTTGCAAAATGCAACGCTTTGTCATCCAAAAACATGTCGCCGCTTTGCAACAAAACGTGTTGCATGGTGCTTTGATCCCACAATTCCATGTCGGAATCTTTCAATATCACTTGGCTTGGCTCTATTTTGCTGTTGCGAACAACTTCAAGTTGCATTTTGTACCAATCCACAAGTTTGAACGATGTTTCACTGCCATCGTGATGCAAGTGCAAGTCTTCGCCGTATTCCGCCTCGAATCCGCATTCGGAACAGGTAATTTTTGCGCCCTTGGAATGCAACGTGGAAAAGGCTCCGCATTTCGGGCACACGAATAACAGCCGTTCCAAGTCTTCCGCACGCTTTGGGGAACGGTACTTTTGCCCCGAATCGGAATCGATAACTTTCAAGTTATCCACAACTTCGCGATACAAACTTTCGTCGTCCATTGCGGCAATTTCTTGCCAAGAAAGCACTTTTTTCACTTCGCCGTGGCTTTTGCCCTTGCGAACAACGCTTGACCAACGCGGATTCACGCCGTAGAGCCCATGCAGGTTGTACAAAACGACGGGCATTTTCAGCATACGAATCATTTTGCAAATGGATTTGTCAATGTGGAACTGAAAATCGCACCAACAGCGATTTGCTTCGGGAAACATGCAAATACTTCCGCCCTCTTTGGCAATTTGCCGCATTGTGCGCACACAGTTGATATCCGCTTCGCTTTTTCGCTTTTTGATGGGCGCAAGGGTGTAACGCAACAATTTTGAATACCACTTGTCGGTAAAAACTGTATCAGAAGTTACAAAATAGACGGGCATTTTGAAGCTTAACGCCAACAAAACGGGGTCCAAAACGCCTTGGTGGTTAGATAAAATAAGGTACTGATCGCCCTTTTTCAGTTTCATTTTCTTTGCCTTGAAGTGGTACTTCCACGCTATCACGTGAGCAATGGGGCGCACCGCCGCAAAGAAAAATTTGTGCCTACGTTTAACGTAGGCATTTTTGTTGTTTTTCAAAATTATTCTCCGAACAAAAACACTAAACTTTTGTTAAATTATCGTATGTATTTCTTAAACACAGCTGAAAACACCACCGCAACCGTGTCGCCATGCCGGTGACGATTGCCACATGTCATCACACAAAAACTTGCACGGTTTTTGAGATGCGAAAGAATAGCAAAAATTTATTTTGTGCGCACAACTTTCACTAACTAAACTGCAACTTTTATTTCTTCGACAGCACCGCCGTGGCTGAAAGAAATTTGCGACTTTGAAGCGGCAAAATTTGACGACGTTGTTACAATCCCCAAAACAACAAAAAAGACCGAAACAAATTCGGTCTTTTTTAAGTTGTTTTCTTTTTTCCTTGTTTTAACAAGTTGTTTTCTTGTTCACGCAAGTTTTTGCCGTAACAAGTTATCTCCTTTTTTTGTCGCTGCGATAGACGAAATTCAATGTTTTTCTGGGGGCGTTGGGGGCGTTCAGCACGTTATTTTGTTCCTTTGGGGTGACAACAACATGGCGGAAGTTGCCTTGTCCTTCGCTTTCCGTTGTGACGTACTTGCTGTTTTGCAATGCCGTGTGAATAATGCGTCTTTCGTAGGGGTTCATGGGTTCCAATTTTGCGGCGTGGCCCGTGCGCTTAACCTTTTGTTCAAGGTTGCCTGCCAAACGTTGCAAGGTTTTTTCGCGTTTTTGGCGATAGCCTTCCGTATCCAACACAACGCGTTTGAATCCGTTGTTTTTGCCGTTCAACAGCAAGCTGCACAAATATTGCAATGCGTCCAACGTTTCGCCGTGATAGCCAATTACGGAGTTGCAATCTTCGCCGCTGATGTTCAAGCAAATTGCGTCTTCTTGCACGGATGCTTCAACGGAAAATTCGCCAACATTCATTTTTTGCAAAACGGTTTCCAAAAATTCCTTTATTTTTAGCGTTTCGGCAGAAAGTTCCACTGCTTCAACACCGTTCTCGGAGGCAACGGCCTCCAAGCATTCTGTTTTTTCTGTCATAAATTACCTCATATAGCTGGCCTTGTTGCTCTTTTCTTCCTGTTCCGTCTTGTTCAAACTTTTTTGCACCAACTTTTCCACAGGAACGCTCAATGCAACGGTAGAAAGCAAACTCAACGCATAACTGCACACCATGTAGATGGCAAAAGCACCGGTATACATAAATCCGAACACGGCCATCATCAACGGCATCAAAATCATCATCATTTTGTTAGATGCGGCTTGTTGGCTGTTTTCTTCCACGGGTTTTTCGCCTTTCTTGGTGCGTTTATCCATTTTTTGAGAAACAAACATGGACAGGAACGACAACACAATGGACAAAATGGGCAGTATCATCAAACCGTTCCATTTGCCTTGATCGCCACGCACACCCGTCTCCAAAACGGCATTACGAATTGCATCGTAGTGGCCACGTCCGTTATCTCCTCCGAAAGCGGACATATCCACGGTACTGCTGAAACCGTTGGAACTGTCGTCGTACTTAGGCATTATGGAAGCCCAGGTATCCGGTTGCCAAACATTTTGCAACCACAACCAACTTTCGTGCGAAATTTCGTAGTACTCCGTCACTTTTTCCAAAGCAAACGTGTTGCATGCGGAAAAATCTTTATTTTTGTACTGCACGCCCAAATTGTTGATTCCGTCGATATAAGCTTTGACGTTGGATTCTGTGTAGTTGTTTCTTAAAAAGTTTTGATCGGTGTCAAAATCTTGGATATTGTTCTGTTCACGGTAAGCGTTGCGCTCTTCATCCGTGTTCAAGTTGGCAAGTTGATCGTTCCAGTAGGAAACAATTTCGTCCCTCAAAAACTCAAATTCTTCGCCGCCGTCCTCTTTCACTGCCGAATAGTAGGCATCGAAGTAGGTTCCGGAAAGTGCCTGGAAATTGGTGACGCTGCTGTAAGTTGAGTAGGTTCTGAGTCCGCCGAACATAACGAAGAACACAACCATGGAAATGATCATGGGCAAGCACATGGAAAGCCCGCCTGCACCTTGCTTTTTGTAAAGCTTTTGCTTTTCTTCGTTGGAACGGGGCGTGTTTTCGCCGTAACGACGGTCAATTTCCTTCAACAACGGTTGCAAACGTTGCATTTTCAACGTGGATTTTTTCGACGACACGCGTTGCCACAAATCTAGCGGCAACATCACAATCTTCAAAAACACCGTAAAAACAACAACCGTCCAGCCGTAGTTGCCAATCCAACCGTGCATGGCTTTAACCAGCTTTCCGACAACGCCCAAATCCGCCTCACCGTAGGTGAAGAAATCGGCTTTTTCACTGCTGCAACCTGCAAATAGGCAAAGGCAAAACACCACAAGCAGCACTGTCAAAAGTATTATTTGCGTATTTCTTTTCATTCATTCTCCCACAAACTATCAAACAAACCACTTTTCTTTTCCGCGGAGATTTGTCGGAATCGGGTCAAAACCGCCCTTTCCCCACGGTGCGCATCGCAACAAGCGTTTTAGCGTAAGCCAACTGCCCACGAAAAAACCAAACTCCGTGTAGGCTTCCATGGCGTAGACCGAACAGCTCGGCGAAAAAATACACCGCTTGCCTTTCACCTTGGAAAAGGTTGCTTTGTACAGTTTTAGCAATGCAATTGCAACGTATTTCACAACAGCAACCCTGCCTTTCCAAACAGTTTTTCCACACTGGTTTGGATATCTTGGAAAAGATAGGGCTGGTTTTTCCTTGGCACAAGCACAACGTTAAACCCGTTTTTGACACGAGGCATAACGGCAGATACCGCCGCTTTCATCTGCCTGCGAATTCTGTTGCGGCAAACGGCATGTCCGTACTTTTTGCTGACGGAAAACCCGACTTGCGATTGACTTTTGTTGCTTTTGCAGTACAACAGCACAAAGTTTTTGTCGGCAACGCTTTGAGCGTGCTTGTAAACGTAGCTGTACTGATAGTTTTTTTTAAGTCTGTAACAAGACTTCAAAACGAAACGTCCTTATTAAGCGGAAAGAGAGTGACGACCCTTGTTTCTTCTTCTTGCAAGCGTTCTGCGTCCGCCGGTGGTTTTCATTCTTGCGCGGAATCCGTGCACTTTGCTTCTTTGTCTTTTCTTGGGTTGATAGGTTCTTTTCATGATATTCTCCTTCTTATGCGCCCTAAGCGCGTTATAGTAGTGGTTTTTGCTTGGCAAAAAAGTGCAAAACGCCCACTTCCCACCATAGCATTCGTTTTATTTTAACAAATAGCAAAACATAAGTCAAGTGTTTGCGCAACAACGGCACCACAACAACCAATAACTTTTTGCAAGGGGCTTTTCCGTATTTTGTTGCGATGTTGAATACACCAAACTCAAGTTTTGGAGAAAAAGAAAGCTGGCACAGTAGGATACTTTTTGTGAATTTGTACATCTTTTAGATAAGTATAATGAAAAAATATTTTGCACACAAATTTCTTTCTAACCCACCAACAAGGTAGTGTTAATAAAACGGAATATTGCAATATGTTGTGGTTCACAAAGGCTCCCCTAACGTGCCTCAACTCTTCACTCGGCTGCACAGCAGCCACTTGGCTCCTTTGTGTAAAGAGAGCTGGAAGCGACTTCGTCGCAGTTAAAAGATAAGAGAGAAAAGAGAAAAGAAAAGGATACATTTTTTGAAATCTGAATAGTTGTTTTTGACAAATAGACTAGAAAAAATAGTTTTTTTCGTCAATTTTTACTAAAGGCACCATTTTTTGCTATTCACTATTACTTTTTCATTCGGTTACGTCAATACCCCTCTCAGTCACCTGCGGTGCCAGCTCTCCCCAAGGGGCGAGCCAAGTGAGATAATTGCCCAATTGTGAAGCTTGTGAGGATAAAACCGGTTTTCAACCAACCCGACAACCCAAGAAACTACACAAGTTTCTTATCCTGTCCCTTTTTCTTTTCACTCGTGCGGTTTGTTGCCCAAGTCGCCATTGACATCGGACGGCGACAATGATATACTGTTGTCAAACTCAAACACGGCACAATCTTTGGCGAAAACACACGGAGCAAACTATGTCATCGTACAACGAACTAATAAAAAACTTTGAAAAGATACGGACATATATGCGTGATTTCTACCTTTTTGGGTTCAAAAGCCGTGACGACTATCAGGCAAAAAGCGCACGCTCCTACGACGACGAACGGCGAAGGCTGGAAAGCTGGCTGGGCGATCACATGAGTTTCGTGCGCACGGCGGAAGGCAAAAACGTTTTTATTTCCATCGACAGCCGTTCCATCAAGCACAATCCGCTTTACAACGCTTGGAAAGCCAAAAGTTTCACCGACGGCGACGTCACTTTGCACTTCGTTATTTTTGATATTTTGTGCAATTCGTCCGTAAAGCGCACCACTTCGGAACTGATGGACGAAATTGATGCCTACCTTGCCGATTTTCGCCAACCGATGCTTTTGGACGAATCCACCGTTCGCAAAAAACTGAAAGAATACTGCGAGGCCGGCATTATCGTGGCGGAAAAAGTCGGGCGCAAAATTTACTATCGCCGGGCGGAGGACGACGAAACGCACCTGAACGACGTGTTGCACTTCTTTTCGGAAATTGCCCCTTGCGGCGTGATAGGTTCGTTTTTGTTGGATAAACAATCCGCCCACGACGACGCATTTTCCTTCAAACATCACTACATAACAGGTGCTTTGGATAGTGACGTTTTGGCAACGCTTTTTGTCGCCATGCGAGAACAGCGCATTGTTTCCGTAAGCAACAACAACCATCGCAAGGACGTTCCGCGGCGCAGTCGCATTGTGCCGCTAAGAGTGTTTGCAAGCGTGCAAAACGGAAGGCAACACCTTTTGGCATACGTACCGGAAGGAAACTGCTTCACATCCTACCGCATCGACTACCTTTCCAACATCAAGCTAGAAGAACAAACGCCCCGTTTTTGCGAACTTAGGCAGCAACTGGACGAAATTCAAACCAAAATGTGGGGCGTAAGCATCAAGCGCAACAGCCGTGGCGAAGACCGTTTGGAACATGTGGAATTCACCGTGAAAGTTGCCGAAAACGAGCAATACATCGTGCGGCGGCTGCAACGGGAAAAGCGTGTGGGAACGGTGGAAAAACTGGACGAAAACATCTACCGTTTTTCGGCGAACGTGTACGACAGCACAGAAATGATACCTTGGATACGCACCTTTATTTGCCGCATAACGCAACTTAACTTTTCCAACCGCAATGTTGAAAACCAATTCAAAAAGGACGTTGACGCAATGTGCCGCCTGTACGGCGTGAAAGGGGGCGAACAATGATTTTCAGTGAACTTTATTCCGCCTACTACAACACCGTTTCGGCAATTATTTCCGCCGTTTTGGACGGGGAAAACAACGAAAGAGAACTGCAAAAAATAGTTGAAGAACATGCGTTTGGCGAAAGCGTACTCACCGTTTTGCCCAATTTGAAAAGCCAAAAATGGCAACTTTTGCGCACGGACGGCACAACGCCCATCAAAAACAAACCGTCAATGCCGCTGACGACATTGCAAAAACAGTGGTTGAAAGCAATTTCGTTGGACCCGCGCATTCGGCTGTTTGACGAAACTTTCCCCAATTTGGAAGGTGTTGAGCCGCTGTTCACCCCGGACGACTTTCGCATTTACGATAAATACGGCGACGGCGACGATTTCGACAACCCTGAATACGTACGGCAATTTCGCGTTGTTTTGAACGCAATAAAACACGGCACTCAAATAAAGTTTGAAATGCCCAACCGCCGCGGCAACACCATGTTCGTGCGTTGCCGACCGTTAAGTTTGGAATATTCCCCAAAGGACGACAAATTCCGCGTCGTGATTGACGGCTGCCGTGCCGCAAGCGTAGTAAACCTTGCAAAAATCAGCCGTTGCGTTGCCTACGTGAGAGAAAAACCGCCCAACGGACGCTCGAAAAAGATTGTGCAAGACACCGTCACCGTTCAACTGACCAACTACCGAAACGCTTTAGAACGGTTCATGCTGCATTTTGCACACTTTGAAAAACAGGCGGAGCGGTTGGATAACAAACACTATCGAATAAAAATTCGCTACTTCCACGACGAAGAAGCGGACATGGTGATACGAATTCTTTCCTTCGGGCCACTGGTAGAAGTGACCGAACCGTCTTCTTTCCGGAATTTGATAGTAGAAAAACTCAAAAAACAGCAAAACTGCGAACTCAAATGAGAGTTCGCAGCTTTTTTTCCGTGAAAAACCAATAATTTGGCGGTAAAATACACTTGCAAGGTTGATTCACGCAAGTGCTTGACACAAAACGTAACTGCGGTGCACCAGGATGTTCCAAAGTGTATGCCGAAAGAAACTTTGCGCGGTCGCAGGGCCCGAAAGCCCTCTCAACGCGGGTTCGAATCCCGCCTTAGCCAGTGGATTGGTAGTGTTCAAAAGAACACAAAGGAATCGCACGCAACTGCGTGCACAAACAGTTTTTTTCACGACTATTCCAACGCCGTTCCGCCAATGTGCAACCTTTGAAAACTTGTTTTCCCCAAAGTTGCAAGGCAATGCGAACGCACGCTTTGCCCGAAAACGGATACCGCACGCTTCCCACCGTTGCCAAACAACACGTTCCGCAACGGGCAGAACGCGCTCAAGTTTTTGGCCGCTACGTTTTCATGAACGGTTGAGGAACCGACATTACTACCTTCAAGGAGGATTACATATTATGACAACGACAATCATCAATCAAAACCAAAAAGGATTTCTTTTCAAAAACGGAAAGTACGTTAAGTTGCTTGATGCCGGCAAGTACCGCTTGTTTGGCAAAGAAGTGGAAATTTCCGACTTCGATCAACCCATTTTTCCGCGCAAATGTGCGTTGGATACCTTGCTTCAAGACCAAAACGTGGCAAGCCAAGTAACCGTTGTGGAAGTGGCGGACGAACAACTTGCGTTGCACTACGTCAACGGCAACTTCGCCTCCGCTTTGCGCCAAGGCAAATATGCGTTTTGGAACGTTGTGGATAAGCACGAATTCAAAATTGTGGATATTTCCGATCCGACGGTGGACGAATCTATTTCGCCCTACGTGTTCACAAGAATTCCGCAAATCTACTACACCAAGGCGGAAGTTGCAGAATACCAAAAGGGACTTTTGTACTTCAATCGCAAGTTTGTAAAGGTTTTGGAGCCCGGCACCTACTATTTTTGGAAAACAGCCGTGAAAGTGGACGTAGAATACGTTGACACACGCCTCACCCAAATGGACATTGCCGGCCAAGAAATTTTGACGGCGGATAAAGTTTCGTTGCGCATCAACTTCACTTGCAACTACCGCATCACCGACTTTGTGAAAATAACCACGGAAGTGGACGACTTTGCCGAACACTTGCACGTTGCAGCACAACTGGCGTTGCGTGAATACGTGGGCAAGTACAAGCTGGACGAAATTTTGGAAAACAAGGACGAAATTTCCCAATTCGTGTTTGAAAAATTGAAAGAATGCGAAAAGGACTTGTTTGTGGAAATAACGTCCGCCGGCGTGAAAGATGTTATTTTGCCGGGCGAAATCCGCGAAATAATGAACACCGTTCTGATTGCGGAAAAACGCGCGCAAGCCAACGTCATCACTCGCCGTGAAGAGGTTGCTTCCACTCGTTCTTTGTTGAACACCGCAAAACTTATGGACGAAAACCAAACGTTGTACAAACTGAAAGAATTGGAATACGTGGAACGCATTTGCGAAAACGTGGGCAACATTTCCTTGAACGGAAACGGGGATATTCTTTCTCAACTGACAAAAATACTGGGTGGCAAAGCCTAACCTCGCGTGCGGCAAGCGTTGTCACCCAAAACAAATCGAGCCGCACGTAAAGGAGTATTTATGAAAGAAATAACCGGAAAATTCAACGTTGCAAAGTGTTTTGCAACCACCGTGGAAGAAGCTGCGTTGCAACAAATTCAAGCGGTTTGCGACGTTGAAGCGTTTTCCGACAGCAAAATAAGAATTATGCCCGACGTCCACGCCGGCAAAGGTTGCACCATCGGCACCACCATGACGGTGACGGACAAAATTGTGCCCGCAATGGTTGGCGTGGATATCGGCTGCGGCATGCTCACCACTTACCTTGGCAATGTCGACTTGGATTTTGAAAAAATAGACCAAGTTGCACACGAAATTCCCTGTGGCAGAGAGGTGTGGGATGCAAGACAAGAACATTTCGACCTTGCGCAACTGAAATGTTTCCGCAACTTGAAAGACACCAAGCGTTTGGAAAGATCGTTGGGCACGCTGGGCGGCGGCAACCACTTCATAGAAATTGACACTGACGAAAAGGGCGGAAAATACCTTGTGATACATTCCGGCAGCCGCAACCTTGGCACTCAGGTGGCGGAATTTTACCAACAAATTGCCGTAGACTTGAATGTGGGCAAGGAAAACTACTTCCGTGAGCGTGACGAGATAATTCGCACCTACAAGGAACAAGGCAGAAAGACGGAAATTCAACAAGCGTTGAAAGACCTTGAAGCGCAATTTGTGGCAAAACAGCCCACTTTGCCCCACGACCTTTGCTATCTTTTTGGCACTTTTGTGGAAGATTATCTTCACGACGTGGATATTTGCCAAAAATTTGCCGAAAGAAATCGTGCCAAAATGGCGGAAATAATTGTTGAACGGTGCAATTTGACTGCGCAAGAACAATTTCAAACCATCCACAACTACGTGGACGTGCAAGAAAGAATTTTGCGCAAAGGTGCCGTATCGGCAAAACTGGGCGAAAAATTGCTTATCCCCATCAACATGAGGGACGGCTCGCTTGTTTGCATCGGCAAAGGCAACGAGGACTGGAACTTTTCCGCACCGCACGGCGCAGGAAGATTAATGTCCCGTACCGCCGCATTCGCACAGCTGACTTTGGAAGAATACCAATCGGAAATGAGCGGTATCTACTCCACTTGCGTGACCGCCAACACCTTGGACGAATCGCCCATGGCCTACAAAGACATGAACGAAATTGTGGAAAACATTCAACCTACAGCGGAAATTGTTTGCAAAATAAAGCCCGTGTACAACTTCAAGGCGGCCGTATGAAGACATAGAGAAGATGTGCCTCTTCTGCGTGATGTTTATTGCGCAACATTGACAAATATTTGATTTTCACGTAACAAACTATTTGTGCAATAATGTTAAAATCCCTGTAAAGGCAATTTGTCTTTACAGGGATTTTTTGTTAGTTCTTTTTGCCCAAAGAAAGTCCAAATAACTCCTTCCGTTTGGTGCCAATTTCAATACAGAATAACTTTCTAATAATTCAGGTGTTTTAGGTACGCAATCTCTTACGCAACAATATCTACGTAGCTCACAAGCGTTACATTGCCTATTCGGTTTGCTTCGTCGATACAGCCTTTAGTAAAACCGGACTTGGAAAACAGATACAAATGTATGTTTTTGTAAGAAAACAGTCGACTTCGCTTCGCAAGCGTTTCCAATACACTTAAATCAACTTTTTCATTTGTCCATTTGCACTCTGCAAAAAGGGCAGTATTCTTGTCTTGCTCCCCCATAATGTCAATCTCGGCCTGGCATTTCTCAATGGGGTCATTGCCCCACCAACGACCGAGGAAAGTAAACTCCACTGGACACTTGCCGATTAAAAGCTGTTTCCATAGATATTGCTTGCAGATATTCTCAAACACTTTTCCCATGTAATCGGACAGTTTCGGCTCAATGCGTTTATACGCCAAATCGGTTGCCCCGCGCGCGATGATAGAATTGTTCTCTAGCACAAAGCGATGCCAGAAACGGAACATGTTGTCTTCAATGGAATAAACAGATTTGCGAGATGTCTTTTCGCCATAGGGTGTCTCTTTTTGCACGATACCAAGATTCATCAAGTTCTTAATATAGGTCGAACAAACATTGGTATCTTCGCCAACCTTGCTTGAAATTTCCGACATACGTGAAGCACCTGCAGCAATCGCAGTAATAATAGCTGTGTAAATGGCCGGCTCACGCACCTCCTGTTTCAGGAGGTTTATCGGCTCTTCATACAAGAAGGATATCGGATTTAGAAAAGTGTTTTTAATGTTGTCTTCAACACTCAAAGCATCATTCATCTGCAATAGATACTGTGGCGTACCGCCGACAATACCATAGATCAAGGCTTTATCTTCATCGGACATCTTTTTGAAATAATGACAGGTTTCCTCAAAATCAAACGGCAAGATCTTCATTTGCGCTGTCCTTCTGCCATACAAAGGTGCTTTGTAGGCAAGAACATGATCTTCCATGTAGGACATGGAAGAGCCGCAAAGAATGAGCATAAGCTTAGACGAATCCTTATACTTATCGATTAAAAGTTGAAGAGTAGACGCGAGACTCTTTGAAGAACGGGCAACATACGGATATTCGTCAATTGCAAGAACAAGACGCTCTTTTTCCGCAAGCTTAAACACATATTCCAAAGCAGCCTGAAAAGACAGAAATGATGTCTCCGTCTCAATTCCGCTGCTGTATTCAATAATGCTTTTACTGAAATTTTCGAGATTTTGTTTTGCATTGCTTTCTACACCCATGAAGTAGATGGCTTTTTTGTCGCCAAGAAATTGGTTAATAAGTGCAGTTTTGCCCACACGACGACGACCGTAAATTACCGCAAACTCAAACTTGTTTGATGCATATAGCTTTTCCAAAGCATTCAGCTCTCGCTCTCTTCCAATAAACATAATCTTACCTCCGTTTTAGAACAGCTATAGTATATCACCGTTTTTAATAATAGTCAAGTACGATTCGGCAAATCTAATTTGACCAATTCACGATTTGTCCTATTGTTTATTTTGCCATACAAATTTTTGATATTAACTGTTATTTTATTCTCCTGTAGTTCTACTTACATTGTTGTTGGGAACTTCTCGGCAAAATTATACACCTAACATAATTTTTTTAATATTTTTTGCAATTAACTATTGACTTTTCATTTAACCCTTTCATAAACTTCAATATTTTCTTAAATTGCTTACTTTTCAAAACCCCATGTTGCATATTCAAGCGTGCTTTTTTAATAAAGGAAGGAGATGTTTATCTAAACTATTTACAGGAATTAAAGAAAAAATTGAAATGTTGTAAAAGAAATTTGGCTTGTAAACAAGCAAAAGAGTGCGGCGCAGGACGGTTAATGTCACGTACCGCCGCGTTCGAAAAGCTGACCTTGGAAGAATACCAATCGGAGATGAGCGGCATCTACTCTACTTGCGTGAATGTCAACACCTTGGACGAATCGCCCATGGCCTACAAAGACATGAACGAAATTGTGAAAAACATCCAACCCACCGCGGAAATAGTTTGCAACATAAAGCCCTTGTATAACTTCAAATCAGCAGTGTAAGAACGTGCACTTCTTCACTCTTTATTGTGCACTACGATATATTTCAAAATTTTTTCTATATCGACGACTCCGCCGCCCTTGGCTCTCACTTTGGGAGAGCAAAAGCGACTTCGTCGCCAGTTAAAAGATAAGAGAGAAAAGAGAAAAGAAATGGATACTTTTGGGGAAATTTTAATAGTTGTTTTTGACAAATAGGCTAGCAAAAAATAGTTTTATTCGTCAATTTTTACTAAAGTAGCCACAACTCTTCACTTTTCACTATTCACTGGACGGAGTAGCCCCCTCAACGCATCCTCACCTCTTCACCGTTCAAAATGTGTATCAGTACCGTCACTCAATATTTCACCGTCGCACAAAAAACGCATCGTTTTCGATGCGTTTTAATGTTGTTTATTGGAAATTATTTATTAAAAATTTTATCTTTCAACGCGGCAAATTCGTCGTCGGTGATAACTTTCTTATCCAAAAGTTTTTTCCAGTTTTTCAAATCTCCGATAGTTGCGCATTGATCTTTGGAAGATTCAAAAACTCTTGCTTTAAGTTCGTTGAATTCGTCTTCGGTGATAACTTTGTCCGTTTCCAGTTGTTTGTAGTTCAACAAAACGGAAGACACGCTACCGTTACCGCCCTGTGCATCGCTGTTTTTAACAAATCCGAAAAATCTGATGGCAATTTCGATGAAATACAAAGCCGCCGATACAAAATACAAAACGTAGCCGATAGTTCCCACAATTGAGGGGTCTATTCCGCCGACGCCTGCAACAAGTTGGATAATTCCGCAAGTACCCAACAAAGATTCAAGCGCATACCCTACATTTTTGACCGTTTCGTTTTTGGCAAAAATAAATGCCAACGCCAATGCTGCGGCGATAGTTGCGTAAGACAATGCTTCCGTCGCATCAAAGGTGAGAATGAGGCCGACAATAATAAGCACAAAGCCGATCACAGCCACAATCTTGTTAATTTTTCTTTTCATGTGTTTTTCCTCCGAATTTTTTTTGCAAATTGCCAACGTTTTGCGCCGACATATCCACAGCGTTATTATACGCCGTGCCCCCCCCCCCCGCTTGTCAAGAGGGTTTTGCAAATTTGTTGCAATTTTGTGAATTTTTTGCAAAATGGCAAAAAAAAACGCAACCTTAATGCAAAGAGAGCTGGCACGGCCTTGCCGTGACTGAGGGATTGACAATCAACAACAATATGACGGTGCAAGTTGTAGATGTTGTCGCACATTGCAAACAGTGTAAGTTTCAAAAAAGTATCCACAACTCTTCACTATTCACCCTTCACGCTTCACTTAGCGGCAACAGTCGCCCTTGGCTCTTTTATTAAATATCACCTATTACTAATCCTTTCGGCAGATCCGCCGCTTTTACATTCTCATTTCTTCACTTGCAACTATTGCTTCTTCACTCGGCAGCCGCCGCTATCGCCTTGACATCATTTGGCCGCTGTGTTATACTTTTTGCAGGTGACGTTGGCACCAATTTGCGAAGGAGATCACAAAATTGAACAAAGCACTTAAAAATTACTTTGAAGAACACGGGCTTTCCGTCAACCAAAACAAGGGGTTCGGCGAAGCATACGGCGCTTTCGACGGGTACGAAGCCACCTTTGTGTTGGCGGACGCTTCCACGCTTGTTGCACGAATTGCTTTCTTTGCCGAGGCGGAACAGCGTGCAACCATCATGCAAACGCTAATTTCCCGCAACAGCGCAAAATTTCTTGTGGAAACAACGGAAAACGGCGTTATGTTGCGCATAAAACTGAAAAGTTTTGCCAAAACGACGGAATATTTTGCCCAACCGCTTGCCCAACTTGTTCAAACGCTTAACGAAAACGGCGCATTGGGCGTCGGATACTGCCCCACTTGCGGCAAACAACTGGATTTTGACCAATGCAAACGGTGCAATCTTGGCGGCGCAAACATCACTCTTTGCAACGACTGTGTAGAAACGCTTAACAGCGAAATTCGTGCGGCAAACGAGGAATTCGACAGCCTTCCCAACAACTATCTGCGCGGTTTTGCCGGGGCCGTTTTGGGCGCACTTGTGGGCTGCGCGCTAGCCGTTGTGCTTTATTTGATAGGCTTTGTTTCCGCACTCAGTTCGGTTGTGGCCGTTTTGTTGGGAGCAGTGTTCTTTCAAAAATTCGGCGGCAAACCAAACAAAATTATGTTGGTTATCGTGTGCGCAACGTCCGCAGTGATGATGCTGCTTGCCACCTTTGTCATCTACGTTGTTGCTTGCAAACTTGCCGCAGACGAAGCAGGAATGGCAATGTCCGCACTGGAAGCATTTGCCCATGTTATGCAAGACGAAGAATTTGCAAGAACGTTCTACGGCGAAATGGCAATGACGGCATTATTCACGGCTATTGGTTGCGGTGTGGAAATATTCGAGTTATCCCGCAAAATCCGCCGCCAAAAGGACACTTTCTAGGCCGCACAACCTCTTGAAACACAATTTTCGACAAAAATTCAAAAAACACCTTAAAAGAACAGGCTGCGTTCTTAAAAGGCGATTGAAAATGTGCCGCAAAGGGCAAATGCGACCTTTAACACAACAAATACTTACTGCGGCGTGAACCAAAACACATATTGCAATAAAAAAGAGAACAGAACGGATAAAAATCCGCAATGTTCTCTTTTTTTGTTAGAGATATTTTTGTGCACGATCGTTTTTTTCTTCCCGTTTAACAAATTATGTTTTCGCTTCGTTCGTCAAACGCCGCCGTTTTACACACCGGAAGTACAAACAGTAGTTTTGCAAATGTTTTGCCGAACGCCAAACGTTCAATTCTTGTAACACATACAATGCAATAAATCGGCCACGACAAAATACTTGTACAAAAACACAACGATAGACGGTTGCTGTTAGTTAAAAAAATTACACCTCTTTTCAAACAAATTTTGTTGACAAAAAAATATTCTAGCGCATGATACCCTTTAGAAACGTTCTTTTGCCACAAAAAACGACAATTTTCAATAAGTGTTTTACACCAAAAAAAACACCTTGAAAGAACAAGCTAGTTCTTAAAAGGCGATTGAAAATACGTCGCAAAGGGCAAATACAACCTTTAACACAACGAATACTTATTTTGGCGTGAACCAAACCTCATATTGCAATGAAAAAGAGAACAGAACGGATAAAAATCCGTAATGTTCTCTTTTTTTTAGCGTTATTTTAGAATGTAAAATTGCCGTTGCAACCGCAAAGCCGAATATCTCACACCGTTTTGGTTGCAGCAACGCCATTTTTTTGTTATCTGTTAAAAATTTTGTCCTTCAAGTCTTTCACTTGAGATGCAATCACGTCGTTGTTTTTCACGTCTTCGCTGATTTTATCGCGAGCGTGCATTATGGTTGTGTGGTCGCGGCCGCCGAAATATTCGCCGATGGAAACAAGCGGAACGCTTTGCCCCAAAATGTCGCAAATAAGGTAGATGCAAATTTGTCGGGGAACGACAATTTCCTTGTTTTTCTTTTTGCCGATAAGGTTGGCTTTTTCCACCTTGAAGTAGTCGCAAGTGTTTTGCACAATTTGCTCGATGGTGATGATATCCGTTTTGGAATCGGCGTAGTCGCGCAAAGCGTCGTTAACCACGTTCAAATCGTTGGGGTCGCCGCCGATAAGAGTGGAATAGCTGACGATTCTGTTGAGCATGCCTTCCATTTCACGCACGTTTTTGGTTATTTTTTCCGCTATCATGGAAAGCACTTTGATATTGATAACATACCCCTTTTGATTGCACTTCTTTTGCAAAATGGCAATTCTCGTTTCCAAGTTGGGGGGCTGAATATCTGCAATTACGCCCATTGCAAAACGGGTGCGCAAGCGTTCTTCGATGTTAATTTCCTTGGGCGGGCGGTCGCTGCTGAGAATAATTTGCTTGTTGGCCAAGTACAATTCGTTAAAAGTGTGAAAAACCTCTTCCTGCGTGCCTTCACGGTTGGCCAAAAACTGCACGTCGTCCATCATAAGCACGTCCACCTTGCGGTACTTATCCCGAAACTTCTTTTTTGCATCGGGGTGAGCGGTATCGTGCAGCGATTCTATAAATTCGTTGGTGAACTGTTCGCTGGTGATGTAGGCCAGTTTCTTTTCCGGATAGTTGCGTTGCAAGCGGTTGCCGATAGCGTGCATCAAGTGCGTTTTGCCCAAACCGACGCCGCCCCACAAAAACACGGGGTTGTACTTTTCGCCGGGAGCATCACAAACGGCACGTGCAACGGCTTCGGCGTATTCGTTGCTTTTTCCCACAACGAAGTTTTCGAAAGTATACTGCGAAATGAAATTTGCCTTTTCCTCATCTAGCGACACAAAGTTGAAGGAAACGGGAATATCCACCTCTTTTTCC
Organism: uncultured Oscillospiraceae bacterium; assembly: GCA_964483825.1. GTDB lineage: Bacteria > Bacillota > Clostridia > Christensenellales > CAG-314 > Fimimonas. Next base: position 25,828 of record CAZADD010000005.1, read on the forward strand.
ACCTTGCCCACATTGGGAAGGTCGTTTTCCGTGATGATATCCACATCCAAAATGGAGGGGAACACGGCGTTTGTGCAAGTGCGCAAAATTTCCTTGTAGTTGCTATCCACAATATTTTTGACGGCACGGGTTTCGGCAAGCAAAATAAGCCTGTCGTGGTAGATGCCGACGGGTTGCAAAGTGTTGATGTAAAGGTCGTAGATAAGCGTTTGAACTTTAGATTCCGCTTCCAACAAAATGTTGGTCCAAATTTGATCTAATTTAAGCATAGTACTTTAATTATACACTGCCGACAAAATTATTGCAAGGGAAATTTTTGATAGAAAAATTTGCAAAGGTAACTTTGGGGCGCAAAATTTTGGTGTTCAAGCGGTTTTTATCCCGTCAGCCGCACCGCTCGACTTTTTGCAAGCATCTTTGTGTTTTTTGACGATTGCACCACACATTTTAGAGTTTTGCACCGAAAAACAGCCCTTTTTCCACTACGCTTGGCGGCAACTGCCACAATTTTTGCTTAAAAATACGAACGCAAAAAGTTGCAACAAATGCAACCTCAACCGCCCCGCAATCTTTTCACTATTCTATCTTCGCTAACGACGAAGTCGCCGCTGTCGCTGTCGCAAAATCACTTCTTCACTATTCCCTATTACTTTTTCACTCGGCCGCATCCGTCTCCCTCTCAGTCACCTAGCGGCGACAGCTCTCCCCAAGGGGCGAGCCAAGGGCGACTGCGTCGCCAGTTAAAAAGTAAGAGAGAAAAAAGAAAAAATGGATACTTTTGCAACTTGCGTTGTTTTTAGATAGACAAAACAAAAAAATATTTTGCACACAAATTTTTCTAACCTACCGACAAGGTAATGTAAACGAAAACACGTTTGAGCATGTTGTACGCCGCAAAAAAACTCTCATTAAAGTACCACAAATATTCACTCTTCACTCGACTGCGCAGCAGCCGCTTGGCTCTCACTCTGGGAGAGCTGTCACCGCAGGTGACTGAGAGGGTTAAAAACGCAACCGCAAACAAGGCTCCTTTGTGTAAAGGGAGCTGGCACGGCTCCGCCGTGACTGAGGGATTGTAAGCGACTTCGTCGCCAGAGAAAAGATAAGAGATAAAAGAGAAAAGAAAAGGTGGAGTTAACAAAACTGTGTTTTGCGGCATGTTGTAGGGACACAAAATACTTTCCGCTAACGCATCCTCACCTTTTCACTCTTCACTCGCCGACGCAGCCGCTTTCACATCCTCAATTCTTCACTATTCCCATATTACTTTTTCATTCGGCCGCATCCGTCCCCCTCTCAGTCATCTTGCAATGAAGAGGACAAAAGTAGCTATAAATCGCCGACTGAGAGGGTTTTTCGCCGTTTTTCAAGCAAAATGAGTTCGATGTTGTGCCGAACTCATTGCAAAATTTGGAAATTGAATGGAAACCGGGAAAAATTCTTCGCAAAACAAACAAATTTTGCAAAATTTTCAGCAGTTTTTCGCCATTAGTTTTTTTTGCGACGTTTGGATGCAACCGCCACAACAACCACTACCAGCACAACCAGCACCACAGCCGCGCCGCCAAGGATGATAACCATATTATTTGCGTCGTTGGATTGCGAATCGTTACTCAACACTTTCACCGTTAAAATAAGCAATTCCGATTTGTTGCCGGCACTATCCGTTGCCGAAACAACCAACGTCCAATTGCCTGCGTTAAGTTTGCCGTCCGTTATTGCGCCGTCCGTCCAAGACATGCAAATTTCGACGGATGCATCCTTATCGTCCATGGCGGAAATATTCAATTCGGCAGCCGTCGGGGCCGTGTCGCCTTGCAAAAAGTACACCGTTTTTTCGCCGCTGTAGTTAAGCGTGGGTGCAGTGACATCGGGTTGGGGAACGTCGGCACTTTGAAGCGTAAGTGTGAAAGTCGTTGCGCACCCCAAATAACTTACCGTTACCGTTTGCGTTGTCTTGTTCACGTCCACTGCTGAAAGCATTTCCGAAGATATTTCCTGCACTTGCAAAGAGCCGTCGGAATAGTACACCGTGATACTGCCGCTGTTTGCCCACACTAGTTGTTCGCCCAACTTGCTGGATGCAGTAGGCGTGACGTTCATTTCAATGCGTTGCACCGTTTTGGGTGCTTGGCTAACGTGCAACACCACTGTTAGTTCCGCACGGTTGCCGGCTTTGTCCACCGCCGATATCGTCACATTCCACGTTCCTTCGTTCAATTTGCCATCCGTTACCGCACCGTTCGGAACGGAAATTGTCGGCACAATTACGCCGTCCACGTTGTCCGTTGCAGAGGCTACAATTTGTGGCATTGCGTCGCCTACTTTAAGAAACAGTTCCGTTGCTCCGTCATAAACGATTACGGGCGGTTCCGTATCCGCAACAACTTTTTGATTTCTTGAAAAATATGCTTTCACGCTGACATCGCCGCCTTGTGCCGTCACTTTGTAGCTGTTGTTTGTGCATTCAACTTGTTTGCCGTTCACAGTCAACTTGCACAGTTCCCAACCCTCTTGCGGCACAAATTGCAAGTTCAAACTGCCGTTTTTGTCAATTAAAGTGTATTTTTCTACATTTACCGTCGCTTGCGAGTTTTCCATTTCCACCATTGCAACAACTTTGTTCGTTGGCAACAAACGGAACAGCTTGGTATCGTTTGCACGGTGTTCGTAGGTGATAACGTCGGTATCGAAGGAAACGTATTCCCTTTCGAAAACGTCGTAAACGGCGTAGCTTCCGTCCAAATAAATAGTCTTTTGTTCACCTATGCCGCTGTGCAACGCAACGTAGTTATCGTTGGTGCAAATCACATCGTTGGCGTTGTTGCTGAACACGTGCACGCCTGCTTGTGCAAGAATATTTCTTAGCAGCTCTTGCGGCAAGTTGGGCACGGATGAATACACCGTTTTGTAAGTTCCGCTATCCTTGTAGGCAAGGCCGCAACGCTTAAACAACGAAGTCAGCCCCGTCGAATAGTCACTTAGGTATCCCAACTTAACAACACTGCTATCCGACACGTAGGGCAACGGTTGTTTCACGCTTCCGCTACTGCCGTAGTACGTTCCGCTAAGCCCTGCCGTCAATGCATGTTCTTCCGTTATTTTAACATTGAAATTTTTGCTTTCCGTTTCGCACTTGACGGTCATTCCAACAAGGTCGGACATTTCGCTAACTTGCTCGCTGCCGTTTTCGGAAAGATAATCCGCCAAGTACACCCACACAATAAATTTGCCGTCTTTTTTCAGTTTGGAATTTATTGCCGTCTTAATTTCGTCGGAAACACTCACCGGCGACAACATTACGTTCACTTTGTAGTCGGGAATATTTTGCGTCAAACCGGACAGTGCGTACACGTCGTACCCCACGCCCATTGCATCCAACTGTTTGCGCTGTTGCTTGAACAAATACGCATACACGTAGTAGGGGTTGGCACTGCCGTTATCTATCGTTGCATAGGCATACAAGTTATCCGGCACAAACACTGCCACTTGATTGTTGAAATTGTTTTGCAAACTTTGCGAAACGTCCCATTCTTGCTTGGCGACGGAAAACATTTTCAACAGTTGTTCGTCGTTCAGCCAACCGCCTTCCATATCGTACAGCCATTGACCGTTTCCGTTAACGAAATTCACTGCAAAATCCCGTTTTTCTTGGTCGATTGTATCCAGCGTGGTGTGCGTGCGCCCCAAAGCGTCGTCGTTTACTCCGTCCCAAGCCAAATCGGCGTAGCCGTCGGCAAAAGAGGTTCGGTTATCTTGTTCTATCAAATAAAGCTTGCCGTAAGCACGAACGGTATCGGAAACGGACATCACGTTGTTGCTTGTTCCAAGCGTTTTTTCGTCGTAGTTGGCAGGTGAAGCAATAAAATCGATATTTTCCGATTCCAACACAAGCTTCAACGAACTGTGCGCCGTAGTTATGCCGTCGTGCGAAGTGCTGTACCACAAATAGCCGTTGTAACCGCCCACAATAACGTTACTAAGCGTTTGTTTCGTCACTTTTGCGTACTCGATAAGCGCATTTGCGGTGGCATATCCCAAATAAGTGTTGTAGTCCACCACTTTTTGATTGTTCTGCACTGCGCCCAAATCCGACGTTTTGCGTTCGGACATAGTGGGCACCGTTGCCGTGTCTATCGTGACGCTGCCGCCCCAAGCCGCTTGCAAAGCGGCATCCGTTGCGTACTTTTGGCGCAACCACTTTCTGAAACCGTTTTGCGCCGCAACGCTGTAGTCGGAATAGTTGCCGTTTTCGCCGTAGTTCATCCATTCGTAGGTGCGCCCTGCCGTCAGCTTGATGCCGAAAACTCTGCTGAAATAGGGCTGCGATTGCATGTGGACGAGCAATTTTTGCAGTTGCGCTTTTGCTTCCGTCAAAAACAGTTCCGATGCAAAGGATGCGTCCGCTATAACCGTGGCGTTGCCGTTGTAATCTTGCGTGACGCACGCTTCATCGGGATGCAAATTCAACCACCATTGGGGCGCATACAATCCAATGTTCACCATCACGTAGCCTTCGCTGTTGGCGGCAAGAGTTGCGGCAATTTCACGGTCGAACGTGTCGTAGTCCAAACTTCCGTCTTCTTTCCACAAACAGTAGTCGCCGCTACCGCCCAACTTGCCTTCGTAGGTGACGAACAAACTGATGCCGGAGTTGTAAATGTTTTGGTCGCCGTCGGCAAACAAGTCCGCTTCGTAGGGCTTTTGATACATCAATGCGGAATATTCTTCGCCGTCGATAACAATGCGCGCCGCACCGTTTTTCACCTGCACGGAAGCGTCCAACGGGGTGACGCTGGCGTCTTCTTCAACAACAAGCGTTGCAAGTTTGTTGTTGCGCACGGGCGAAGTGAACTGAAAATCCGCAAGGCACACGTCGTAGTTGCCCTTTTCCAAAAAGTCGGGCACGGTGAAAGAAATTTTCACGTTGTTTTCGCCGGCTTTCAACTTGTTTGTTGCCACGGAAAAATCCGCCGTGACGGTTGCCGCAAGGGTTCCGTCTTGGTTGCGCAGTTGCACGCGCGGATTCACGTTTTTAAGCGTCGTTTGCGCAAGCGCAACTTTTGCATCGAAACAAACGTATTCGTCCTGTACGGCGGCAATTTCGCCCGCAGAAAGGCTTTCCAGCTCTATTTTTTCTTGAAAGCTATCCGCCGCAAGAGAAATTTTCACGTCGTCGATATACACGGTGCCCTTGCCGCTCAGTGCTTGAAATCCTATTTGACGCAAAGTGCAATTTTTGCTTACGGTGAACTCGTGTTCGCGATAGGTCCAATCGCAGTTGCCGCTGACGTAGCCGCCGGCATTGTTTATCCACTCGTCGCCGCTGTTGTTGCGGTTGATAAATGCGTGAAAACCAAAATTGCTTGCGCCCGTCACTTTCACCCAGTAGGAAAGTTTGTAGGTTGCGCCTTTTTGTAAACGCACGTTGTCTTCGCACAAAACGTAGGGCCTTTGACTGCCGTCCGTCACTTCCATTTTGATGGCGTAACCGCTCATGGACTGTTCCGTCGTCACCACGGCGCAATCGCGCAAGTTCCACCCCATGGCGTGGCGTATCATGTTGCTGTCGCCGATTTTGTACACTTCGGTGTCGCCAAGCGTCAATCCGCCCGGATTTTTAACCGTTACTTGTGCCGAAACGTGCGAAGGCGTTATAACGCAAAGTTCCGCTTGACTGCTACCCACGGGCAATTCGACGGAACCGCCGTAGCCTTCGATAGTTTCCCCGAAAAAGTCCGTGAAAGTCACTTCCGCCGTGGCTTTTGACGTAGCCGTGTAGTTGAAAACGAATTTGTACTCACAGTTGGGCGAAAGCGTGAAAACGTCGCGAACAAAATTGCTTTCCGTCCACTCGTCGCCGCTCCAACGTTCCACAAGCGTTTGTTCGTCCGTTTCCACACGGGTGACGGCAACGTCTTTCAGGTATACCGTCGCTCTGCCTTGCGTAAGGTAGGCTTGCAACGTGACGTAGGAGGCATTTTCGGGCATTTCCGCACGGTTGACGGTCTTTTTCCAACCGTCCAAGGTATCGGAAGAATTCAACACGTAGTACTGCCCCGTGATAACGCCCAGTTTGTTGTCGGAAGCGTCGAACGCCGTTGCAACAATGCGAATATACGTTTGCGCCGTTGCGTTTTTGGAACAAACACGGGCGGAAATTTCGTGCACGTAGCCGCCCACGACGGAATACTTGCCGTCCAAGTCGTAGTACTTGCCGTCTTCCAACGTGTTGTGGGTTATGGTGGCGTCGCCGCTTGCTTCCGCAGCGTAAGCGGAAAAAATTGTACCCGCAACGGAGCACACCAGCACCGCAAGCAAAAGTACCAATAACAGTTTTTTAGTTTTTGTTTTCATTTTTGCACCTCACTCTCAAAAAGAGTTGCGATTCTTTCGGAAAAGGCAATTTTAGCGTTGCCCCTTGCGAAAAAACCGTTTTGTCAACTTTAAGGCAAGCGCGGCTTTCCTTCTGAGAAAACCGCGCGAGCCATTGCCG
>CAZADD010000006.1:0-29644 GCA_964483825.1 uncultured Oscillospiraceae bacterium
GTTTGCTTTCGGCGGCACTGGTGGTTAGTGCTGCAACAACCGTCACTTCGGAAAAGGTTTTTGTGCACCTATCCGGCATTTCGTCCGGTGCAACACGCAAAAACAACGTTGACGGTAGCGATACGGGTACAATTGAAACAAACGGTATCTACCTTACCATGGCAAACAACAATTTGCCTTTTGCAAACGGCGATTGGGATAACTACCGTTATTCGTCGTCAAGCAATTCTGCCGTAATGTTGAACGGCAACGGCATTGGCGGTACGTTGATAAAGTACGGTGCCAATTCCTACTACTTGTCTTTCAACAACGAAGCTTCCAACGGTTGCACGTTGGTTGTTTCCGGCACGTTCGGTTCCGGCGATAACAGCGTAACGGTTTCCCCTGCATTGTTCACCTACAATAGCGATGAAGGCGTGTGGAGCCAAGTGCGTCCAACCTTCGGTTTGCAGTACAACGGCCAAACGTACAGCCAAAACACCTTGAAAATTGCACCGGGCACAAAAAGAGACGATGTCACGGCAGTGGCAAGCGGCGTTTCTTCCGATATTGCCACGCTCAGCAAGGTTGCCGTTACGTGGCCCACCGGCACATATTCAACATCCAAGGTTATTGTGTTGAATAACAACGAAACCCATTCCGTGCACACCGTGACGGTTACTGCAACCTACAAACTTGCAGGTAGTTCCACCGAAGTGGCGTTTGAAGAGTACATGGATGTGGCGGTTGAATACGATTTCACCATGAAAAACGGTGCAAAGTTAGCGTTGTTCGACCAAGGCGGCTTAACTTTCGGTGCGGAAATTTCCAAGGCCGACTACGAACTGTTGGATGGCTACACTTTCAAATGCGCGTTGATTGAAAAGGCCACGTACGATAGTTATGCGGCTACTAGCACTAATATTTTTGTAAAAGCTCTTGTTAACAAGGCAACAAAAACGGTAAATTGCGAAGTGGTGGAAACGGAAAGCGGCTACTTGTTGACAGGTACGTTCACGCCGATAGATTCAGCTAATTTCACCACCGAGTACGTGGGGATTATATATGCTCAAAGCGGCAGTACCTACCGTTTTGCAAATTTCTTTGGCGACGACGTGCAAAACAACACACGTTCGTGCTACTATTTGGCACAACTGTGTGTGGATGCAAACGACAATGCGCAACTTGCCGAAAACGTGTATTTGTGCGGAGCCAACGAAAACACAGCCGATTTGGTTGTAAAAACGATTGTATACGGCAACGGCGCACCGCAAGAAAACGTTATCAGCACGGAAACTTGCACGGTAAACACCGTTGTGACGAAAAATGCGCCCACAGACGTTAGCGGAACGCTTGTTAGTGCCGGCACTGTGCAACAAAGAATTTACGCCAACCGCACAAACGAAGTGGTGTTCGAGTACGTTTCCGAAAATACGTCTTCCGTGGGCATTGCGGCTTGGTTTTTGCCGTTACTCACCCCGGAAAACGACTACCAAAACGAAAATAACTTTAGCGTGGTTGCCGAAATGAAGGAGGCCGGGCTAAATTCCGTTGTTTTGGACGGATCTTTTGTGGGATACATGAGCAGTGTGGACGACGTGGAAAGAATGCGTCAACTTATTGCCTTGTTTGATATGTACGGCATTGGCACCTACGTCAACTGTCAAAAGAATTTCTACGCTCTGGACGAATACCCCGATTTCCGCGGTTGCAGCGGCTTTTTGGGCTTTGTGCAGTGGGACGAACCGTTTGCGGAAACTATCGTAAACGTACTTCCGCAGTACGCAAAGGAATTTGACGAGATTTACGGCGACAGTGCGGAGTTTTGGTGCAATCTTTTTCCCAACGAGGCAAAGGACAACGCTGAAGGTTTTGGCGAATACAACGGTTCCACGCTGAAAGACTACGCAACCTACTTGCAACTGTACTGTGACAACGTACTTTCGCAAATAAACAAGGGCACAAAGGTGCTTTCGGTGGACAGTTATCCTATCAAAACGGACTATTCGTTGGATGCAAGCTTTTTGACCAGCATTGGTTTGTTGAAGTACTACGCCATGGAATACGGCGCAAAAACCAACATTTGTTTGCAATCGTGCGGCTGGGACCAAGGCGGTTCCAAAGACCGCATGCCGACTGAACAAGAATTGCGCTTGCAAGCTTATGCGGCGTTGGCGTTTGGCATGGATTCTATCACATGGTTCACCTACTCGCAGTTCCAAAGCGAAACAAACCAAACTGCCGACATGGTGCCCGTAGACTACGAAACGGGCGCAAAAGGTACAGGCTACACTGCACTTCAAAAGGTGAACAACGAATTGCTTGCGTTTGCCGACGTGTACGCAAACTTTGCGTGGGAAGGCACAATTTTCAACTTTGGTTCATCTTCCGGCGAAAAGAGCGGCTACACGGCGCTGCAAAGCACGGCGTTTGGCGGCAAGTACGAACTTTCCGCAAGCAACACGCAATTTAGCAGTATTTCCGTCAAAAACAACACGACGGGAATTGGATCATCCCACAGCGTTTTGACCGGCGTGTTCACCAACAAAACGGATAGCAGCGAAAAGGGATATGCATTTTGTAACTACGATTCGTGCAAAGACGGTGGGAAAACCGCAACTGTAACGTTGAAATCCAGCACGACGCTTACTGCCACGATTTATCGCAACGGTGGGACGGAAACTGTTACTATCGACAGCAACGGATACAAACTAACTTTGGATGGCGGCGAAGGCTGTTTCATCACTTGCAAATAGGCAGGTTAAATGCCGTTTGGGCGACAAACAGCAAAAAATATTGCAAAAATTGCTTTTCGGGATGCGCCGAACGGCAAAACTGAAATTATTTGGTAAAAAAACTGCAACGGTAGCAATTGTTCCGACGGAACGAACGCTGTTTTAACCAATTTGAATGACGAAAGGTGGAAAAGATGTCTAAACACGTTTCCGAAACAAAAAAAATACCCCAAAAACGTATTTCGTTGGTGGCAATGGTGTGCTTGGCGTTGATTTTGACGCTGTGCACCGTTTGCGCATGCAATATTGGCACTTGCAAGGTGACGTTTATTCAGGGCGAAAAAGTCTCCACTCGCATTGTGCAAAAAGGACAAGCCGTTACCAACGTGCCTATGTTGCAACCCAAGCGTGGCTACACGGTGACGTGGGGCAACGTCGATTTGACAAACATTCGAGGCAACATTACCGTTTACGCAGTTGAAACGCCCAACGTTTACACAATCACCTACAATTTGGGTGAGGCCACGAACGCTCAAATTGCGGCAATGTCGCAAGAAGTGACGTTTTCTAGAACTTTTGCGCTGCAAACGCCCACGGCCGACGGCTTTGAGTTTGTAAAGTGGGTTGTTAGCGGCACCGATACCGAATTTACTGGCGGCACCTACGATCTTGATAGCGACGTTACTCTTGTTGCGGTGTGGAAAAGCGTTGATGTCAAACCGCAAACGTACACCGTGACGTTCGTTCAAGGTGAACAAACATATTCCTACGTGGTGGATGCCGGCGCAAGTTTGACAACAATTCCTACCCCCACCCCCAAGCGTGGCTACACAGTCAAGTGGAGCGTGGCGGATTTCAGCAAAATTACAAGCAACTTGACCGTTACGGCAGTTGAAACGCCCAATACCTACACGGTTATCTACAATTTGAACGGTGTCAGTGCGGACATTGCCGTCCCTATGCAAGACGTAACGTTTGACAAAGCATTTACCCTACATACGCCTACGGCAAGCGGCTACGATTTCGACGGCTGGTTTGTGAGCGGTTCCGAAACGGAATTTGTTAGCGGCACGTGGGATAGAGTGGAAGATGTAACGCTTGTTGCCAAATGGACCAAGTTGCACACTGTAACTTTCGTGCAAGATGGCTACGACAGCGTAACACGCACCGTTCGCCACGGCGAAGCAGTGAAAAACGTTCCCCAAACGCAACCTAAACGTGGTTACACAGTGGTGTGGGATGTGACAGATTTCAGCAATGTAACAAGTGACATAACGGTCACTGCTGTCGAAACTCCAAATACCTACACAATTACCTACAATTTGGCAGGTGTCAGTGCGGATATTGTAGCAACAACGCAAAAAGTAACTTACGGTGCCTCATTCGAACTGTACACGCCAACGGCGGAGGAATTCGAGTTTTTGTACTGGCTTGTAAGTGGTACCGACGAGCAAGTTATTGACGGTATTTGGAACCGTGACCGCAACGTAACTCTTGTTGCCGCATGGAAAAGCAAGGAAGTGGAAACGTTTGCTGTTCGCTTTATCCAAAGTACCAAAACGGATACTTTCTATGTAAAAAAAGGCGGCTCTGTGACGAACGTTCCGGATATTGCCCCCAAAAAGGGTTACACATTAACGTGGGAAGACGTTGATTTAACCAACGTTCAAAGCGAGATAACCGTTCACGTTGTCGAAACACCCAACACCTACACAATTACCTACAATCTGGGCACGGCAACAGGTGCAACGATGTCGTCTGCAACGCAACAAGTAACCTTCGATGAACCGTTCACGCTGGGTACGCCCACGGCACAAGGTTACACCTTCCTTGGTTGGTACAACAGTGCCACCGACGAAAAAGTTGAAAACGGCACTTGGAATATTGCAGATAACGTAACGTTGGTTGCAAAATGGGGAACTTGGAGCGATTGGCACTGATTTGTTTCTAAAGGAGATTGGCGGCGTTGCATCAAATGCCGCAAAAATAACTATGAAAAGCTACGATTACGTAAAAAATTTTGAAAAACTGGGTTTGGGCTTGTTTGTGCATTTCGGATTGTACAGCATGGTCGGGCGTGGCGAATGGTATTTGAAAAACTGCGCCGATGCCGATTGGGAAACGTACAAAAAATTGCCCGAACGTTTTCAAGTGAACAAAAATTGGGCGAAAAACCTTGTTAAAGCGGCAAAAAGTGCCGGTGCAAAGTACGTGAACATAACAACACGTCATCACGACGGATTTTCGCTTTACGATACCAAAGGGCTTTCCTCTTTCGACGTTATGCACAGTGCTTGCGGCAGAGATTTGATTGCCGAACTGGTAGAAGAATGTCACAAAGCGGATATTTTGCCTTTTTTCTACCACACGCTTATCGATTGGACGGAGCCTACCTACAAAACCGATTTCAATGCTTACTTGGATTATCTTAACAACAGCATTCAACTGCTTTGCACAAACTACGGCAAAGTCGGCGGATTTTGGTTTGACGGTTTTTGGGAAAAACCCGATATCGACCACTGGCAGTTCGACCGTTTGTACGGCGTTATTCGCAAATATCAACCCGAAGCGATGATTATCAATAACACCGGGCTAAGTGCATTGGGTAAGGTTTCTCACACGGAAATTGACAGCGTCACTTTTGAACGTGGCAATCCGTGTTTCGTGGATAACAGCGACCGTCCTCGTGCCGGCGAAACGTGCGAAGGCATCACCGATCACTGGGGATATGCTGCCAACGATTTGAAGTTCAAACCTGTCGACCGACTTGTTGACACGCTGCTTGTGTGCCGAGAAAATAACTGCAATTTGTTACTTAACACAGGCTTGCGTGGCAACGGCGAAATCACCGTTATCGAGCGGGAATTGCTGAAATATCTTGGCAAATGGGTTAAAAACAACAAGGCCGTTGTTTACAATGCAGTGAAGTCGGAAGTGCAAGCCAAAAATGCGGTGGTGCTAACGGACGGCAAATATCACTACGCCGTGGCGCATAACGTTGCAATGAGTTGTGATGTTAACGTTGCACGGGCTGTGGAACGTCGCACGGTTGAAATTTTAACGGACAAAACGGTGTGTGACGCCGTAGTTTTGGATAACGGCGAAGTTCTGAACGTTGTCGATAACTGTTTAGAACTAACTCCTTTTTCCTACGGCAACAGTATGTACGCCCGCGTCGTGCGTTTCAAATTGAAGTAGCACGAAGAAAGTGGAGAAATTGCCGCTTGTGCGTCGTCATAATTTTTGAAACGTCGGCCGCAGTTGCATTGTTGTTTTATAATGCGGTGTGACGGCGGCGGCACACATGCCAACAGATTTATTATGAAAAAAATTAACCAACTAACAATCAATTTTCTTGGCGACAGCATCACCGAGGGCGCTTGGGCAACGGAACCTCAATACACCTACGTTGCAAGGGTGGCTGCAAAGTTGGGTTGCAAAACCAACAATTGCGGTATTTCGGGAACACGTATTGCGCCAAAACATGTGCCCTCGGAATGTGCCGCATTCGATAGGGACTTTTTGCAACGAGCACGGGAAATGCCCGATGCCGATTTGGTGTTTGTATTCGGCGGAACAAACGACTACGGACACGGCGATGCCGATTTTGGCACGCTGAACGACCAAACGCCACAAACTTTTTGCGGAGCAGTGCGTCAGCTTGCCAACTATCTTACTGAAAGATACGGCAAAAACAACGTTTGCTTTATTTTGCCCCTTCGTCGCTACAACGATGACAATCCTTTGGGTGAAGGAGCTCGTGCAAAACCGACGGAGCCGTTAAGCAGCTACATTCGTGCCGAGCGTGAGATCGTCGGACAAATGGGTGTTGCTTGCTTGGATATGTCGGATGTCTTTCCTGCTCCGCAAGTCAACACTCCAACGGAACTGTTTCAAGACGGATTGCACCCTACAAACAAAGGGCACGAACTTATTGCGGAAATTATTTGCAAATATGTTCGTTCTATTGTAAAATAACGAATTGTGATACCGTATACGTACGGGCACGGACATCCCGTCTACTAATCGGATTTTATCTATTCAAGGCATGGTTGCCTGCAAACTGCGACAACGGCGTTAAAATTTGATAATGTCGTTGCGTCTACAACAAAAAAAACGTGCCTTGGGGCACTGTTACAAAAAACATAATTTATTCGGAGAATAAACAAAGTATGAAATTTATTGCACACGGAACAAAATTCAATTCCATCGATAATCACGTTAATGCGCCATTATTTAAGCGTGTTTTCAACAGCGAAACAACTTCCGCAACGCTGCAAATAACAGTTGTTGGGTTGTATAAGCTGTATTTTAACGGAAAATTGCTCAATCACAGCGTGTTTGCGCCCTATATGAGCAATCCCGATAACAATGTTTTCACCGATACTTATATGCTTTCGGATATCAAACCGCGCGACAACGTTTTGTGCGTTTTGCTGGGCAACGGTTTTGCTTGTTCGGAAGATAGCGACCTTTGGTTGAATGCTTCGGCCCCTTACCGTGCCGCACCCAAGTTTGCATTGACGGTTTCAAACGGCGAAAAAGTAATTTTGCAATCGGACGAGCAGTTTGACGTTACAAACAGCCCTATAACTTTCGACGACTTCCGTTGCGGCGAACGCTACGATGCAAGATTGGAAATTGCCAACGTGTTGACGGATACTTCTACGGAAGGGTTCGAAAAAGCAACGGTGGTGGCCGCACCCAAGGGGGAAATTTTGCCCAACGCCGTTCAACCTATAACCGCCGGGACAATGCGCAAGGCTGTGAGTATTGTCAAAAACGAGGTGGGCTACTTGTACGATTTCGGCGTGAACGATACCGGTATCTACCAACTTTCCGTCAACGGAACAAGCGGCCAGCAAATAGATTTAACTTTTGGCGAAATGCTTTGCGGTAACCGCTTGGATATGCGCAGCGTTTCTTTCTACAATTCTCCCGAAGGTTACGTTCAACACGACGTGTACGTGTGCAAGGACGGCGAACAAAATTACGTACCCAGTTTTACTTGGCACGGCTTCCGCTACTGTGAAGTGACCGGACTCACCGACGAACAAGCGACGGAAGATGCAATTGTGTTTATTCCCACGCACAGCCAGCTGCCTCAAGTAAGTAGTTTCCGTTGTAGTAACGAAACAATCAACAAACTTACAGAAATAACGCTGAGAGGGGATTTGAGCAACTTCGTGTTTTATCCTTATGACTGCCCCCAACGTGAAAAGAACGGTTGGACGGCGGATGCGGCACTGTCGGCAGAGCAAATGCTTTACAACTTCGATGCACTGCAAAGCTACAAACAGTGGTTGCGCCTTATCAGAACGTCGCAACGCCAAGACGGTGCATTGCCCGGCATAGTTCCTACCGCAGGTTGGGGCTTCGATTGGGGTAACGGCCCTGCTTGGGACTGTGTGCTGGTGGAATTGCCCTATCAACTGTACCGTTTCTACGGCGACTGCAGTGTGGTGACGGATAATGCCGATGCTATCAACAAGTATTTTCGCTACATAACCTCTCGTTTGAACGACGACGGTTTGGTTAACATTGGGCTGGGCGATTGGTGTCAAACCTACACCGACGATCCCGGGCACTACGAAACGCCGCTAGAGATAACCGATAGCCTTATGATGGTGGATATTGCAAACAAAACCATCGAAATGTTCCAAAAAGTTGGTTTGAATGCGGAAAAAATTGTGGAGTTCAAACAAAATTTGTTGCAAAACTTCCGCAAAAAGTACGTCAAGGACGGTACTTTGACGGTGCAAACGCAAACGGCATTGGCAATGAGTTTGCATCTTGGCGTGTTTGAAAACGGCGAAAAAGCCTTTGACGATTTGTTGAACAATATTCATGCTCAAAACGATCACTTCCGTGTGGGCGTGGTGGGCTACAAGCACTTGTTCGACGTGCTTGCCCTTTACGGTCAACAAGATTTGTGCTTGAAACTTATTGCACAAGACAGTTTCCCCAGCTACGGTTACTTCATCAACCGTGGTGCAACCACTTTGTGGGAAGCTTTCGACGATTTGTACCGTGACGAAAACGGCAAAGTGTTGCGCAAGGACGGCTTGCAGTTAATTTCTTCGTGGAACCACCATTTCTGGGGCGGCGTACTTGCTTGGACCTACAAAAACGTTGGTTGGATCAACGTCGTGTCCGCAAAAGAAATTGCGATTCGTCCGGTGATTTTGCAAGACGTGGATTGCGCCGAAATGACCTACTCACGCAACGGCGGAACGGTTTCGGTACGTTGGCACCGCAACGGCAACAAGGTTGTGTTGGATGTGGATGTCGAAGGATTCGACTGTGTGCTTCAACTTGATGGCGAAACCAAGCCGCTGAACGGCCACTGCCACTTGGAATTCTAGTTTCGGTTGACTTTGGGGCACTTGTGCGTGTAAAACGGTACGAACACTCGCCCCTAAGAGCCGTTTGGTATACTGAATTAAAAAACTTTAATATTGCGTGAAAGCCCCCGTTTTTGAACGGAAAATGAAATTTGAAACTTTCCCGACTGCAAAACGTCTTTACGGCCTGATGCTTTGGGCAAAAACTGTTGAACTATGCCGCAAATAGATATCGAAAAACTTACAGTTGAATATTCCAACGGAAAAGACAAGGTAGTTGCGCTTGACCAATTAAGTGTAACTCTCCTTGCCCAGTCTTTCAATGTTATCGTCGGATATTCCGGGTGTGGAAAAACCACGTTGCTTCGTGCAATAGCGGGGCAGCTGCAGTACGACGGCACAATTTCGTTCGATGGCGAAGACGTGCGTTCGGTATCGGTGCAAAAACGCAAGTTGGCATTTGTTTCGCAACAGTACGTGTTGTATTCCAACAAAACCATTTTCGATAACATTGCATTTCCGTTGAAAGTTCAAGGCGTGCCTAAACTTGAAATAATCAACGCCGTTCGGGATATTGCGGATAAGTTGGATTTGACGGCATGCCTTACTCGTCGTCCCAAACATTTGAGTGGCGGTCAACAACAGCGAGTTGCTTTGGCAAAAGCACTGGTAAAAAAGCCGTCGGTATGCTTGTTGGACGAACCTTTTTCCAATATCGATCCGCAACAGCGTTTGAGTTCTCGCATGCTTACCAAACAAACGCTTTCGGCATGCAAATGCACGGCAGTGTACGTCACGCACGACTTGTCCGAAGCAATGGCGTTGGCCGATAGGCTGATTGTGCTGGACGGCGGCAAAGTGGTGGAATGCGGCACGCCGCTAGAAGTTTTCAACAGCGGTAACCCCATTGTGGAATCGCTAAAGCAACAGTCCTATGTCGACGAAAACGACTAACGTACCGTAATAATTGTGACAAAATTTGCTTTTGTGGCTCAAGTATATATATATTTGCAACAAATTTTTTGTGTTGTTTTCTAAAAAACGAAAACATTTTGAAAAAAGCGTAAAATGCAAAACGCACAATTTGTTTTCCTGAACGGTGCTGAACGAAAAATAACTTAGAGTTAAATAATGAAGAAGAAAAAAACGCAACAAGCCAAACAGGATTTTACCTTTGCACAACTTCCGCACAATCGCAAGGAAGTGTTTTTTGATTGCATCAAAATGCAATGGAAAACGCTGTTGCTTTTGGGTGTTATTGCTTTGGCTTTTTGTTTGCCGCTGGTAGCCACCGAATTTTTTGTCGATTCTGTTTGGGCAAGCTTGTACCAACGGTTTAACAGCGGTGCAATCACGGAAGACGAGTTGCAAGTTTCGCTGAAATCGTTGCAAGTGTTAAAATCGCTTATTTCCGTCTTGTGCTGGACTGTTTTTGCCGTAGGCGTTTCCGGCATTGCACGCGTGGTTCGGCAACTTGCATGGGGCGATCCGATCTTTTTCGGCAGCGATTTTGCACAGGGAATAAGGCAAAACGTCGGCAAATTTGCCATTGTTTTTGCCATTTGCGCCGCCGTGGATTTTCTAAGCGTGTTTATGCAACAGTGGTTTTCCTCCACCACGGTGTTGGCGTATCTTCCGTTTGTTTTGCTTTGTTGTTTTGTCTTTCCCGTTTCGCTTTGGGTTCTGTCTCAAACGGCGGTGTACAAGGTTAAATTTGGCAAGGCATTCAAAAACGGAATGGCTTTCTTTGGTAAAAACATTTGGCAAACAATGATTTTTGTCCTGCTTTTCGGGTGCGTCAAACTCGTCACGCTGATGGCGGCAACTGTTTGGAAGTACGTTGTGTGTGCCAGCTTTGCACTGTTGTTTCCGCTTTACTGTCTTGCTTGGTTTTTGGTGTGTTCCCACAGTTTCGACGAATTTATCAACAAAAACGAGTTTCAAGAACTGTACGACAAGGGCGTGTACCGCATGGATTTGCCCGCAAAGTAAATTTTGGTGAAATTATGAATATAAGTGTTAAAAAATTGAATATCACTGTCGATGGCAGCCGCGCACGTATTGGCGGCTTTCCGTTTGTGGAAGCTCAAATTGTCGGCGAAGGTAAAGACAGCCATCTCGGCGCAAAAATGGTGCATTCGTCCGAAGGCGGACGTTTTCAGTACGTTTCGCACGTGTTGGAAAACGGAAAACTCACCGTCGTTCAGCGTTCGGAAAAATTGGAAGCAACAACAACTTTTGTTTTCGGTAACTACGACGGCTATGCCGTTTCCACGTCCTACAAAAATATTTTCAATGCTCCCATTGTGTTGGAAGAAGTTTCTTCTTTTGTTTTGGGCGGAATTGTGGGGTTGGAAAATGCCGATAAAACGGAATTGTATACGTTTGCTCAAAGCCATCACTGTGAATGTCAGCCGCAGTTGCGCAAACTTTCGGAATACGGTTTTTGTGAAGGAATGCCTGCCAGTCAACGGCGTGTTGCCTTTGCCAACGTGGGAAGTTGGTCCACAAAAGAACAGTTGCCGCAAGGCATTTTGAACGTCGACGGCCAATGGCTGATGTTTCAAATACAATCCAACAACAGTTGGTACTACGAAATAAGCGATAACGACGGCAGCGTGTACTTGTACTTGGGCGGCAAAAATTTACCCTTTAACGGATGGCAAAAACAGTTGAACGTTGGCGAAACCTACGTCACCGATACCGTTGCGCTGTGTTTTGGCACTTCTTTGGAAAGTGTTTTGGGGGAAATGACCAAGTGCCGCAGAACAATCAAGGGCATTTGTCAAGCGGATAGCGATTTGCCCACGATTTTCAACGAATATATGCACCTTTCTTGGGATTGCCCCACGGAAGAAAACACTCGCAAACTTGCCCCGACGGTGGCCAAACTGGGCGTTAAGTACTATGTTATCGATTGCGGTTGGCACAACGAGGAAGACGGCAGAACGGTTTATCCCTACGTTGGACAATGGAAGGAAAGCAATGCCCGTTTTCCGCACGGCGTGAAAGCAACGACGGATTTTATCCGTTCGCTTGGCATGAAGGCCGGGTTGTGGATAGAACCGGAAATTATCGGCAAGGATTGCACCGAAATGCTCGATTACTACGACGACGAGTGTTTCATTCGCCGCAACGGCAAGCGTGTGTGCGTCATGGGACGGTATTTTTTGGATTTCCGCAACAAAAAAGTTGTGGACTACATGAGCGAAACGGTTCGTCGCATGGTGGAAGACTACGGTGCGGATTATATCAAGGCGGACTACAACGAAGATTTGGGCATCGGAACGGACGTTGGAAGTTGTTCGTTTGGCGAGGGTTTGGAACAGTGTGCAAAAGCCTATCTCAACTGGGTGGATGAAATGCGCAAGCGTTTCCCCGACGTGCTGTTCGAAACCTGCAGTTCCGGCGGTATGCGTATGGATTACCAAACGCTAACTCACTTTTCCATTGTGTCCACTTCCGACCAAACTCACTACGACAAGTACCCCTACATTGCCGGCAACGTACTTTCCGCAGTGTTGCCGGAACAAGCGGCGGTGTGGAGTTATCCCGTGGGCAGCGACTATGTCATTAACGGCGTATTTCAGCCGGACGAGCAGTGGATGAGGGAAAACGTATCCGACGAACAAGTGATAATGAACATGATAAACTCGTTTTTGGGGCGTATGCATCTTGCCAGCCACTTGGAAATGCTCACATCCAGGCAATTTTCACTTGTCAAAGAAGGAATTGAGTATTATAATAAACTTACTGCGGTCAAATGTGCCGCCATGCCTTATTTCCCTTGCGGCTTTTCCCGTTTCGGAGATTCCTTCGTTGCTAGCGGTTTTTCAGTGGGCAACAAAAAGCATCTTGCTGTTTGGAACTTGTCCGACGACAATTTGACGCGAAAAATAAGCGTTGGCAACGTTGCTTCGGTTAAATGCGTGTATCCCAAAGATAATGTGTTGAAGTTTGACGTAGACAGCGGCGTGTTGACGGTGCATTTCACGCAAAAAAATCAAGCACGTTTCTTCGAATTGGACGAGTAACGGCGGTTGACTCAAAAAAACGTGCGTGCAAAATAAAATTGAAAAGGTGCAACGCTTTTGTCGTTGCAAAAACGGTTGAACATGAACAGCGAAACAAAGTACTTTCTTGCAATAGATATCGGTGCATCCAGCGGCAGACACATTGTGGGCTACCGTCAAAACGGCCAACTGTCGTTGGACGAAGTGTACCGTTTCCCCAACGGAATGAAACGCAGCGATACGGACGGGCTTGTGTGGGACGTCAATGAAATTTTTTCTCACGTCAAGCAAGGCCTTAAAGCGGCTTTTCAAAAGTATCCCCAAATTGAAAGCGTTGCTATCGATACTTGGGGCGTGGACTACGTGCTATTGAAAGGCGACGAAGTCGTTTTGCCTTGTCGTGCTTATCGCAACGAACGCACTTTGAACGTTATCGACGAAGTACATTCCATTGTGCCGTTCGACCAACTTTATGCAAAAACCGGCATACAGTTCCAAACTTTTAACACAATTTATCAACTTTACGACGACAAAAAACACGGCCGTTTGGAAGGCGTTACGGATTTTTTGTTTGTTCCGGAATTTTTCTCCTACTTGCTTACCGGTGTGAAAAAACACGAGTACACGGAAGCAACGACGGGCGGTCTTGTCAATGCCGTCACAAAACAGTACGACGCGGAAATTATTTCCCGTTTAGGTTTGCCGCAAAACATTTTCCACAAGTTGGATGCGCCGCAAACGGTGGTTGGGAAACTATCGGATGAAGTCAGCCGTGAGGTTGGCGGACAAACGACGGTGGTTTTGTGTGCCTCTCACGATACTGCAAGTGCCTACGAAGCGGTGGATTGCGACGAACGTTCCGTTGTGCTTTCTTCGGGAACGTGGTCGCTTATCGGTGCAAAGTTGCTGCAAGCGGATACTTCCGAACAAAGCTGTGAAAGCAATTTCAGCAACGAAGGCGGCGTTGGCTATTTCAGATACCTCAAAAACATCATGGGAATGTGGCTTATCAACGAAGTTCAACGCAAAAAAGGCATTGCATTTCCGCAAATTGTTGCGCTTGCCGAACAAAGCAGCTACACCGAGACTTTCGACGTTAACGACGAAAGTTTGATGTCGCCTGTCGATATGGAAAGTGCAATTCGCGCTTTACTTGCGCACAATCCCCCCAAATGTGACGGCGATTTGTATGCAAGCATCTATTGCAGTTTGGCATTGAGCTACAGCAAGGCTGTCAGCGGCATGGAGCAAACGCTGAACAAAACTTTTGATAAAATCTACATTGTCGGCGGCGGTGCAAAAAACAAGTTTTTGAACCAACTTACCGAACAGTACACGGGCAAAACCGTTGTTGCATTGCCCATCGAAGCAACGGCAATCGGAAACATGCTTGCGCAAATGCGCCGTTTGGATAACTAATTTTGTTGGATATTCGCCCAAAACGAGGCGCAAATTAACAGTTGCAACCAAAACACAAAAAACAAACAGGATGCCGATCAAGGGCGTTCACAAAGGAGAATTATGAACAGATATCAACT
The DNA here is from genome assembly GCA_964483825.1 of uncultured Oscillospiraceae bacterium. Lineage (GTDB taxonomy): Bacteria > Bacillota > Clostridia > Christensenellales > CAG-314 > Fimimonas. The sequence continues at coordinate 14,610 of CAZADD010000006.1, forward strand.
TGCAAAGCAGGCTTATGCGGCACTTGGAGTGGACACGGATAAAGCCATTCAAACACTCAAAGACGTCACGGTTTCCGTGCATTGTTGGCAAGGCGACGACGTTGTCGGTTTCGATAGCAAACAATCGCTTTCCGGCGGCATTCAAACAACGGGCAATTATCCCGGCAAGGCAACCACGCCCGAACAGCTCATGGCGGATTTGGACGAAGCGTTCAGCCTTATCCCCGGCAAGAAAAAACTTAACCTTCACGCAAGTTATGCCATTTTTGAAGAGGGCGAACACGTTGGCAGAGATGAAATTTTACCCAAGCACTTCGCAAAATGGGTGGAATATGCCAAAGCACGCAATATGGGTATCGATTTTAACCCGACGTTCTTTGCGCACCCCATGGTGAAAGATAATCTCACGTTATCCAGCCCCGACGAAGAAGTGCGTGCCTATTGGGTGCGTCACGGCAAACAATGTATCAAAATTGCCGAATATTTTGCAAACGAAACGGGCGTTCCGTGTGTTATCAACTTTTGGATTCCCGACGGATACAAGGATATTCCTGCCGATAGGCTTTCTCCCCGTGCACGCTACAAACAAAGCATGGATGAAATTTTGGCGGAACCCTACGACAAATCCAAGGTGTTCGTAACATTGGAAAGCAAGGTTTTTGGTATCGGTTTGGAAAGTTACACGGTGGGTAGTGCGGAATTTTGCCTGTCCTACGCCGACTACAAGGGCATCACGCCGCTTATGGATAACGGCCACTATCATCCCACGGAACTTGTTTCGGACAAAATCAGCGCATTGTTGCTGTTCAACGACCACATTGCATTGCACGTTACGCGCGGTGTTCGTTGGGATAGCGATCACGTCGTTTTGTTGGACGACGAAACGAAAGAAATTGCCAAGGAAATTGTTCGCAACGATGCTTTGGATAGAGTTTTCATTGCAACCGACTACTTCGATGCAAGCATCAACCGCATTTCCGCATGGGTAACGGGCGTTCGCAACGTTCACAAAGCATTGCTTGGCGCATTGTTGCAACCGTCGGACGAGTTGAAGTCATTGCAAAACCAAAACAATCTCACAAAACTTATGGTGTTGCAAGAAGAACTGAAAACCATGGATTTCGGGGCAGTTTGGCAACAGTATTTGAATGAATGCGGTGTTCAAGAAGACTACTACACGGAAGTCGTTCGCTACGAAAACGAAGTTTTGTCTAAACGCTAAACGCAAGAAGGAGTAAATTATGAAAAACATTTTGGAATCGAAATTTATTGTTGAAATGTGCGACGTCACTGCAAACATGTACCGTCAAGGTTGGGACGAACGCAACGGCGGCAACGTATCTGTAATTTTGAACGAAGCTGAACTTGCCGAATATTTGGACGTAACGAAAGTGTTGCGCACAATCCCTCTCAATTTCACGGCGGACGAAAGCTTGAAAGGCAAGTACTTTTTGTTCACAGGCACGGGCAAATATTTCAAAAACGTCATCAAAGACCCCGAAACAAACCTTGGTATCATTCGCATTGCCGACGATTGCCAAAACGCACAGTTGCTGTGGGGCTGGAAGGACGGCGGAAAATTTACCAGTGAATGCCCCGCACACTTGATGACGCACGCAACAAGGCTGAAAAAGGACCCTGCTCACCGCGTTGTTATGCACACGCACCCCACCTACACAATGTGTATGTCGGCAGTGGTGCCCGTGGGCGACAAAATTTTCACGGAAAAACTGTGGCGCAGCAACACCGAAGCAATCGTTGTGTTCCCGGATGGCGTGGGCGTTTTGCCTTGCATGCTTTGCGGCACAAACGAAATTGGTATTGCCACGGCGGAAAAGATGAATAACTACCGTCTTGTCGTTTGGACAAACCACGGCATTTACGGCACAGGCAAGGATATCGACGAAACGTTCGGCCTTATCGAAACGGTGGAAAAAACCGCACAAGTGTATATGCTTACGCTTGGTCATGTCGTTAACGTCATTCCCGATGAGGTTTTGCAAGGTCTTGTTGACTTATGGCATCTCAATCCGCTGGACGGCATTTTGAATAAGTAAGTGATATGTTTCCGACGCAACGTGTTTTGTGTCGGAAATTTATTTTGGTTTTGTTTTGAACATTGTGGCGCAGAAAAGTTTCTTTTCAACGCAAAAATGGCGTGTATAACGTCTATTTTGCTGTGCGTTGGGGGGGATTTCTTGTGTCGTTGCAGTTAAATGTTGACCGTTTGCCGCACAATATTTGTTGTGGCAACAATTGCCGTCAAGCGTGTGTGTAAAACGGCGTTTGTGTAACGTTGGAACAACAAACCCGGCAAATTGCGTTTGTTAAGTATCTTTGAGTGAACAGTTTGCTCGGTTATTGGGCAAACTGCGTCAAAAAGAGGAAAAAATGTATCCTAAAAAATGGATTTGGTTGCCCACGGAGGCATATCCAAACAATCAAACAACAAATTACAGTGCTTTTGTCGATTGGAACGGCAGCACCAACGTCGATAGCGGCAATTTCACCGTTGCGGAGTTTGTCAAAAACTACAGTTTTTCGCAAGTGCCCGTATCGGTAAAGTTGCGTTTCAGCGGCGACACATTGTTTCAACTGTTTTGTAACGGCAGTTGCATTGCAACCGGCCCTGCCGGTGTGGGCGGAGATTTTTTGCAAAACGATGTGGCACGAAAAAACTACTACGCCTATGAGGCGGAGTTCAAACCTGCGCAAGCGGAATTGAACTTTTTCGTGCGTGTGCAAATGATGCCGGACCGCTTTTGCGATTATTCCATGGGGCACGGCGGCTTTATGTTGAGCGGTAGTGTACTTTTTGCCGACGGCACAACTCAAGACTTGTGCACCGACGAAAGTTGGCTGGTGCGCAAAAACGGCGCATACGTTTCGTCTTGCGTGTTCGACGGCAACGTTTTGCCCGATGCCTTTGTAAATGCGCAGCAAACGGAAGATATTTGGCACGTGCAAACGGCACCCATTCCGGTACGTGAAGAGCACAAACTGGTTGCAAATGGCAGCACTGTTACGCTCGCTTCGCACGAAAGCAAAGTTGTTCAGCTTGATTACGACAAAATTTATGCAGGGTTCTTTTGCGTAAAGTGTAGTGGCGGCGGAGTGAAAGTAGAAGCACGGTTGCGTGAATCGGACGGTGGCGGCGGCACGGTGGAAAACGTGACGCTTTGCGGAAGTACGGAATACCGTGGCTTTTATTTGCACAGCGTAGGTAATGTTGTTGCAAAGTTGCAAAATCTTTCGGATGTGGAAGTTACCGTTGATATTTTCGTTATTGCAACCAACTATCCGTGTTGCTACGAGGGCAAAACGGTTACAAGCGACAATGAATTAAACGCCGTTTTGGACGCGTGCAAACACACCTTGAAAATTTGCCGTCAAACGCAACACTTGGATAGCCCGACGCACTGCGAACCGCTTGCTTGCACTGGAGATTACTACATTGAAAGTTTGATGACGCTGTTTTCTTTCGGAGATATGCGCCTTGCGGAATTCGACCTTTTGCGCACCGCAAAATTGCTGGAAGAGCAAAACGGTCGTCTTTTTCACACCACGTATAGCCTTATTTTCGTCCGCATGCTGCACGACGTGTACCAAATCACCGGCAACGTTTCACTACTGGAAGGTTGCAAAAAGGGCTTGCAGTTGTTGCTGGAACGTTTTGAAAGTTACGTTGGCACAAACGGTTTGGTGGAAAATGCCCCCGACTACATGTTTGTGGATTGGATCTATTTGGACGGGCTGTCGTTGCATCATCCGCCCAAAGCGTTGGGGCAAACGTGCTTGAATATGTTCTATTTCGGTGCGCTACAATCGGCTGCCAAAATTTTTGATGCACTGGGGCTTTCGGACGACGCTTGCAGTTGCAAAAACCGTGCGGAACGTTTGCGCTCGGCAATAAATTCGCAGTTGTTCGATAGCGAAAAAGGCATGTATTTTGCCGGTCTGAACACGCCTACGGACGAAAGTTTGTTGGGACCGTTTATGCCGCAAAACGTGCAAAAACGCTACTATATCAAACACCCCAACATGCTTGCCGCCTACTTTGGCGTTTGCGACGATGCCGTTGCGACGCAGTTGGTGGAAAAAGTGATGGAAAACGAAATCGAAGGTGAATGTCAACCGTATTTCTTGCATTATTTGTTGGAAGCAATTTTCCGCTTGGGCTTGCGCGAAAAGTACACGTTGAAACTGCTTGAACAGTGGAAAAAGCCCGTTGCCGAGTTTTCCAAAGGACTTGTGGAAGGCTTTGTTGCGCCCGAACCCACCTACCAATTCGATCACAGCCACGCTTGGGGCGGCACTCCGCTGTATTCCTTGCCCAAGGCATTGCTTGGTTTGGAAATTATTTCCCCCGGAATGAAGAAAATTCGTTTGAACCCGTCATTGTTGGGCTTGGAACACGCCTTGGTGTCGTTTGCAACTCCGTTCGGAGAAGTGACGTGCCGTTTGCAAAAGGGCTGTCCGTCCATTATCACCGCCCCGAAAGAGGTACAAGTGGAAGTTGTGGACTAATTGAGTAAAACTCCGGCAATCTGTCCAAAATACGCCAATTTGGGGCAAATTTTATCAACGCTTATCTTGGCATGAATGTGCAAACGTCAAACGCTATTTAGAAATAACTTTATTTGGCAATAAATTGAAAAAGCGGAAGTTTGCCGTGGTGCACGTCTTGCAACATTCCTCTCACTTTCGGGTAGCTGTCGGCTTGCCGACTGAGAGGGCGAACGGCCGACTTCGTCGTCCGAGAGAAAAGAGAAAAGAAAAGGATACTTTTTGAAATTTGTATAACTTTTCAAACAATAAGCCAAAAAAACGTTTCACTTCTTCACTCTCACTATCACTTATCACTCGGCTGTACAACCTTGTTTTTCTCGAAAACGCATATTCAAAATATAGTTAAATGACCAAAAACTCTAAAAAATAAACGGTTTGGAAATTTTCCAAGCCGTTTCTCTTTTTTACAAACTTTTCAAAAAGTCAATCAACAAATTCTTTTGTTTCGGGGATAGTTTAGATAATGCAATCGACAATTCTTCGGCGGTGTCGCTCACGTTGAAAAAATCTTTCAGCGGAATTTCCAACGCATCGCAAATCAGTTGCAAGTGCCCAACGGTGATGTCCGCTTGTCCCAATTCCACTCGTCGCAAATGCGTTTGCGATACCCCTGCTCGTTCGGCAAGCGCATTTTGTGTGTATCCGCCTTTTTCTCTCAAAGTTTTTATTCTGTCACCTATATTCATTTTTCTTACCTAATATTAGTCTTATAAATGTATTCTAATACATTTTTTTTGAAAATATTAGTCTTTTAGGGTTGCTTTGTTAGTCTTAAAACGCTATAATATTATAAGTATAAGACTAATTCAAGGAAAATCCGTCAAATGCCAAAATCTCAAACAAAATCAAAACAGCGTGTTCGTGATCACGGCGAGGTTTTCACTGCCGAGCGTGAAGTTAAGGCCATGTGCGATCTTGTAAAGGACGAAACCGAGCGTATCGACAGCCGTTTTTTAGAACCGGCCTGTGGTGACGGCAATTTTCTTGCGGAAATTCTCACTCGCAAGTTGGACGTTGTCAAGCGCAAGTACAAAAAGTCCGGTTTAGATTACGAAAAAAACGCTGTTCTGGCCGTTTCCAGCGTCTATGGTGTGGATATTTTGCACGACAACGTTATTGCCTGTCGCCAACGTCTTTTTCAAATTTGGGATAAAGCCTACAAAGCCGTTTGTAAAAACGAAGTAAACAGTCAAACGCGCGAAGCGGTGCAATTCATTTTGCAGCGCAATGTTGTTTGCGGCAACGCACTCACGCTGAAATGCGTGGACGAACACGGCAACGATACCGACGAGCCCATTGTGTTTTCCGAATGGGCATTTATCACCGGCTCGCAAATGCAGCGGCAAGATTACACTTTTGCACATCTGTTGGAACTCAATTCCACTCCCCAATGTCAACAGCAGTCAGTGTTGGATGGTCAACCATCCGCAGAAGGCAAGTTTTTGTGCCGATACGTCACGCACTATCGCATGGTGCAGCAGTGCAAGTAATCCACAAGGAAGGTGACCTACCATGAGCGATAATCTGTTCAACAAAGTTTATAACCCGGACGTTTTGAGTTGTCTGGCAAACCTATCCAACGACGAAGTGTTCACTCCGCCGGAAATCGTCAATCAAATGTTGGATATGTTGCCGCAAGAAATTTTCCAAAACCCCGATACAACGTTTTTGGATCCCGCTTGCAAAACCGGCGTATTTTTGCGCGAAATTGCCAAGCGTTTATTGAAGGGACTAGAACGGCAATTTCCGGATTTGCAACAACGTGTGGATCACATTTTTCACAAACAAATTTTCGGCATTGCCCCCACGGAACTTACAAGTTTGCTTTCTCGCCGAGGAATTTACTGCAGCAAGTACCCAAACAGCGAATTTTCCGTCACGAAATTCAAAAGCGCCGAAGGCAACGTGCGTTACAAACGAATTGCTCACACTTGGCAAGGAGAAAAATGCAAATATTGCGGCGCAAGCAAACAGCAGTATAATCGTGGCGACGACTTGGAAAACTACGCTTACGAATTCATTCATATCGACAACCCGGAGAAACTATTCAACATGAAATTTGACGTTATAATAGGCAACCCACCGTATCAACTGACCGATGGCGGCGCACAAGCCAGTGCAAAGCCGATATATCAAAAGTTTATTGAATCTGCCAAAAAGTTGAATCCGCATTATTTGTCAATGATAATTCCTGCCAGATGGATGACCGGTGGAAAAGGATTGGAAAGTTTTCGCGAAGTGATGATACACGATAAGCATATCACAGTTTTGCACGATTTTGCAAATTCGGAAGACTGTTTTACGGGCGTAGACATAAAAGGTGGCATTTGTTATTTTTTGTGGGAACGAGATGTTGAAAAAGTTTGCGATATTTACAGGCACGATAGTAAGGGTACGTCCGTATCCAAACGCTATCTTGTAGAAGATAACGATGATATTTTTATTCGTTATCCGGAATTAGTGGCGATAAAAAACAAAGTTTGCACAAAGCACGAAAAATCATTTGAAACGATAGTTTCGTCGAGAAAACCTTATGGATTGGCAAGTGACTTTTTCGCGAATCCAAGCAAGTTTGATTTACCGCCGATAAGCGACACTCCTATAAAAGGCGGTTACAGTATTTTGGGGCTTGAATCTTTGAAAAGGGTTACAAAATATATTCCGAAAAATTATCCATTGCCAAAGAAAAACGGCTTAAATAAATACAAATTGTTCATAGCAAACAGTTACGGTTGTGGAGAAATAGGAGAAGGCCCCGCTACGCCAGTCCTGGCTACGCCAGTCCTGGCTACGCCAGGAGAGTTGTGCACAGAAACTTTTCTTGAAATTGGAAACTTTGAAATACGATCAGAAGCAGAGAACGCAATGTCCTACCTAAAAACCAAATTTTTCCGTTGTTTGGTGGGTATACGTAAACAAACGCAACACGCTACAAAGCAAGTTTATCATTATGTCCCCTTGCAAGACTTTTCAAAACCGTGGACGGACGAAGAATTATATGCTAAGTACAATCTAACCCAAGAAGAAGTAGATTTTATCGAATCTATGATAAAACCAATGGAGTAGAACCAGCATTTTGTGGATTGGAGCAAAGTTATGAATAAACAATTAAATAATCTTGATGGTTCAATTGTATACATGTGTGCAAAAGATAAAGTAATAATTGATTTTTGTCAAGATGAAAAGGAACCTTCAGAATTGCTTGAGTTAAAATTTGTTGTCGATTCATATTTTGAAAGTTGTTGCGTTTTGTTACAGCAAGTAAAAAAATATCAACATGCAAAAAATTTTCAAACTCAGAAAAAATACATATTAAAATATTTGCCAGCATTTTTCTGTTTTAGGCATTATGTAGAATTGAAGATGAAATATCTCTATATGTTATATACCAGGAATACTTGTCCGACAACTCATGATTTGACAAATTTAAAAACTCAATTGTGTGATGCTACTGGTTGTCGTTTTGATATTTTTAGCAAAGCAATAAGCTTTATTGAAAGGAATGAGCATGTCGACGAAAATGCTCGATGCGTTGAATATTCGCGATACTTAGCTGATCGAAATTTTAATTTTGCCAACAGTGTTAGTGTAGATATGGACGAAGTTGCAGAAATGCTAGAAAGAATTATTGAAATTGAAGGTCGTTTTAGGGATCAAGAACAAGTTGAAGAATTTAGTAATATGCTAAAGAATTCCCAAAAGGAGTAAAACAATTTGACCATGTCACAGGAATTTTTTATTCAACGCCCGGCGGTCACGCCAACGATCTATGCCTATCAATTGGTTGGGGTAGATTCGCACAAGGGATACGTCAAGGTGGGTTACACCGATAGAAATGCAGAAACTCGCATCAGGGAACAGTTGCACGTAAGCGGAATTCGCTATCAAATTGTGTTGGAAGAATCTGCCATGCGAAGTGACGGAACGTGTTTTTCCGATCACGACGTTCATACGGTTTTGCGGCGAAAAGGTTTCAGACAACTCAATCAAGGTGAAGATCGCAACGAGTGGTTTTGTTGTTCGGCAAGCGATGTCAAAAGTGCCGTTTTGGAAGTTAGGGAAGGGCTTGTTTCGGAAGAAAACCGCAGTTTAACTTTCCGCATGCGGCCGGAACAAACCGTTGCCGTGCAAAAAACAATGGCGTTTTTTCAAAAAGCCAAAGAGGAAGATCCGCACAAGCCGCCAAAGTTTTTGTGGAATGCAAAAATGCGTTTTGGAAAGACTTTTGCAACCTACCAACTTGCCAAAAGAATGGGTTTGAAGCGTGTTTTGGTGTTGACGTTCAAACCGGCAGTGGAATCGGCTTGGCGTGACGATTTGCTGTCGCACGTTGATTTTGAAGGTTGGCAGTTTATTTCCAACAAAGATGCGCACGACAACAAAATTAACGTGGACGTGCAGTTCCAACAAGCGGACAAAAGCCGCCCGATAGTGGTGTTCGGTTCTTTTCAAGATTTGCTTGGCACCAACGAAAACGGCGGAATAAAAGCTAAAAACGAGTTTATTCACACAACCAACTGGGATATCGTGGTGTTTGACGAATATCACTTTGGTGCTTGGCGTGAAAATGCCAAAAAATTGTTCGAAAACGTCGATGAAGAAACAATGGCCGATTTCGATGCCGAACAGTACAAGAAGTCGGAAGCGGATAACGCCTACAACGAATCGTTTTTGCCCATCACAACAGGTTACTATTTGTTCCTATCAGGCACGCCGTTCAGAGCAATAAACAGCGGTGAGTTTATTGAAGACCAAATTTTCAACTGGACCTACAGCGACGAGCAAAGCGCAAAGGAAAGTTGGATTGGTTCCGGCAACCCCTATTTATCGTTGCCGCGTATGGTGATGATGACCTATCGCATACCGGATAGTATTCGGCAAATTGCGGTGCAAGGCGAGTTTGACGAGTTCGATTTGAACGTGTTCTTTTCTGCAAATGGCAAAGGCGACGATGCCAAGTTTGTTTATGAAAACGAGGTGCAAAAGTGGTTGGATCTTATTCGTGGTTCCTACCTTCCAAGCAGTGTGGACGATTTGAAATTGGGCCAAGACAAACGTCCGCCCATGCCGTTTTCCGACACAAGGCTGTTGAACGTACTTTCCCACACTCTGTGGTTTTTGCCGGACATTGCAAGTTGCAATGCTATGGCGAACTTGCTAAAACAAAAGCAAAACGTTTTTTATCACGACTACAAAATTAACGTGTGTGCCGGTGTTGATGCCGGTGTCGGGTTGGATGCTTTGCGCCCCGTACAACAGTCCATGGGCAATCCGTTGGAAACAAAAACAATAACGCTTTCGTGCGGGAAACTTGTGACGGGTGTCACGGTGAAACCTTGGACGGGCATTTTTATGTTGCGAAATTTGAAATCGCCGGAAACTTACTTTCAAGCAGCTTTTCGCGTGCAATCGCCGTGGGAAGTGTTGGATGACAATGGAAAAACGCAAATTGTAAAGAAGGATTGCTACGTGTTTGACTTTGCGTTGGACCGTGCACTGCGACAAATTTCCGATTATTCTTGCCGATTGAACGTGGACGAATCTAACCCGGAAAAGAAAGTTGCCGAGTTCATTCACTTTTTGCCCGTTTTAGCTTACGACGGCAGCACAATGAAGCAAATAAATGCGCAAGATGTTTTGGATATCGCCATGGCCGGCACTAGCGCAACTTTGCTTGCCAAACGATGGGAATCGGCCTTGCTTGTAAACGTGGATAACAACACTCTGTCACGCTTGCTGAACAACAAAGATGCGCTTGACGCACTTATGCGTATAGAGGGTTTTCGTTCGCTAAATCAGGATATATCCACAATAATAAACAAATCCGACGCGGTGAAGAAGGCCAAAAAGGAAGCACAAGACAAATTGAGTGCGAAGGAAAAGAAGGAAATTTCCGAATACGAAAAAGAGTACAAATTGTTGCGTAAGCAAATACAAGAAAAATTGATAAAATTTGCCACGAGAGTACCAATTTTTATGTATTTAACCGACTACCGTGAGCGTTCGTTAAAGGACGTAATCACACAACTGGAACCGGGACTTTTCAAAAAAGTTACGGGCTTGGACGTGAACGATTTCAACTTGCTGTGTTCGATAGGCGTGTTCAATGCAAGTTTGATGAATGATGCAATTTTCAAATTTAAGCGTTACGAAGATTCTTCACTTTCCTACACGGGAATTGAAAAGAACGTTGCAACTGAAATTGGCGGTTGGGACACCGTTATTCGTCGTGAAGAATATCGCAGGTTGTTTTTCAATCAGCAAGCATCTCTTGTTGACACCGAAACGGTGCCAAATGCCGAAAGGGACAATTTGGATGCACAAAAGACAGTTGCCGCCACAAAAGTAGGAAGTGTCGTTACAACAACGGTTGCCAAAACAGAACAGCCCCAACCTCAACCGGATTTTTCCGGCGCAGTGGTGGGGGCCAAGGTTTTTCACCAAAAGTTTGGCGAAGGTAAAATTGCCGCTATCGACAAGGCAAGAAAGTACGTCACCGTGACTTTTTCTGTTGGCGAAAAAATGTTTTTGTTCCCGTCTTGTTTTCAACAAGGTTTTCTTTCGTTGGAACAAGCGTAACGGCAGTTGTTCACACAATTTTTGCATACGTTAGCGGTTTTTTGCGACATATTGCTTGCATGGAAGTGCAAAATTTCATATATTTGTTGGCCTGTTTAACATTTTCGAAGTAACAGCTGTCGGCTTGCCGACTGAGAGGGCAAACGGCCGACTTCGTCGTCCGAGAGAAAAGAGAAAAGAAAAGGATACTTTTTGAAATTTGTATAACTTTTCAAACAAAAAGCAAAAAACGTTTCACTTCTTCACTCTTCACTATCACTTATCGCTCGGTTGCACAACGTTGTTTTTATTCAAAACACATATTCAAAATACAGTCAAATAACCAAAAACTCAAAAAAATTAACGGTTTGGAAATTTCCAAGCCGTTTTGCTTGTAGACAAAAAAATCCCGATAAGTCTTTGCGACCTATCGGGATTTTTGTCGTTACAGTCAATTGTTTTGCAAATGCCGTGTTATCCGTTCATGTGGGATAATATCGGTGCAAATGCTGCGTCGTGCGCCCACAAACTAGATAATCGGCGTTCTCTTTTCGTAGATTGCTCCGTCTTTCTTGTAGTATCTGTTGGGGTTAGCAGTCAATTTTCTGTTTGCTTCTTCGTATTCGGCATATTCTTTCGCATATGCTTTCATTCCTTCTTCATAGATGGATAACTTCATCTTGTAGTCGTCAACAAGTTTTTTGCCTTTCGTTTTTTGCACGATTGCAACGGCATCAAGCACTCCAAGGGCGACCGTTGCGATGAAGCCAAAAGCTACCAAACCACCAATTTGAATAGTCAAACCTACGATGCCCAAAATTAATCCTACTACTGCGCCCAACGAGAATCCAATAAGTTTTGCGTTGCTGTTCTTGCCAATTTCATCGGGTTTTTTCGGTTCAACAGGTAAGGTAGCAACAAGAATATCTTCGCTGTTTGCGTTTGTGGCTTTTTCTTTCTTGAATTCGATTTTTGTTTCCACTTTGCCTTCCATTTTTTTCAAATATCTGTCCAAAGCCTTGTCTTTTTCCATTTCCGAAAGGGTATCGGCAGGCAAGTGGTGTTTGTCGATAATTTCCGATTTCAGTTTCAAAATTTCCAAACTGGATGTTGCCCATTGCAATTCTGCCTTGGAACGTATGCTCAAAGCTCTTGCGTTCATGTACTCGTCTTGAACGATTTTTATTATTTGGTCGGGGATCGACAGTTTGTCGAAGTGGAATTTTATCACTTGCAAACCGTATTTTTCAAAAGCAAGGGCAAGTTCTGCCTGCACAGATTCGGATAACGTTGCGCAAGCAAATTCAAAACCGAAGTAGCCAAGTCTTTCCCTTTGGATGTATTCCAAAATTTTGGCTTTTACGCTGCGTGTGATTTCGGCACGAATAACGTTATAAAGCCTTGCAAGAGAAAAGTCGTTCAGTTTGAAGTTTAAGGCGTTCAACAACCGCAACGCATCGGCTATCACAAGGGAAAGTGAAAGTTTGGATTTCAACTGTGTGGGCAGTTCCAAATCTTTGTCGAAGTATTCAACCGATTCGTCGGCAACACTTTCGTAGTGAATGCTAAGAGCGGGGGAGGAGTTGAGCGTTTCGAAATACGCAACTTCCTTTTCGTTTTGAACCTTTGTGGTTGTCAAAATATGCTTAACAAATACAAAAGCGTTTGCATCCGTGCGTTGATCTTCCCGTGTGTCGCGGAAAAACAGTGGTTTGGCTTCGATGGCCTTATCCACAATTTCCTGTGCGTTGGGCGCATCGGCAAGAATATCGGAAATTTTTATTTCGCCGTTTCTGATTTTCAGAACTTCTTTTTCAATTTCCTGATTTTTCTTTTCAAGGGCTAAATCTTTCTTTTCTTCAGTTGCCATTTTCAAAAATCCTCTTCGTTTTCGTCTTTCAAATAGTTAGAACACACTCTGCACAGCACTTTATCGGCGGTGTTCTCGGCGCCGCATACGTCGCAAACAACGGTTGTTTCCGGTGAGGAAATTGTCAGCGTGGAACCGTTGGGAATGGTGACGGTGTGTGTGACGGGTTTGTTATTTTGATTCATCTTCCCACCTCCAATGTTATCAAAATATACTAAATTGTAACATACGATTGTGGCAATGTCAATATGCAAAATTATTGCAATGTGATAATAATTTGACAAAATATGGAATTAATTCCTTTGCGTAAAAAAATGTCTGACGCTTTTCGTCTCAAAACCGTATTTTTAATTGCGTATGTAACGAGATATTGCCGTATCCCAAGTGGAGCCCTCGGCAACTTTCTTCGCTAACGCTCAGGCAGCAAACTCCAGCCTATGCGTTGCGTGCAAGGAGCAACGGGGTCCAACTTGAGCGTAACGACTTTTTGTGGGGTGCATAAATAACTCAGATTATCAACAAAAACTTGCTTGCCAAGTGCCTTGTAGGATAGAAATAATCTAACTATTCAATCCGTTGTGCGCCGGGGGTGTGTCTTTTTACACTAATATTTAGGATAAAAAAACTTAACATAAAAGCCAGTTGTCAACGCTGTTTGATAAGGAGCGTGTTATTTTAGCGAACATTGAGTGGTCACATAGGATTTGAATCTAATTTTTTTTCGACAGTAATCTTAAAAAAAGAAAGCAATATTTATATGATCAACAATGGTATTATGTTGGAGACCATAAGAAATAAACATTTCACCTTGCTGAAAAATGTTTGCAAAACTGTCGTTTTGTACTTCTAGTATGTAAAACGGATGCGCTTCTGCTCCTTGCAAGCAAAGCGGAAGCTTCTTGTATTATAAACTGTACGAAGTAAACATTTCGCCTTGCGGCAAAATGTTTGCAAAACTGTCGTTTTGCCACAAAACATGCGTTTTGTACTTCTAGTATGTAAAACGGCGGCGCTTCCGCTCCTTGCAAGCAAAGCGGAAGCTTCTTGTATTATCAATTCAGGTAATTACTGTTTTACTAGTGTTCTTTCTGCATTAAGAAATGTATTAAGGAACGAAAAAATGTTTGGCAAAATGCTTGCAAATCGCAATCGAATTGTATATAATGTAGCTAACGGAAGAATACTGTATATTGGAGGTATTTAAATATGGCAAGAACTGCAAACGTATTTACCAGAGTTGAGCCTACTATAAAAGCGCAGGCGGAAACTGTTTTGGATCAATTAGGAATATCTATGGCAACGGCCATGGAGATTTATCTTCGTCAAATTGCATTGCAAAGGAAAATCCCTTTTGAAATGAAATTGCCCGAAGTCGGGAAGCCTATTGCATATGGTTCATTGACGGATGAAGAATTTGATGCACTTATGAACCAAGCGGCAAAATCTTATGCAGACGGATTATGCACTGGTGTTGCGGATTTCAAAGCTGAAATTTCGAAGGAACTAGGTTTATGAGCGAATGGAAAGTAGTCCTCACCCCGGAATTTAAGCAAGAATTTAGAAATATTTATGCTTACGTTGCCGAAGTGTTGCTTGTTCCCGAAACGGCAAAAAAGCAGGTTGGTAGAATTCTTGACCAAGTTGAAAATCTTAACAAGATGCCGAATAAATTTTCTTTAGTGGAAAAAGAACCGTGGCATAGTCGAGGATTAAGAAAGTTAGTTGTAGACAATTACATAGTTTTCTATATGCCAAACGAAAAGACGCATGAAGTGATTGTGTTTCATGTGTTTTACGGCGGTCGCAATACGGATAAATTACTCGAAAAATAAGTTTTTGTCGCGAAAAAGCAACGAGTAGTGCATGCGCAGTGTATATTATAAGTCGCCGATACATACGCTGAAGCTTAAATTCGTGATATATATCTGACACCAATTGCAATGCATACCGCCTTTTTTTGGGGTATCTTGCCGAATTCGACAAATATACCAAGCCTAGCGGCTTGGATAAAAAAATACTGCGAAATTTTTTCGCAGTA